>NZ_JBEXDX010000002.1:0-503666 GCF_040605995.1 Streptomyces sp. NPDC005492
GGCGCGGGCGCGCTGAAGCCGGCCGGCACCGGACGCGCGCTCGTCGCGGACGGCGCCTGCACGGGTACGACCGGCTCCTCGCGTGGCGGCCGGGTGCGCGGCAGCGGCTTGCCGACGACTCGGGTGTGCGTCATCAGCGAGGCGCAGGCCGCGCAGACCTCGGTCAGGGTCCACACCTGACCGACCGCGGGATCGTGACGCAGTACGAGCAGCACCGAACCCGAGCAGTCGACCCGGGTCCCCTCGTGCGCCGCGCACCGCTGCCGGCGGCAGCCGCAGGCGGCGTCGGGGCGTACGGTCGCCGCTCTGGCATGAGCGGCCGCATGGGCTTCGGCGAAGCGGCGCAGGGCCGCGATGTCGCGCGACCGCGCGGGCATGCCGCACCCGGAGGAGCAACTGACCGACGCGGTGCGGTCGCGGTGACCGGTGATGCGAATAGTCCAGATACGCCCGGGTCGACGGGCTGACGGGGCGTCAGGGTACGCGAGAGCCAAGACCACAGTTCCTTTGAGTGGAGGTGTTCACGCGGAAGAGGCGCTGAGTTAAGAACTACCCGTCGTGAGGCACTTCACAGCATTTATGGTCCCCAAGTATTCGTTCGACCCCGCGATCTCCTTCCGGTCGGTCAGTGGGGGTAGGCGCGTGGTGCCCGCTGCCGTGGCAGTTCGTCGCGGAACTCCGCGATGAGGGAACTCACCTGCCGGATCAGGGCGGTCCCCTCCAGCCGGTCGAGATAGAGATTGCGGCGCGCGAGCCCCAGCGCGTCCACGCAGAAGTACAGGGCCATCAGCGGATTGATGAACAGCTCGCTGCCACGCGTGCGTTCGGTGAACCGGACGTCCCCGAAGTCTCCGCGTACGGCCGCCGCCACGGAACCGTTGACGATGCTCGGATGCTCCGGAGTGGACTCCTGGGCGTGGGCCACCGCGTCGAGGTACAGCCGCCCCTCGCGGCTCTCGCGCGGCAGGGAGAACGCGCCGAGGTAGTGACCGTCACGCTCCAGCGCGGCCAGATTCTCCAGGACCAGCGAGTGGTTGACCCCGTGATACGCGTCGATACCGAAGCCGAGGCACGCCACCAGTCGCACCGCCACCTCGTCGAGCCCGTTCACCGCCGCGAGGCTGACCATGTCCTCCTCCGGCGTGCCCAGTCCGTGCTCGTCACCCCGCATCAGGATGTCGGTCCCGCCGTCCACCAGCACGACGGCGTCGACCCCGCCGAGATGCCCGATCAGCGCGCGGTACGCGTCCCGCAGCGGCCGCACACCGGTGAGCGGGAACGCGTACACCGTGGACGGTATGTCGTGCAGGTCGAGCCAGCGCGCGAGGGACCGCTCGGGGAAGTAGTCGCCCCGGGCCTGTGTTCCGGGCCGGATCGCCGCGACGTCCGGCTCCAGCCACACGTCCTGGTCGAGGCCGTAGAGGTCGGCGAAGGACAGGTTGGCGAGGTGCACCTCCTTGCCGGCCGCGCGCAGCGCCAGGGCCAGGGGCAGCCCGGCGTAGACGTCGAAGCCGCCGCCCGCACCGGCGACGAGAATCCGGCGCGCGTCGCGCAGCCGGGAAAGGAACGGGGGTTCGAGAAGTGAGAACACCTCAGGACGCTAACAGTCCCGTGGGCCATGATGGGCGGGTGGACTTCGAGGCGTTCCGGGGCGAGTTGGTGGCGTACTGCTATCGCATGACGGGCTCGTTCCACGAGGCCGAGGACCTGGTGCAGGAGACGATGCTGCGCGCGTGGAAGGCCCGCGACCGGTACGACCCCGCGCGGGCGTCCGTACGGACCTGGCTGTACCGCATCGCCACCAATGTGTGCCTCACCGCGCTCGAAGGACGGGCCCGCCGCCCGCTGCCGTCCGGCCTCGGCGCACCCGGCGAGGACCCCGGGACACCGCTCACCCCGGCGGCCGACATCCCCTGGCTCCAGCCCTTTCCCGACGCCCGCTACGACATGGAGGCGCGGGCGGACATGCGGCTCGCCCTCGTCGTCGCCCTCCAACACCTGCCGGCGCGGCAGCGGGCCGTACTCGTCCTGCGCGAGGTGCTCCAGTTCAGCGCCGCCGAGGTCGCCGACCAGCTCGACACCACCGTCCCCGCCGTCAACAGCACACTCCAGCGCGCCCGCGCCGCGCTCACGGACGTCGGCGACAGCGACGCGATCACCGAACCCGACGACCCCGAGGCACGCGAGGTGATCGACCGCTACCTGCGGGCCTTCGAGGCGGCGGACGTCCCCGCCCTCGTACGACTCCTGGCCCACGAGGTCGTCCTGGAGATGCCGCCGGTCCCGCTCTGGTTCCGGGGCACCGAGCACTACGGCGCGTTCATGCGCCGGGTCTTCGAACTCCGGGGCACGGACTGGGTGTTGACGCACCTGTCCGTAAACGGTCAGCCGGCACTCGCCGCGTACGCGGCGAGCCCCGAGGGACATCGGTGGCTGCACAGCGTCCAGGTCTTCACCGTCGCCGGCGGGCGCGTCACCGGCAACGTCGTGTTCACCGACCCGCTGGTCCTGGAGTCCTTCCACCTGCCGCGACAGATTTCTTCGGACGGACCGCGCCCGCCGCGATGAGTTCGGCCGACGCCGCCGGTATGTACCGGTGAGCATCGACCGAAGGGACACCCATCATGAGCGTCATCGTCATCCAGTTCATCACCCTGGACGGGATCGTGTCCGACCCCGACGGGTCCGAGGGCAGCCCGGACGGCGGCTGGATCTTCCGCTACGGCCGTGAGGAGATCGGCGGCGACAAGTTCCGGCTGGGCAGCATCCTCGACCAGGGGGTCATGCTGCTCGGCCGCACCACCTGGGAGGCGTTCTCCCGGCTGTGGCCGGGCCGCGACGAACCGTTCGCCGCACACATGAACGCCGTGCCGAAGCTGGTCGCAACCCGCACCCTTACCGATGTGTCGGCGTGGTCGCATTCGACCGTCCTCGACGGCGATCTCGTCGACGCGGTGAAGCGCGAGGAGCGGGACGTGATCGTCATCGGCAGCCTGAGCGTCGTCCGCGCGCTGATGGCGGAGGACCTCGTCGACGAGTACCGGCTGATCACCTTCCCCACGGTCCTCGGCGCCGGCGAGCGGCTCTTCCCGGCGGGCGGCCCGTCCGCGCGCCTGGACTGCCTGGCGGTGGAGAAGACGGGGTCCACCGTGTACGCGCGGTACGGGCGGGCGGTGAGCTGACCTGCGCGAGGGGCCCGGCGATATGTCCGCCGGGCCCCTCGCCTTCAACTCGGTGGCGCTTAGGCGCCGCTCGCCCTGAGCATGTCCTCACGCTCGACGAGCTTCACGCGCTCGCGGCCCTGCGGCTCGCCCAGCGCCTTCTCGGCGGCGTCCAGCTTGTACCAGCCGTCCCAGGTGGTGAAGCGGACGTTCCGCTCGGCGAAGAACGCGTCCACGGCCTCCGGGTCGGGCGAAACAGGCGTGTGCAAACGGCCGTTGACGTGGTCGTCGAGCAGGTTCGCGACCGTCTCGTTGGCATCGCCCTTGGTGTGGCCGATCAGACCGACCGGGCCGCGCCGGATCCAGCCCGTGACGTACGTCGACTGGAGGTGCTCGCCGGTCTCCTGGATGACCCGGCCACCCTTGTCCGGGACCGTGCCCGACTCGATGTCCCAGGGAAGCTTGGGGAGCTTGTCGGAGAGGTAGCCGACCGCACGGTAGATCGCGGTGACGTCCCAGTCCTTGAACTCGCCGGTGCCCTTGACGTTGCCGGTGCCGTCGAGCGCGGTGCGCTCGGTGCGCAGGCCGACGACCTTGCCGTCCTCGCCGAGGATCTCCGCCGGGGACTCGAAGAAGTGCAGGAAGAGCTTGTGCGGGCGGTCGCCGACATCGCGGATCGCCCAGTTCTCCAGGGTCTTGGCGACCATGTCGGCCTGCTTGTTGCCACGGCGGGTGGTGATCGAGCCCTCGTCGTAGTCGATGTCCTCGGGGTCGACGATGACCTCGATGTTCGGGGAGTGGTCCAGCTCGCGCAGCTCCATCGGGCTGAACTTCGCCTGCGCCGGGCCGCGGCGGCCGAAGACGTGGACCTCCAGGGCCTTGTTGGCCTTGAGGCCCTCGTAAACGTTCGGCGGGATCTCGGTCGGCAGCAGCTCGTCGCCCGTCTTGGCCAGGATGCGGGCCACGTCGAGGGCCACGTTGCCGACACCGAGGACGGCGACCTTCTCCGCCTCCAGCGGCCAGGTGCGCGGGACGTCCGGGTGGCCGTCGTACCAGGAGACGAAGTCGGCGGCACCGTAGGAGCCGTCGAGCTCGATGCCGGGTATGGACATCTCACGGTCGGCCGTGGCGCCGGTGGAGAAGACCACCGCGTCGTAGAAGCTGCGCAGGTCGTCCAGGCTGATGTCGGTCGGGTAGTCGACGTTGCCGAAGAGACGGATCTGCGGTTTGTCCAGGACCTGGTGCAGGGCGGTGATGATGCCCTTGATGCGCGGGTGGTCGGGGGCGACGCCGTACCGGATCAGGCCGAAGGGCGCGGGCATCCGCTCGAAGAGGTCGATGGACACGCCGGGTTCGGCGGCCACCTCGGACTTGAGCAGGGCGTCGGCGGCGTAGATCCCGGCGGGGCCGGCTCCGACGATGGCTACCCGCAGGGGGCGCGGCATGATCAGGTTCCCTTCGAGCGATAGTGAGCGACTCGACGGGAAGCCTAAACTAAGGCATGCCTAACCCGGTATGCGGGTCCGGTCTATGACCTCATAAGGCCGGCTTATGGGGTGTCGAAGTCCAGTCCATGGGGCGGTCGGGCCGGGATCCTCAGCCCGCAGGACGGATGTGCACCACGTCCTGGACGACCTCGGGCGGTGTGCCGAGCAACTGGAGCAGGACCCGGGCGACGGTGGCCGAAAGGAGCGGCTTCATGGCTCCCACCCTGGTCAGATAGCCGTCCGCCTCCCACGCCGGGGCGGCGCGCTGCCGGTCCTCGCCGGTGAAGTTCTCGTAGAACGCGCTGTCCGAGACCGAGCCCAGGATCACCAGGGTGACCCGGATGCCGTCGCCGCGCAGCTCCTTGTGCATCGCGGCGGTGAAGCCGTTCAGGCCGTGCTTGCTCGCCGCGTACATGGCCATCAGCGGCATGTGGTCCAGGGTGATCTCGGAGGAGATGTTGAGAATGTCACCGCCTCCCGCCGCCCGCAGCAGGGGCACGGCCGAGCGGATCGTGTGGATCGGGCCCAGGAGGTTGGTGCCCACGCAGGCGTGGATGTCCTCGTCGGCGGTCTCCTCGATGGCGCGGATACGGGCGGCCCCGGCACTGTTCACCAGGATGTCCACCCGCCCGAACCGCTCCTCGACCTGAGCGAACGCCGCGCGGACACTGTCCCCGTCACTCACGTCGGTCGGAATCGTCAGCACCGACCCCGCCATCTCCCGCGCGGCCGCCTCCAGCCGGTCGGCACGCCGGGCGAGCAGCACCACCCGCGCCCCGCTCTCGGCGAGCAATGCCCCGACGGCCCGTCCCACCCCGGTCGAACCCCCGCTGATCACCGCGACCCTGCCCTGCATCGTGCCTGCCATGACGGCCTCCCCGGCGAGACGTGACGATCGAGTGGGAGGCTACCTCTCGCTATGTGAGAACGCCATATTCGCGGCACTGCACAGGGCACCGGACCCCCCGCTCGAAAGGGGTTCAACTCACTGGTGACGGACCGGTCCGCTGGCTAGGCTGCGGACAGAATCGGGATCGTCAACGCGCCGGTGGCTGGGTAGCGCGTCTCTCCGACATGTTCACGGGAGACGCCGATGGCGTACCGATCCCTCCTCCGCGTTCCCGGCGCGGGATTCTTCCCGCTCGGGTTCCTCGCCCGCCTTCCCTACGCCACCTCCGCCCTCGCGACACTCGTCCTCGTCCAGGCCGCCTCCGGCAGCTACGCGTTCGCCGGTCTCGCCGCGGCGGCCCAGGGCTGCGCCAACGCTTTGGGCGGTCCGCTCTCCGGGGCGCTGGCCGACCGGCACGGCCACCGCCTCGTCGGGACGGTCACCGCACTGGCCAACGCCGTTGCCCTGAGCGGCCTCGTCGCGGCGAGCCACACCGGCCGCGCGAGCATGCTCATCGCGGCGGCCCTCTCGGGTCTCACCCAACCGCCGGTCGGCGCCCTGGTCCGCGTGCACTGGTCACGCCTGCTGCGGACAAGCGGGCGAACCGACCTCATATCCACAGCCTTCTCGTACGAGGCCACCGTCGACGAGATCAGCTTCGTCGCCGGACCGGCGATCGTCGGACTGCTCACCTCCCTCAGCCCGACGGCACCGACCGTGGCGGCCGTAGCCCTCCTCGTCCTGGCCACGTTGCCCTTCGCGTTGTCCCTGTCGGACGGGGAGGCCGAGCATCGGGAGAGGCCGCCTTCCTCGCGAACCCCCTTGCCGCGACTGCCACTTGTGGCCCTGTTCCTCGCCATGGCCGCCATGGGCACCGTGTTCGGCGCGGTACAGACCGGTGTCACCGCGTACGCCAACGACAGCGGGCACCCCGGCAGCGCGGGACTTCTCTACGCCCTCTTCGGCATCGGCAGTGCCCTGGCCGGCGCGGCCTGCGCCTGGCTTCCCGCGCGGTTCACCCTGATCCACCGGTATGTGACCTTCGCGGCGACCCTGCTCCTGGGTGCGCTCACCCTGTTCATCGGGGTCAGCCAGAACGCCGTTCCCGCCGCCATGACCCTCGCCGGCGTGACCGTGGCCCCTTACATGATCAGCCTCTACGCCCTCACCGAACGTCTCGCGCCCCCCGACCGGGCGACCGCCGCACTGTCGATCCTGTGCGCAGGAGGCCCCCTCGGCACCGCGAGCGGTCAGGCACTGGCTGGGTACCTCGCCGACCGCCACGGCAGCACCGGAGCGTTCCTGGTCGCGCCGATCGCGGCGGCAGCGGCACTGCTGCCAGCCGTGGCGATGCTCCTCGCCGACTCCGCCGTACGCCCCGTCCGGACCCGGTGATCGAACGGGACAAGACCACCGCATGGCCATCCGTGTCAGCCGTTGCGGTCGGGTCCAAGACGCCTGAGTCTGAAGGAATGTGCCGGGCCATGAGGAGGACACACGATGGGGACGAGCGGTGAAACAGCGGACGCCGAGCGGCGACGGCTGGCCGAGGCCGACGATTCCGGGGTGCCCTGGCGCCGTTGGGGTCCCTATCTGAGCGAGCGCCAGTGGGGGACCGTACGGGAGGACTACAGCCAGGGCGGCGACGCCTGGTCGTACTTCACTCACGACCAGGCGCGCTCCCGTGCCTATCGCTGGGGCGAGGACGGCATCGCGGGTGTCAGCGACGACAAGCAGCGGCTGTGTTTCGCGCTCGCGTTGTGGAACGGCCGCGACCCGATCCTCAAGGAGCGGATGTTCGGCCTCACCAACTCCGAGGGAAACCACGGCGAGGACGTCAAGGAGTACTACTTCTACCTCGACAGCACGCCCACGCACTCGTACATGAAGTACCTCTACAAGTACCCGCAGGCGGAGTACCCGTACGAGGACCTCAAAGCGACCAACCGGGACCGGGGCCGCGGCGACTTCGAGTACGAACTCCTCGACACCGGAATCTTCGACGAGGACCGCTACTTCGACGTGTTCGTCGAGTACGCCAAGGCCGGCCCCGAGGACCTGCTGATCGAGATCACCGCGCACAACCGCGGCCCCGACGAAGCCCCGTTGCACCTGCTGCCGACCCTGTGGTTCCGGCACACCTGGTCCTGGGCGGGCGGCACCGCCGTACCGGCCATCCACCAGGAACCCGGCGGCCCGCTCCGCGCCGACCACGAGGAGCTGGGCCCTCGATGGCTGTACTGCGACGCGGAAGCGCCGACCCTGTTCACCGAGAACGACACCAACAACGAGAAGATCTTCGGCAGTTCGAACGCCTCCCCGTACGTCAAGGACGGCATCGACCGCTACGTCGTCCAGGGCGAGACCGGAGCCGTCAACCCCGACCGGACCGGCACCAAGGCCGCCGTCCACCACGTGCTCACCATCCCCGGCGGGCAGAGCGCCACCGTCCGCCTGCGCCTCAGCGCCGCCGAACTGCCGGACTGGAGCGCGGACTTCGACACGGTCATGACCCGACGCCGCGCCGAAGCAGACCAGTTCTACGACGGCATCACACCCTCCGACCTGGGCGTCGACCAACGACGGCTGATCCGACAGGCGTTGGCCGGGATGCTGTGGAGCAAGCAGTACTACTACCTCGACGTCGAGCGCTGGCTCTCCGAGCACGGGGTCGACCCGCTCGCCTCCGACCCCCGGGTGCGGAACAGCAACTGGTACCACATGGTCAACGACGAGATCATGTCGATGCCGGACACCTGGGAGTACCCGTGGTTCGCGGCCTGGGACCTCGCCTTCCACACCGTCGCCCTCTCGATGGTCGATCTCACCTTCGCCAAGGGCCAGTTGGACCTGCTGCTGCGCCGCCTCTACCTCCATCCCAACGGCCAGATCCCGGCCTACGAATGGAACTTCGGCGACGTCAACCCGCCCGTGCACGCCTGGGCCACCCTGTTCCTCTACGAGTTGGAGAAGCACCGCACCGGCAAGGGCGACCGGGCGTTCCTGGAGAACGCCTTCCAGAAGCTGATGAAGAACTTCACCTGGTGGCTCAACCGCAAGGACACCGACGGCAACAACGTCTTCCAGGGCGGTTTCCTCGGCCTCGACAACATCGGCGTCTTCGACCGCAGCGCCCCGCTCCCTACCGGCGGCCACCTCGACCAGGCCGACGGCACCGCGTGGATGGCCCTGTACTGCCAGAACCTCCTTGAGATCGCACTGGAGTTGGCGGTCGACAACCCCGTCTACGTCGAGCAGGCGCAGTCCCTGTTCGAGCACTTCGCGTGGATCGCTGTCGCCATGAACCGCATCGGCGCGGACAACGCGAGCCTGTGGGACGAGGAGGACGGCTTCTTCTACGACGTGCTGCGGCTGCCCGACGGCACGGCGACCCGGCTCAAGGTACGCTCGCTCGTCGGACTGATCCCCCTCGCGGCCACCAGCCTGGTCGGCGGCTGGGCGGACCAGCGCTTCCCCGAACTCGTCGCGGGAGCAAGGGAGTTCATCGAACGCCACCCGGCCGTGCAGGCCACGGTGTCCACGCTTGAGGCGCTTGGCCCGAACGCCGACGGCCGTTATCTGTTCGCCCTGTTCGGCGAGGACCGGCTGCGGCGCATCCTGTCCCGGATGCTCGACGAGGACGAGTTCCTCGGCCCGCACGGCATCCGCTCCCTCTCCCGCTACCACGCCGAGCACCCGTACACCTTCGAGGTGCACGGGGAGACGTACGGCGTCGGCTATCTGCCGGCCGAGTCCGACTCCGGCATGTTCGGCGGCAACTCCAACTGGCGTGGCCCGGTGTGGTTCCCGGTCAACCTGCTGCTGATCCGCGCCCTGCTCAACCTGCATGTCTTCCACGATGGCGAGTTCACCGTCGAGTGCCCGACCGGCTCGGGCCGACACCTCACGCTCTACGAGGTCGCCCGCGAGATCTCCGACCGGCTCACCGCCACCTTCCTGAGCGACGGCGACGGACACCGGCCGGTGCACGGCGCCCAGGCCAAGTTCGCCAAGGACCCGCACTGGAAGGACCTGATCCTCTTCTACGAGTACTTCCACGGCGACAACGGCGCCGGCCTCGGCGCCTCCCACCAGACCGGCTGGACCGGCCTGTCGGCCATCACCGCCACCCTCTTCCACACCCTGGGCGACGGCGAGTGGTCGGCCCGGGGCCGCGAGAGCCTGCGCCCGACCGGCGACCGAGAGGAGCCGCTGTCATGACCGCCTGGCCCGACCATCCGGTGATCTACGAGATCAACACCCTTGTCTGGCTGGATGAGTTGAGCAGCCGCTACGGCCGCCGTGTCACCCTCGGCGAGGTGCCGGCGCCCGCCTGGGACGAGGTCGCGCTCGCGGGTGTCGACGCCGTCTGGCTGATGGGCGTGTGGCAGCGCAGCCCGGCCGGACTGGAGATCGCCCTGCGCGACCCGTCGCTCCAGGCGTCGTTCCGGGCTGCCCTGCCCGACCTCCGCCCCGAGGACGTGGCCGGATCGCCGTACTGCGTCCGCGACTACGTCGTCGACGCATCCCTCGGCGGCCCCGAGGGACTGGCCGCGGCCCGCGCCCAACTGGCCGCCCGTGGTGTCCGGTTGATCCTCGACCACGTCCCCAACCATGTGGCCCCCGACCACCCCTGGCTGACCGAACGGCCCGGTTGCCTGGTCCAGGGCACCCCGGACGACTTGGCCCGCGATCCCGGCGCCTTCCTGGAGACCGGCGGCAAGGTGTTCGCCCGGGGCCGTGACCCCTACTTCGCGCCCTGGCCGGACGTCGTCCAACTCAACGCCTTCAGTGACGAGTTGCGCACGGCGGCCGTCGACACCCTGGCCTCGATCGCCGACCAGGCGGACGGTGTGCGCTGCGACATGGCCATGCTGCTGATGACCGACGTGTTCACGAAGACCTGGGGCGAACGAGCGGGCACCGTACCGGCCGAGGACTTCTGGCCGTACGTCATTCCGCGGGTCCGCGAGCGCCATCCCGATTTCCTCTTCGTCGCCGAGGCGTACTGGGACCTCGAATTCGCGCTCCAGCAGCAGGGGTTCGACCACTGCTACGACAAACGGCTCTACGACCGGCTGCTCCACGAGGGCGCCGATTCGGTGCGCGGCCACCTCCAGGCGGACGTCGGCTACCAGCGCGGCCTGGTCCGCTTCCTGGAGAACCACGACGAGCCCCGGGCCGCCGCCACCCTGTCACCCGAGCGGGAACGCGCGGCGGCGGTCACCGTCGCCACCCTGCCCGGCGCGACACTCTGGCACGAGGGCCAGTTCGAGGGGCGCCGGGTACGTCTGCCGGTCTTCCTCGCCCGCCGCCCGGAGGAGCCCGTCGACAAGGAACTCCTCGCCTTCCAGCACCAGTTGCTCGCCGCGGTCGCCGCCTCCGGGATGCGCACGGAGGGGGAGTGGCGGCTGCTCGACTGCACCGGCTGGCCGGACAATCCCACCCACGAGAACCTGGTCGCCTGGTCCTGGACGAGGTCGTCCAGCCGTCACCTCGTCGTCGTCAACCTCTCCGACCGGCCCGCCCAGGGCCGGGTCCGCCTTCCGTGGACCGACCTGCGCGGCGGCCCGCACCAACTCACCGAACTGCTCACCGGCCGGACCTACGACCGGGACGGCGACGAGCTGTTCGACCCCGGTCTGTACGTCGACTTGGAGGGGCTTCGCTGGCATCTGGTCGACGTGCTGCCCGGATCTTGACCTGTGGCCAACTGGTGAAGGATTGACGGGAGTTGTGAAAGGTGACAAGAATTCGGCTTGCTTCGCTGTGCTTTCACTGAGTGAAGCGATGTGAGCGGTCCGGTCGCGCACGCCTTCGACCGTTTCTTCCGTGCGCCCACCGGTCGCGCTCTGCCACCTCCCACACCTTTCACCATCGCCGAGGCTCACTTTGTCACGTTCGCACCACCTCAGAACCCTGTCCGCCTTCGCCGCCACCGCGTTCATAGCCGCCGCCGCGCCCGTACTCGCGGCCGGCCAGGCGAGTGCCGCCGAGTCAGGCGGATGCCAGTCCGCGACGGTGCAGTACCGCATCGTCGGCGCCGACGGAAACGTCGTCGGCGCGGACTGGACCTCGCAGGGCGGCTTCCACCAGTGGGACACCGTCCCCGGCACCGTCGAGGTCCGGCTCGCTCCCGACCAGAGCGTGGGAGACGGCTGCAAGTACCCCGTCTCGCTCGCCGAATACACCACCGAGGGCTCCACCTGGTACACCTCGGGCCACCAGGCCATGGTCGACAAGGCCACGGTCTACCTCAGCGCCAAGGACGTCGCCGGCGCGGACGACGCGCAGCACACCTGGCAGCAGCTCAAGGTCGAGTCGCCCGACTGCTACGGCCAGATCGACCTGTACGGCGACGACGTCACCTACGACGGCGGCACGGGCGAGGGCCACGGCCCGCTGCCCTACGAGCCCGACAACATCATGACTCCCTACCACCTCATCGCGGCCTGGAACGGAGGCGACAAGGAGTGCACCCCCAGCACGCCGGACTCGCCCACTCCGACCCCGCCGGCCTCGGCTCCGCCCGCGACGCCGTCGACCCCGGCCGACAGCACGCCTCCCGCCGAGGAGTCGACCCCGCCGGCCAGCCCCAAGCCGTCGACGACACCTCCCACGTCGGCGCACATCCCGCCGCTGAAGGCGACGCCGTCCGCCACTCCGTCGCCGACGCCCAACGGCGGCAAGCAGCCGCTCGCGGAGACCGGTTCCAGCGCGCCGGTCGGTCTCATCGCCGGCGGTGCGGCCCTCGTGATCGCCCTCGGTGCCGGAGGTGTCTACGCGGCAGGCCGCGCCCGCCGCTCCTGACCCGGACACGTCGTCCGACGTGAACTGGCAGCCCTGCCCCGTGAGTTGTCACGGGGCAGGGCTCACGGCCGTGGCCAGGGGCGCCCGCCGAGCCGCTCGATATCGGTGTTGAAGCGTCGTAGAAAGGCCGCGAAGGCGGCGATGTCCGCCTCCGACCAGTCGTCCATGATCTGGTCCAGCGACTGCACGAGCCCCTCGCGCTCCTCGTCGAGCATCCGCGCGCCCAGCTCCGTGATACGGAACTTGCGGGCCATCCCGCCCTGCGGATCGGGGATGCGCTCCACAAGACCGGAGCGCATGGCGGCCGCCGTCTGCCGGTTGAGGGTGGATGTGTCGAGACCGAAGGCGTCGCTCAACTCGCCGATGGACATGGGCCCTTGGATACGGATCCGGCTCAGCAGGATGTAGGCGCTGCGCTCCAGCACACCGTCCTTGCGGCGCCCGCCCCGGTGCGAGAGCAGCCCGTGCCGGCTGAGGAGCATCTGCTCGTACTCGATCTCGCGTGTGCGCCTGTCCATCGGTCCGCTGCCTCCTGCTTCCCGCCGATGCCGCCGCCGTGTCCTGCGGTCCGGGACGGCCGGCCCCATCCTCGCACGAGGGTATGCAGCATGCCGATCACATGCTCGATACATACGATGTGTACGATGCATAAGCCTTATCCCGACTGAACAGATACGCCGAGGAGTCCCGTCATGGACGCCCCCCAGCCCACAGCACGCGCAGGCGGCGTGGTCGCCACGCTGGCCTTCGCCGGCACCACGGCCGCGATCATGCAGACGCTGGTCACCCCGCTCATCGCCGACCTCCCGGAGATGCTGCACACCTCGTCCTCGAACGCCGCGTGGGTGATCACGGCCACCCTGCTGGTGGCGGCCGTCTGTGTGCCGGTCGTCGGCCGCCTCGGCGACCTGCTGGGCAAGCGCCGCATGCTGCTCGCCTGCTCCGTCCCGCTGATCGTGGGCTCGGTCGTCTGCGCGCTCTCCTCGTCCGTCGTCCCGATGATCGTCGGACGCGGTCTGCAGGGCATGGGCATGGGCATGGTCCCGCTCGGCATCGCCCTGCTGCGGGACGTCGTACCGCAGGAGCGGCTCAGCCCCTCCATCGCCCTGGTCAGCGCCTCCATGGGCATCGGCGGCGGCCTCGGCCTGCCGCTCGCCGCGGGCATCGCCCAGTACGCCAACTGGCGTGCCCTGTTCTGGGGTTCGGCCGCCCTCGCCGCGATCGTCGCCGCCCTCATCTGGTTCCTGATCCCGGACGTACCGCCCGCCGCCAAGGGTCAGCGCTTCGACGTCCCCGGCTCCCTCGGCCTCGCCGTCGGCCTGGTCTGCCTGCTGCTCGGTATCTCGAAGGGCGCGGACTGGGGCTGGGGTTCGGCGACCATCCTCGGCCTGTTCGCCGTCGCCGTCGTGGCCTTCTTGACCTGGGGTGTGTGGGAGCTGCGCACCAGCGACCCGCTGATCGACCTGCGCACCACGGCCCGGCCCCGGGTCCTGATCACCAACATCGCCTCGGTGTTCGTCGGCGTCGGCATGTACTCCAGCATGCTGGTGGTGCCCCAGCTCCTTCAGTTCCCCGAGGCCACCGGCTACGGCCTGGGTCAGTCGATGCTCGCGGCCGGCCTCTGGATGGCCCCCGGCGGCATCATGATGATGATCGTCTCCCCGCTCGGCGGAAAGCTCACCAACGCCCGCGGCCCCAAGTTCACCCTGATCAGCGGCGTGCTCGTGATCACCGCCGGCTACGCCCTGTCGATGGCCCTCATGGGCTCCGCCTGGGGTCTCATGGTGGTCGTCATCGTGATCAACAGCGGCGTCGGCCTGGCCTACGGCGCGATGCCCGCCCTCATCATGAGCTCGGTCCCGCTCGCCGAGACCGCCGCCGCCAACGGCTTCAACACCCTCATGCGCTCCCTCGGCACCTCCATCGGCGCCGCGGTGATCGGCGTGGTCCTCTCCCAGCTCACCACCACGGCCGGCGGCTACACCTTCACCTCCGAGAACGGCTTCCGCACCGGCCTGCTCATCGGCGGCGGCGTCGCCCTCGTAGCGGCCCTGGTCGCGGCGACGATCCCGGCGGTACGCCAACCGGCGTCCGAGAAGGAGCAGTCCGAACAGGCCACCGCGCTCGAAGAGGCCGGGGTCGAGTCCTGACCGAAGCGCGCTGAACGCACGGGGAACAGGCTGCCCGGCGACGAAGGACCGCCAGACCGGTCCTAGGCCGTGTCCGCAAAGTCCCGCCTGCCGCGCGGCGCCCGGCACGCTCCCCCCTGCCTCAAGGGCGTGGGAGGTGCCCCCACTCGCCGCACCCGGCGCAGACCCAAGTACGTCCAGTACGAGGGTCTGCGCCGGGCACGGCGAGAGCACGCACCGGACGCCGCGCGGCCCGCCCTGCGGGCGGACGACGGGACTTTGCGGACACGACCTAGCCCTCCAGGAACGCCGTCAGCGAGTTGGCCAGCAGGAACGGGTCCTGGTCGCCGCAGAGTTCGCGGGCGCTGTGCATGGAGAGGATCGCCACGCCGATGTCGACGGTCTTGATGCCGTGCCGGGCCGCGGTGATCGGGCCGATCGTCGTGCCGCAGGGCATGGAGTTGTTGGAGACGAAGGTCTGGAAGGGCACCCCGGCCTTCTCGCAGGCGGCGGCGAACACCGCGCGGCCCGAACCGTCCGTGGCGTAGCGGTTGTTGACGTTGACCTTGAGGATCGGTCCGCCGTTGACCCGCGGGTGGTGCGTCGGGTCGTGCCGCTCCGCGTAGTTGGGGTGCACCGCGTGGCCGGTGTCGGAGGAGAGACAGACCGTGCCGGCGAAGGCGCGGGCCCGGTCCTCGTAGGAGCCGCCGCGCGCGAACACCGACCGCTCCAGCACCCCGCCGAGCAGCGGCCCGTCCGCGCCGGTGTCGGACTGCGAGCCGTTCTCCTCGTGGTCGAAGCCGGCGAGCACCGGGATGTACGGCAGGTTCTCGCGGGCGGCGACGGAGGTGAGCGCGGCCGCTCCGGCGTGCAGGGACAGCAGGTTGTCCATGCGCGGACCGGCGAGCAACTCCTGGTCGCGGCCCAGGTAGGCGGGCGGCTCCACGGAGTGCGTCATCAGGTCCCAGCCGGTGACCTCGCCCGGCGCGAGCCCCGACTCCTCCTCCAGGAAGGCGATGAGGTCGCCGTCGCGGACGTCGTCGTCCATGCCCCAGATCGGCTGGAGGTGGCGCTGCTTGTCCAGCTTGAGCCCCTCCGCCGACACGGAACGGTCCAGGTGGATGGCGAGTTGGGGCACCCTGAGCAGCGGCCGGTCCACGTTCACCAGCCGCGTCGAGCCGTCCCGCAGGCTCAGCCGGCCGGCCAGGCCGAGGTCGCGGTCGAGCCAGGAGTTGAGGAGCGGGCCGCCGTAGATCTCGACGGCGACCTGGCGCCAGCCGTGCGCCCCGGTGTCGGGACGCGGCTTGACCCGCAGGTTCGGGGAGTCGGTGTGCGCGCCGACGATGCGGAAGGAGGTGTGGGGGGCCGCACCTTCGGGGACGAACCAGGCCACGATCGCGCCGCCGCGCAGCACGTACTTGCCGCCACTCGTCCCGTCCCAGGCGTCCGTCTCGGCGACCTGCCGGAATCCGGCCTTCTCCAGCCGCTCGGCGGTGTTCGCCACGGCGTGGTACGGCGTGGGGCTCGCCGCGAGAAAGGACATCAGGTCGTCGGTGTGGCCGCGGTCGAAGCGGGAGGGT
Source organism: Streptomyces sp. NPDC005492 (assembly GCF_040605995.1). Lineage (NCBI taxonomy): Bacteria > Bacillati > Actinomycetota > Actinomycetes > Kitasatosporales > Streptomycetaceae > Streptomyces > Streptomyces sp. NPDC005492. The sequence continues at coordinate 16,057 of NZ_JBEXDX010000002.1, forward strand.
TCGCTCATGGGGTTCACCTTAACGACGTACGAGGGCCCGCTCCCGGCGATGGGAGCGGGCCCTCGTAAGGGCGATGTGGGGTTTCGCGAAGGTGTTCCGGTCTGTCCCGGAACGTGTTCTACGGCTGGCTAGAAGGCCGCCTCGTCCAGTTCCATCAGGTCCAGCTCGACACCCTCGGCGACCTTGCGGGCCAGGGTGACACCCGGCAGGACGTTGGCCGCGAAGAACTTCGCGGCCGCGATCTTGCCCGTGTAGAAGGCGCGGTCCTTGGCGGAGGCCGTCTCCAGCTTCTCGGCGGCGATGGCGGCGCCCTTGAGGAGCAGGTAGCCGACGACCACGTCACCGGAGGCGAGCAGCAGGCGGGTGGTGTTGAGGCCCACCTTGTAGATGTTCTTGACGTCCTGCTCGGTCGCCGCGAGGTCGGTCAGCATCAGGCCGACGATGGCCTCCAGCTCGACGGCCGCCTTGGCGAGGTGCTCGCGGGCGCCCGCCAGGTCCTCGCCGCCCGTCCCGAGCGCGAGGAACTTCTTGATGTCCTCGGCGAGGGAGTTGAGGGCAGCGCCCTGGTTGCGGACGATCTTCCGGAAGAAGAAGTCCTGGCCCTGGATCGCGGTGGTGCCCTCGTACAGGGTGTCGATCTTGGCGTCGCGGATGTACTGCTCGATCGGGTACTCCTGGAGGAACCCGGAGCCGCCGAAGGTCTGCAGCGACTGGGCGAGCTGCTCGTAGCCCTTCTCGGAGCCGTAGCCCTTGACGATCGGCAGGAGCAGGTCGTTGAGCGCGTGCTCGGTCGACGCGTCCTCGCCCTCGGCCTCCTTGACGGCGATCGAGTCCTGGATCGACGCGGTGTAGAGGACCAGGGCGCGCATGCCCTCGGCGTACGCCTTCTGCGTGATCAGCGAGCGGCGCACGTCCGGGTGGTGCGTGATGGTCACCTTGGGCGCGGTCTTGTCGCCGAAGGCGGCGAGGTCGGGGCCCTGGACGCGCTCCTTGGCGTACTCGAGGGCGTTGAGGTAGCCGGTCGACAGCGTCGAGATGGCCTTCGTGCCGACCATCATGCGGGCGAACTCGATGATCCGGAACATCTGGCGGATGCCGTCGTGCTTGTCGCCGATCAGCCAGCCCTTGGCGGGGTGGCGGTCGCCGAAGGTCATCTCGCAGGTGTTGGAGGCCTTGAGGCCCATCTTGTGCTCGACGTTGGTCGCGTACACGCCATTGCGCTCGCCCAGCTCGCCGGTCTCGACGTCGAAGAGGAACTTCGGTACGAGGAAGAGGGACAGGCCCTTGGTGCCCGGGCCGTGGCCCTCGGGGCGGGCCAGCACGTAGTGAAGGATGTTCTCCTCCATGTCGTGCTCACCGGAGGTGATGAACCGCTTCACGCCCTCGATGTGCCAGGAGCCGTCCTCCTGCTGCACGGCCTTGGTGCGACCGGCACCCACATCCGACCCCGCGTCGGGCTCGGTGAGCACCATGGTCGAACCCCAGGTCCGCTCCACCGCGAGCTGCGCGATCTTCTTCTGTACGTCGTTGCCCTCGTCGTAGAGGATGCCGGCGAAGGCCGGACCGGAGGAGTACATCCACACGGCCGGGTTGGCGCCGAGGATCAGCTCCGCGTACGACCAGATCAGGGACGGGGGAGCCGTCGTACCGCCGATGGCCTCGGGGAGTCCCAGCCGCCAGTACTCCGACTCCATGAAGGCCTTGTAGCTCTTCTTGAAGGAGGCGGGCACCGGCGCGGTGTTCGTCTCCGGGTCGAAGACCGGCGGGTTGCGGTCGGCGTCGGCGAAGGACTCCGCCAGTTCGTTCTCCGCGAGGCGGGTCAGCTCCTCCAGGACGCTCTTCGCGGTGTCCGTGTCCATCTCCGCGAACGGACCGGTGCCGTACAGCTTGTCGCGCCCGAGGACCTCGAAGAGGTTGAACTCGATGTCGCGGAGATTCGACTTGTAGTGCCCCATGGCGACGACTCCGTAAGAGATATGTGCAACGAGATGCGTTCGGCGATGCGTTCAAAGATGTGTACCAAGCAGTACCTACGATGATGCTACCCGTCGGTAATAAGAAGCAACCCCAAGCCGTCCATCTGTGACTCAGTACTCTTGCTCGCATGTACGGCTACGACCAGAACGTTGGGGCCCAGCAGGGGTATGTCCCGCCCCAGCAGCAGATGGCCGGTGGCGTGGGCGGCTACGGCCAGCAGCCGCCGCTCTACCCCGAGCCGTCACCGCCCTCACTCGCGGACGCGGTGCGCGCCTTCACCACCGGGCAGATGGCCGCCGAGGACTTCCAGCAGGTCTTCGCGACCTCCAAGGTCTACTGCCCGCGCGGCGACAACCCGGGCTTCCTCGCGCTGCACAACACCCAGCAGCCGGTGATCCCGATGTTCACCTCGCTCAAGGAACTGCGCCGCTACGCCGGCAAGGAGTCCAAGTACTTCGTGATCACCGGCGCCGAGGTCATCGACCTGCTGCCGACCGGCTACGGCTTCGTCGTGGACATGGAGGGCGAGCACCGGATGGTGTTCGACGCGAAGGCGGTCGAGCAGATGGTGGAGTTCGCGATGCGCAGGATGTACGGCTGACGTCTGCGCCTCGTTGTACGGAACGCCCGGAGGGAATGCCCTCCGGGCTTCTTCTGTTGTGGGGTAGCAGAAAGTTCAATGCTCAACTAAACTCGACGCACAAGGAGGTCCCGACATGCCTGCAGTGACCGTAGAGAACCCGCTGACCCTGCCCCGCGTGGCCGCGTCGGCCGACGCCGTGGCTCGTCCCGTGCTCGCCGTCGCCACCGCGCCGAGCGGTTTCGAGGGTGAGGGCTTCCCGGTGCGCCGAGCGTTCGCCGGGATCAACTACCGCCACCTCGACCCGTTCATCATGATGGACCAGATGGGCGAGGTGGAGTACGCGCCGGGCGAGCCCAAGGACTCTACCAGTTGGGTGCGTACATCGGTACACGGTCGCTGAGCTGCGGAAACTTCCACCTGAAGGAGAGTCACCATGCCTGCTGTAACTGTCGACAACCCCCTGACGCTCCCGCGCGTGGCTGCCTCGGCTGACGCTGTCGCCCGTCCCGTGCTCACTGTCACGACCGCGCCGAGTGGCTTCGAGGGCGAAGGGTTCCCGGTGCGCCGCGCGTTCGCCGGCATCAACTACCGCCACCTCGACCCGTTCATCATGATGGATCAGATGGGTGAGGTGGAATATCAGCCTGGGGAGCCAAAAGGGACCCCGTGGCACCCTCACCGTGGCTTCGAGACCGTCACGTACATCATCGACGGCGTCTTCGACCACCAGGACTCCAACGGCGGTGGCGGCACCATCACCAACGGCGACACCCAGTGGATGACGGCGGGCGCGGGCCTGTTGCACATCGAGGCGCCGCCGGAGTCCCTCGTCGTGTCCGGTGGGCTGTTCCATGGGCTTCAGCTCTGGGTCAACCTGCCTGCCAAGGACAAGATGATGGCTCCGCGCTACCAGGACATTCGCGGTGGTCAGGTGCAGTTGCTGACGACTCCGGACGGTGGCGCTCTGCTGCGGGTCATCGCCGGTGAGCTGGACGGCCACCAGGGCCCTGGAATCACGCACACGCCGATCACGATGGTTCACGCGACGGTGGCCCCGGGTGCGGAACTCACCCTGCCCTGGCGGGAGGACTTCAACGGCCTGGTGTACGTCATGGCGGGCAAGGGGTCGGTGGGCGCGGAGCGTCGTCCCATCCACCTGGGGCAGACGGCCGTGTTCGGTGCCGGCTCCTCGTTGTCCGTTCGCGCGGACGAGCAGCAGGACGGGAACACCCCTGACCTTGAGGTCGTCATCCTCGGCGGTCAGCCGATCCGTGAGCCGATGGCGCACTACGGCCCGTTCGTCATGAACACGCGTGACGAACTTCAGCAGGCCTTCGAGGACTTCCAGAAGGGTCGGCTGGGCACCATCCCCGCCGTGCACGGCATGAGCGAGGGTGGGCTGTAGGCCTTCGCAGAGCTGAGCAATTCAGCGTCGCCAACCGACAAGTCCCGCTCCCCAAGTGCGGGGCGGGGCTTGGCGGTTGGTTCCTGACACGACAGAACCCCATGTTTCCTGCCTACCAGGAAACATGGGGTTCTCTGTTGAATCGGCTACACGTCGGCGCTGCGCGCGAACGCCACAAGTCCAGCGAACCCTTCGGGCGAGAGCATGAGCGCCGGAGCGTTGGGGGTCTTGCTGTCCCGTATCGGGACGACACCGTGAGTCATGGCGTACGACGGTGCCCACTCGATGCAGTTGCCGCCCTGCCCGTCGCTGTACGTGCTCTTGACCCACACATCGCCGCGTGGGGCGGGGGTGTTGCTCATCTGGCGTGCTCCTCCATGATCGAGTGGATCAGGGCCAAGGAACGTGTCTCTGACTCTGCTGCCGCACGTAGCCGCTCATAGGTAGCCGACCAATCCCGCACGGCAGACGGCGAGTCGTTGACGGACCCCTTGCCGGTGGTCTCCGAGTACAAGACCGTCGCCCCGTCGTCTGGCGTAAGCAGGATAAACGGCAGACCGGACGCGGGGGCACCCGCCTCGAAGGCCAGAACCTGAAGCGTGACGTGCGGGCTTTCCGCCATGTGCACAAGGTGCTGTAGCTGTCCGGCCATGGTTCCCGGATTGCCGACGGTCGTGCGCAACACGGCCTCATGGAAGATGACCCACAGGAACGGCGGCTCCGGCCGGTCCAGGACGTCACGGCGGCGGAGACGAAGTTCAACCCGCGCCTTGATCTGGCTTTCAGTCTCGCGAGGATGTGCCGCTCGGAAGACCGCTTGCGCGTACTCCGGTGTCTGCAACATGCCCATGACGAAGCTAGTGCTGTAGTCCTCGATCTTGGTTGCCGACTTCTCCAACTCCACGTACGGCACGAACCACTCGGGGTGCCCGTGCTGCGAGATCCTGATCAACAGCCGCGTGAAGGAGCCAGGGGTGTTGAAGAAGCGGTCGCACCCCTCGGCGAAGTGGAGTGACGGAAGTGCTTTGCCGTTCTTGACCTTCGACACGTACGGGGCCTTGTAGCCGGTGAAATCCGCCAACTCCTGTTGAGTCGCCCCTTTGTGCTCCAACGCTGCGGCTAGCTCTTGCCCGAACCACTCAAGGCCGTTCGCCGGCTCCGGCTCGTCGCTCACCTGTTCAACTCACCAGCCTTTCCACCTGCGTTGGAAACCCTTTCCCTCTGTTGAGCGTACGCGTCCGCCCGCCATGGTGTGAGGGAGAAGTCACACACAGCAGCGAGACGCGGAAGGTACGGCAACCGACCATGACCAGCACCACCACCGTGACCACAAGCACGCCGGACGACGTGGCGGAGTTGGTCGCGCTACAGCGGGAATTGGGCCCGCATGCCTTGCTCGATTGGAGACCGCGCGGCGGCTGGATCGACTCGCACACGGTTGACCTTCGGGCAGTGGAAGCCGGATTGCGGCGGTTGATCGCATGAAGCTTCCTGACGTCGGGACCACAGCGCGAGACACCCGGAAGGACAAGGTGGGTCGCGTCATGGGGCATGTTGGCGGACGTGTCCAACTCCGGCCCGTTCAGGGTGGGCGGGAATGGGACGTCCTTCCTGACGACGTCGAGCCTGTTGAGCTTTCCGACGCTCTGAGGGGTGCCCTCGCTGAAATCAACGCACGCAGCACGGGGGCAATCTGATGGTCACTAGGAGCGTTTTCCGCTTCGTTCACTTCACAACCCGGCAAGACCCCACGGTTACACCCGAGTACTCCGCAGCGTGCGTGGCAGGTGCCGAAGATCCGTGCGGAGCGAAGTCGGAGGGGTTCGACAACCCCACGGAGGTCGATGACTGGATGCGAAGTCACATGCGGGACACCGGGCACATGCACTTCCGGCGCACCTTTGAGGACTTTGCGGAATTGACCGTCAGTGGAATGCCGACGGACCTGCAACCGGCGCAAGTAAGGCGGGTCACTACGTGAGAGTGACCTCGATGCTAATGGGATGCAGTGCCGCTTTAGACGTGCCTGAGGGCCTACGCGAAACGGCTCTGGCGTTCCCTCACAGCGAGAAAATCCCTGTCATCGTTCCGGACCGCGTTACGTGCGAAATCGACCGGCACCCGTTCGGTGACCATGCCGCGCTACTGCTCGACCTGGGGCCGGACAATGAAGGCGCTGCGTGGGTCACATGGTGCGAAGACGGCAACGACGTCAAGGTGCACCGCAAAACGTACTGTCCGTCACGAAGCCCCGTGCAAGAAGACGCTTGTTGGCTGTACAGCCAACACAGGGGCGGACATTCATGGGAGCGATTCGAGTAAATGGCGTGCCAAGCAACAGCGGGCGGTTCGTGCACTGGATGCGGAGAATGCAGCCCGGAAATCTTCCTTCCCGCACAAGACCCGTATTTCGGTTCGGGTGAACCGGGTGGAGACCAAGACGGACACGAGCAACCCGAAGGGCACCCCCATTAGACCCCCGTTCGGCTATCTGATGACGGCGGTAGCCGAACGGGCTGGAAGTTGAAGCGGAGGACAGATGCACCAGGTGATCGTGAGCCCGCAGCACGACAAGTTCGTCATCGTGCGTCCGGGCGCTCGGCAAGGGATTCAGATTCCGTACGCGATGTTCCGTGAGTTGTCGAAGGCGGTTGAGGACGGGGACTCGGTTCCGGGGTGGCTGTCGGACGCGGCGCGGCAGGCTTGGGGCGTCGAACTCTCCGGCTGTGCCAGCAGGGAAGCCGTCCTCGCCCGTCCCTTGACCCCGCTCAACTACAGCCGCGCGTCGTGGGAGATCAACAAGGGCTGCAACTTCAACTGCGAACACTGCTATCTGGCAGAGCGGAAGTTCGCCGGCCTGCCTGTGGACGGAAAGCGGGAACTCCTCTCCCTGCTTCGCGATGCTGGCGTTCTATGGCTTCAGATCACGGGCGGAGAACCCACGATCGACGGGGACTTCCCTGCGGCCTACGAACACGCCTACCGCATGGGGATTATGATCGAGATCTTGACGAACGGATCTCGACTTCACCGAACCGAAGTGGTTGATCTCCTCGGAGACATGCCGCCACACAGGGTCAAGGTTTCGCTCTACGGTGCAACAGCAGAGAGCTTCGACTCTTTGACCAGGAAGCGGGGAGCTTTCAAGCTCCTGCTCAAGGGGCTCAAGTCCGCCAAGGACGCTGGGATTCCTCTTGAGCTAACTCTGATCATCACAAAGCACAACGCGCATGAGATGGAATCCATGCGCGCCATGGCAGCGGACTACTCCGAAACATACTCGGAGTACTCGAACATCTCCCCCACCTACGACGGAACCCCGGACCCACTTGCGACACAAGTCCCAGGGCTCTTGGACAAGTCCTCGGTGTTCGGGGGATGTCCGGCCGGACACACCTTCTTTCACGTCGACCCCCACGGGTTCGCGACCATGTGCAAGATCGGACGCGAAAACCCAATCAGCTTGATAGCTGAGGGACTTGACGGTCTTTTGCGTCTGCCCGCGATTGCAGATGCCCAAATGCTTCGCACTGGTGGCTGTAGTGGCTGTCAGCTCTCGGGAACGTGCCGAGTGTGCCGACCGCTCGCAAAGGCATACCAGGCTGCGAAGGCGCCACTCGCGAACTACTGCCAACACGAAAAGGGAGCTGTCGCATGACCGCTGTCGCTGTCGAGATCACCGCCCGCCCCGTATCGGGGATGATGGTGCCGCCCCTTCCGCTGAGCCCCCCGCCCGCCGTTCGGCCGGCGAGCACCGAGACGGCCGGGCTCGTCATCGTCGAGAACGTGGAGTCGCTGACTCCGGCCACCCTCGCCGGTTGCGGCGACGACAACCCGTATCAGGGATGAGCAAGTAGCGTGATCCGCGCGGGCTTCATGGCGTTGACTTGCCATGGGGCCCGCGCGGTCCGTTGCATGAGAGTGTGGGGAGCTGTGGCCACTACCCGAATTACCTTCGAGGATCTGCCAGTTGCCGCGCTTGCTGCGGTCGAGAGGCAGACCGGTCCCGTACTCAAAACCGAGACCGTAAGCCAGGGATTCAACAGCGAACTTGCAGCGCGTGTATTCACAGACTCCGGGTCATTCTTCGTCAAGGGACTGCGCGCCGATCACAGATGGGTAAGGACTCAGCGTCGCGAAGCTGAGGTGAATCCGTTCCTCCGGGGAATTGCCCCTGCCTTGCTCTGGCAGATCGAAGAAGCCGGTTGGGTGCTCCTAGGGTTCGAGAATCTTCACGGCCACCACGCCGATTACTCGCCCGAGTCACCAGACCTGCCCAAGGTCGCCGAATTGCTGTGCCGACTCGGGGAAGTCGCCTGCCCTGCAATCCAGTTGCGGCAGGCGGAGCAACGTCTAGAGGTGTACGCCGCCAGGCCGTCGGACCTCGATTACTTCTCTGGTGACTCGCTGCTTCACACGGACCTGAACGACCACAACGTGATCGTTGACGGCTCCGCGTATCTCGTCGACTGGGCATGGGCAACGCGCGGAGCGGCATGGCTGGATGCCGGGTACTGGGTCGTGTGGCTCATGGCTGCCGGACACCACGAACCGGAGTCGGCCGAACAGTGGGCGCGTGAGATCCCCTCGTGGCGCGTCGCTCCCACAGAGGGAATCACTGCCTTCGCTCAGGCGACCGCGAACGTGTGGGAAGAGATCGCGGGCGACGATGCGGACGAGTGGACGGCACGAATGCTCAGTGCCGCTCGTCGCTGGGCTGCGTTCCGGCAGCACGCCTGACACCACGACTGCCTTGCCCGTCCGTCGTTCCCCCGCGACGGGCGGGCTGGGCTTGTTCCGCTCCCGAGCCGCACCATCCCAGGCGTGACGCCACTCATCCGGATAAGTGGTTGACCTTAGTGACTCGTGGGCGGATGCTAGCCACTCATCCGGATGAGTGGCTGTCTGGTGGCACGTTGACGGCTGCTCGTCCTCTTCGGAACCGAAGGGGTATAGATCATGGGACGTAATGCACTGCGGTCGCTGGCCGTGTCTACTGCGTTGGTGGCCGGCGTCGGCCTGGTGGGTGTCTCGGGTGCGTCGGCGGCGGCCCCGGACGTGGAGCGGTCGGGCGTCCAGTCCAGTCAGGTGGCCACGATCAACAGCGCGAACGACGGGCCGTACAAGACGGCCACAGTGAACGGGTTGCGGGTGCGCACGGGTCCGGGCACGAACCGGATGATCCTCGGGTTGGTCTACCGGGGGCAGCGCGTTCGTGTCATCGCGTCGGCGCGTGATCGTCGCGGGCAGCGCTGGGACAAGGTGCGGCTCGTGAAGGCCTCGCCGGGCGGTCTCCCTCGGGGCTTCGTCGGCTGGGTGACCGAGATGTACCTGTACTGATCGGGTACCGGGAGGTCTGACGTAGATCGACGGCCCTTCTCCGCTGCGGCGGGGGAGGGCCGTTCCTGTGTGATCACAGTCGGAGAGTATGGAGATTTAGTGAAGAAAGTATGTAGGTGATGTGGTTATTGGCTCGGTTCCGTGACCGCTCCGCCGTGGCCGGACCCTCGTGTGACGCGTGAGCATATTCTGTTGATCTATTTGCTCATGCTAAGAAATGCTTTACCCCTCGTGGTGTGGCGGGCTCTACCTGGGGTGTGAGTGGCGACGAAGGGGACAGGGGATGGTGTGCGATGGCGAACGGATCGGTTGGGGACTACTGCGAGCCTGAGGACGTCACGTATGTGCCGGGGGTCGACTACGTGGCGGGTTGGCGCATGGCAGCGGAAGCGGCTGAGGAGGTGAACGGCGCCCTGGAGGCGATCGGCATCGACGCGCGGGCTGTGCGGGCGGTGCCTCATGCGGGGGCGCACGGTGAACCGGTGGTGTGGCTGAGACCGGAGGATGCACGGCTGATAGCTCGGGTGTTACGGCGGGGGTGATGACTCATGCTGGGAGATGAGCGGGAAGGGGAGCGGGGATGGCGCGGGACGACTGGAAGACGGCGAAGGGCTCTCGGGTGCGCGTCGAGACCGATCGGCACGGGGAATTCATCGTGTGCGCGGGGTGCCGGAAGCGAATCAAGATCACGGGTGCGGGACCTGTGATCTTCGCTGTTCGGCAGCACACGCAGAGCTGCACCAGGTAACGGCAACGACTGCTTGGGCAGACTGGGCCGACGCATGGCTGTGGTCCGTTGGGTACCCGATCGTGGCGGAAAGTGACTGGTCAACGTGCGTGATGGGCTCAATCGCACACGGATCCGGGCCACGACGAAACCGCATCTGCGATTGAGGTTGTCACGCCTGGGCGGGGTCCAGGGGTGTGCTGTAGCACCCCTGGTACCACCGCCCGCAACCATGGATTCTTCGGTTTTGAGTTCCGGTCGGAAGATATGACAAATCTCGGTCGGGGTATGGAGGGAGACTTTGTTGCCCTATGCTCCGGCTATGGGCAACGGAGAAGCGCAGCTCAACTGGCGGCGGTTGCGTGAGCGTCTGATTGAGGCGCGGGAAGAATTGCGTAGCTCCCTGGAGAGCAGCAACCTTGCGTTCCCTGAAGATTTAACTCAAGCGGCCCTCGCGAAGCTACTCCGTTCGGTTGGACGCGAGTATCCGGATCCGCTTCTGCTGCTTCTCTTGAAGATCGCGAGGCTGATCGCAGAACTTCGTGCAGCTCTGCTGCCGCCCTCACACCATGACGCTGGTCATGACCGGGCTCCCTGCGGTCGGATACGCCTAGCGGCGCCCCAAGTTCCTCGGGCTCCGGGCACGTTCCCCTCCCTGCTTACAAGGCGGGAGTGGGACGGCTCAAAAGCGTGCCTTTCGGGAGAGGCTCAAGCGGCGTAGTCGAGCCGTCCCCGGTTGTTACCGGAGGGCGTAGTGCTACCAACTCATATCGAACTTCCACCGGGTACCCCCTGGTGGGCAGTCTGGTTTCTTGTTTTCCTTATCGTCATCACTCGGTGTGTGGCGCAGATCCTAAAGATCGTGATTCCTCCAACGGCGCATCTCCCCCGGTGGTGGCGTGACCTCTTGGAATATCTGCGGCTCCGGAAGGGGGAGCGACGAGAGGAACAGTCACAATCGCAGGATGACGCTCGCCGGGGTGAGTAGGGGCAAGGCTCTGACGAGTGCCTAACCTGATCGACTAGCCCTGTGAGCCAACGGGCAACGCTGAAGCCCCTCGCGACAGCTTCGCGGGGGGCTTCTTTCCTTTGGTCAGGATGTGTGGGGTGTCGGGCGGTTGCCGACCGGGCGGGATCGGCCGAAGGCCGCACGCCCGACCGGGGCGGCAGGACCGCCCGGCGCGCCGAAGGCGCGCCCTTGAGCAAGTAAAGAGAAGTTACTCCGATGCGGGGCGGCGACGGGCGGGGCGCTTGGCTGCGGGGGGCCTCGTCGGTGTCCTGGAGGTAGGTGAGCTGGCAACTGGGAGTCAGGCTTTAGGCTGCTTGGGCGTGGGCGGCCGGCGCGGTCGGCGTCGTCAGCGGCGTTCACAGGGCGGGTGATCACGAGTGCTAGCAGCCGCTCATCAGGGCTGACATTTCCTGATCGAGTCTTGGGCTGACCAACCACACAGGTCGCTCACAACTTGCCCTATAATCTCGGCCATGCGTATTAAAAGGATCAGGGTAACTGGCTGGAAATCCTACGCGGAAGTAAATATTGAGCTTTCGCAGCTCAATGTGCTAGTCGGGCGAAACAATGCTGGAAAATCGGCCCTCATTAAGGCAGCCCACTGTCTCCAACCCGGCAGTTATTATATTCATCGAGATGAAATCCGCCTGGACTCGGAGAGCGCTTCGTTTCAGTACATTCTTGGAGAGTTCAATGCCAAGAAGTATGCTTCCGGCCCTGTTGAAGCTGGCAACGTTCCGGGACTTGAGGAAGATGGGATGATTGCAGAAGTCATGGCGGAGCTGCATCTTAAGCGACCCAGCAATGGTGACCATCCCTCTGCCACCACTGAATATGTCCTGCGCACGAAGGATCAGGTGTATGGCGGCTTCCCGAAGATCCCTTCAACGGAACCGGATAACTTCATCTACCCCTATCTCTCAAAGCGAAAGGTTCCTAACTACGAGAAATCTGTTAACAAGCAACTTGCCCTTCAAGTTCCAGGGACGCTTCAACAGCTTTCTTCGAAGGTCGCCCGCCTTCTGAGTGCCGGCCACCCCGGTGGCAATCAATTCAGGTCGCTGTGCTTTCGTCTGCTCAATATGGATCTGGGTAACGTAGTGGTGGATGGCGGCCAACTGGTTGGATTCACAGTTGGACAGCTTGGCGATATCACTATCGAGTCCATGGGTGAGGGGGTAGCCGGCGTGCTCGGCCTCATCATCGATTTGTGTGTTGCCGATGGTAACTTGTTTCTCATCGAGGAGCCCGAGAATGACATTCATCCGCAAGGTCTGAAGTCGCTCCTTGAAGTCATTATTGAGAAGTCGACCACTAACCAATTCATCATCTCGACTCACTCGAACATTGTAGTCAAGTACTTGGCCTCAGCCCCTGACAGTCGGTTGTACGCAGTCGAGCAAGGCGTTAATGCTCAAAGTCTTCCAACGTCCACGGTTCGGCTCATCGAATCACCTGAAGACCGTAGCGCGGTATTGCGTGATCTCGGCTATGACCTTCATGATTTCGACTTGGCAGAAGGCTGGCTCATCTTGGAGGAAGCGTCGGCCGAGCGTCTCATCCGGGACTACCTAATTCCGTGGTTTGCGCCCAAGCTCACCCGAATTCGCACGATTGGAGCTGGGGGAACGGGTGACGTGCCGCCCACCTTCAGGGAGTTTGCCAAGTTGGTGCTCTTCATCCACCGAGAAGAGGAGCTGAAGCATAGGGCTTGGGTAGTGGTGGATGGTGACGAGAGCGGGCAAAGCGTAGTCGATAAGCTAAAGGGAAAATATACAACTTGGCCTGCCGACCGGTTCCGTTGTTTTGAGAAAGAGCAGTTTGAGGACTACTACCCACCACGATTTGCAGAGCAGACAGCGGCTGCTTTCAGCCTACCTAAGGGCCTTGAGCGACAGGAAGCGAAGAGCGAGCTTCGTCAAGCTGTACAGGACTGGTGCGATGCCAATCGTGACACCGCCCGCGAGGAACTGGCCGAGTCAGCCGCCGAAGTAATCGCTATGCTTCAAGAGATTGAATCCACCCTGTTCGACGGCTAACCATAAGTAGCGTATTCAGGAACTTCCTATCCCGGAACGGTCGGACTGTTTGACGCGACTCGTTTGCGGCTTCGCTTCTTACTAGTAAACCGGCGCACTGTCCCGTCATCGTCCAGCGACGCGCTGGCGATTGTACTGAATTGATCGGCGCTTTTAGTCAACGTCTGTGCGGATTCGTAAAGGTAATCCACCGAAGAGCTGTATTTTCCTAACTCCTCTTCAAGGTCGTCGTCTTCCTCGTCCATGTATGTAACCCGCTCTTGCAAGTGGCGAGTAATTGCCATCAGTTGAACTACTTCTAGAGCGTCATCACGGAGTCGTGATGCGGCAGAAATAACGGGTTGAGGCCCCAAGAGGCCCACGTCAATCCAGCTTTCATGCACGGACTTGATCAAGGCCTCCTCCTCGCTGAATGTCGTATCCTCGTATTCGTCGTAGGTCACTCGTTCTTTGACAAGCATGACCTGCTGAATGAAGGCTCGGTAAGTATCATGGCGCGGTTGTCGCCTTTCCCGTCGATGTTCAGCCCTTGCAGAGATGCGCGCCGTTTCGTGCTGCGCAAAGGCAGTTGCGACACTGCCCACTGAGGCCGCTATAGCTCCAAGTACCGCCGCCAGACCAGAATCCATGCCCCGAGTGTGCGCACCTCTGGGCCCTCTGTCCAGGGTTCATGGCCGCGCAAACGGTGACCGTTGCGGCTCTAGCTTTCCTCTCCCTGTCGAGTAGCTAGAGGTGGGGAAGGAGGTCATCCACTCAGGGGAGCGCTCTTAGTTCCGTGTTGACGTAGTCCTGGTGAAAAGCACAGCGCCGGCACTGCTGACGAGTCATAATCTGGGCATGGACAAGCGAGAGCATTGGTTCAACGAGGGAGCACCACTCTTCCGAAGAGCGCTCGAACAGCTTGGGCTTGCTGATCGGCTGCCGACCACTGAAGACCGCTACTACGCGTGCCCGTGCTGCCTAATAGCCTACCCCTTCGAAGCGATTGAATCGCAGGTACTTACCATCGAACACGTGCCGCCCGATGCGCTCGGCGGAAAGGGAATGTTGCTCACGTGTAAGCGCTGCAACAACGACGCGGGGCGACACTTTGACGCTCATGCAATAAAGCGCGCAGAAGTACACAATCTTCTACTAGGAAGGCAAACCAACCGACCTGTGCGTGCTGTATTCTTGGCGGACGGAATCTCTGTACGAGGCGAAGTGCAGAGTTCGGGGGCAGGATGGTTCATGCAGGGCGTCCCAAGGCGAAATGACCCGGCGATGCTTGATGCACACGAGAGAGCTCTGCGCGAAGCATCCGAACGAGGTGAAGCGCCTCAGTTCAATTTCGAGCTGGCGGAGCGATTTTCACCTCAGCATGCGGATGTGTCATGGATTCGGTCCGCCTACTTGGCGGCATTCTCCGCCTTGGGCTGGCGCTACATCCTTCGACCAGCGCTTGATCCGATTCGTGAACTGTTGAAATCTGATTCACTGCCAGAGCTGCCGCTTGTCATTGGATTCAACCCTACCGCTGATAGCGGTTCTCGATCAGTCATGATTGTTCGAGAACCAGAGAACCTGAGCAGTGTCCACGTAGCCATCGGGCAATACTCGGTATTCCTGCCAGATCCTTGGGGAATAATGTCCCTGCAAGAGCTTGCGGAATCGATCTCCGGAATGCGCAATGAAGAGGGAGGAGTTTCTGCCATGTTGAGCGGCCAACTCGCATCTTGGCCGAAAAAGCCCATGTACTTGCTTGATAGGGCGATTCCTTAGCGCCAGAACACACGCCAGTGAATTAGCTGCGCTACAAAAGAGCAGGTCGAAAATTGTGCAAGTAGAGAGTCACTCCGAGATAGCTCGGCGACGGGCGGGGCGCTTGGCGGCGGGGACCTTGGTCGGCGTCATGGGGTAGGTGAGCTGGCAGGTGACGGCGGGCGCCTTCAACTCCTCGCACAGCAGCGGGCGTTCCTGGTCCGTGTCGCTGGTGACGCGGTAGGTGATCAGGAGCGGGCTGGCGTCGCCGATGCCCAGTGCGGTCCGCTCGTCCGGGTAGGGGGTGCGGGCGGTGACGTGCTCGGTGAACATCAGATTGAGTCCTGCGTCGGCAAGCTGCTGGTACAGGTCGCTGATCTCCGCGTCGGGCTGCTCGGCGATCGAAGGAACGTCGGCTGCGGTGGACAAGGGGATCAGGACGCGGTGGGCCATGCGGGCGCCGGTCGCCGGGTCGTGGATCATGCGATCAACGCTGATGGCGTCCTGGTCCTGCTGGCTCAACAAGAGTGCCGGGGGCCCCTCCAGCGTGGTCCGGCTGACGGCGGGCGGCTCCGTCTCGGCGGTCTCGGGCAGGCGCCAACTCCCCTTACTGGTGCGCTGGATGGAGCGCTCAACACGGGTCGCCGGCAGGACTCCGCCGGAGGGAAGGACGATGCTGCCCTTGCCCTGCTGCGATTCGACCAGCCCCATGCGGCGCAGCTCGGCAACGGCGGATCGTGCGGTGTGCTTGCCGATGCCGTACATCTGCACCATCGCGGCCTCGGACGGGAGCAGCTCGCCGGGCTGGTAGCGGCCTCGCCTGATGTCTCCGGCCATCCGCTGAGCGACCTGCATGTACATGGAAGGGGCTCGTTCGATGTGCTCTCGGGCTGCTGCCATGTCGGGTGTCCTTGTCGGTCGCCGGTAGGTGGGTCAACGGGTGGCCGGTGCTTGGTCGTCGGGCCGGTTGTCAGTGGTACGTGGTGGGGGACTGCCTTGCCACTCATGAGGATAAGTGGTCGTCCGTCTGCCATACATCACGCTCGGCTCATCCGGATAAGTGGTTGACCGCCGTAGTGTTTGCGAGTGAAAATGATCGCTCCAGTCCACTCGGATGAACGTTCGGGTGGGGTGCGTACTGAGGAGAGAGGCGAACTCCCATGGATAACAAGCCGATCGATGTCGCGCGGCTGGGTGCGATCCGTTGTGTGATCGCTCCGGAACCGCGTACGACGCTGGAAGGTGACCAGCGCCGTGACCGTGAGGGCAACCCGTTGTGGATCACGGGTCTGTCCATCCGACAGGTGACAGGGCGGCGTACGGATGTCGTTCACGTGGTCACCAGCGGTCAGCCGCAGGGCGTCACGGAGGGCAGTGAAATACAGGTCACGAACCTGTGGGCCAACGAATGGGCGGTCGACGGCCGGACCGGTACCACCTACCGGGCCGATGCAATCATCCCCGTGTCGGCTTCGGGCGGCGGGGCGGCGCCGGCTGCTGCTCCGGCCGGTCTGCGTGGCAAGTCGGCGGGCGGTGATTCGTGATGGAGCGCTATTTCTGGCACCTGAGCGGCCCGCAGGCTGACGGTCTGGCCTGCGTGGTGTGCAGCGCGAACTTCTTGATCAATCGGGTCACGTCGATTGCGGTCGGCCGGTCGCCTGCGGACGAGTCTCAGGTTTTCGCATGCAAAGAGCCGTGCGCGGAGCGCATCGCCGAAGAGGCCGAGCGCATGGCGCGCGAGATGCGGACGGCGACGGGCACCACCGCCTTGGACATGCCCCACGGGGACGACTCGCCGTTCGGCGTGGACGGGCCTTTCGGCTCGTTGCTGCGGGACCTGCGGACGCTGGCCGGTACCGAAGCACTGCTGACCACCTCCGATGACATACCCACGATCCGGTTCCTGCTGTCCCTGGCGGCCCGTCACGCCGAAGCGGCCATGATGCGTGCCCGGCTCGTGCTGGCGCAGACCCAGGAAGGGGAGGCGGAGTGATGCTCGGCTCCGTGATCGCGTGGGTGCTGTTCGCGCTGGTCCTGCTCGGCATCGTGACTCGGAAGTCGTGGGGACCGCGTCTGGAGGCTCGGAGCGGGCTGCTTCGGCGGTGGCCGTGGCGGTGGTGGCTGACCGGTTATCCGGAAACCGCGCTGCGGGTCCTCACGACCTGGCGGCGGCTGGCCTACCTGAACGGGCTGTCGGTGAGCATGCGGCCCGATCGCCGTGTGATCGGCCGCGACCTGGTGGTGCAGGGGACGGCGCTGCGGCCTAGGCCTCCTCGGCTGGTCTGGCCGGTGCCGACGAAGACCGGGCTGCGGCTGCGGGTGCTTCTGCATCCGGGGCAGACTCCGGCGCCGTACTACCAGGCGGCCCCTGCCATGGAACACGCCTGGCGGGTCTACGGCGTGCGGGTCACCTCACCTCGCCGGGGGCAGGTCCTCATCCATGTCACGGCCCACGATCCGCTGACTGGTGAAGTCCCCTCTGCCCGGGGGCCGTTGCCTGTACTCCTGTCCGCTGACGTGGGCCGCATCGAGGACGGCGAGCCATGGCTGATCGACCTGCGGCGCGTTCCCCACTGGCTGATCACGGGGGCCACACAGTCCGGCAAGTCGTCCCTGCTGGCCTCCCTGGTGCTCGCGCTGGCACCCCAGCCGGTCGCCCTGGTGGGCATCGACTGCAAGGGCGGCATGGAACTCGGCCTCTTCGGCGGGCGCCTGTCCGCGCTGGCGATCGACCGCACACAGGCACTCGGCCTGTTGTCCGGCGTGGTCGACGAGATCCAAGAACGCATGCGGGTGTGCCGGGCGGCGTGCAAGCGGTCCATCTGGGAACTGCCCCCCTACGACCGGCCGGCGCCCCTGATCGTCATCGTCGATGAGCTGGCAGAGCTGTACCTCACGGACGGCTCGCGCGAATCGCGGGATGAGGCGGAGCAGTGCGGAACGCTCCTCCTGCGCGTCGCCCAACTCGGCGCGGCGCTCGGCGTGCACCTGGTGGTGGCCGGCCAGCGGGTCGGCTCCGATATCGGCCCCCGCGTGACCGCGCTGCGCGCACAGCTCGGCGGACGCGTCGCGCATCGAGCGCATGACGAAGCGTCAGCAGAGATGACCCTCGGGGATATCAACCCGGACGCCGTGATCACCGCGCAGAACATCACGGAGGACGAACAGGGCGTGGCTGTGGTCGCCATGGGCGGCCGGTGGATGCGCGCTCGGTCCCGACTGGTCACTCCTGCCGATACGGCCGAGATCGCCCGGACCGACCCTCCGGCGAATCCGTTCCTGATCCAACCCGACTCCGCGACATTCCAGAAAGGAGAGACAGCGTCATGAATCAGACAGACATGTGGGTCGTCGACCTGTTCCTGTTGCTGTACGTCGTCATGGTCGCCCGGTCACGGGAAATCCGCTGGTACCAGGCAACCCTTATTTCACTGTTCGGATTCCTGCTGGCCGGAACCCCGTTCGCATATCCCGTGTGGTTCATGGTGCAGGAAATCGGCGGAATCTTCCTTAGCTGATGTAGGGGAACAACTGCTGAGGCGCAAGAGGCAATCTCTCAATTACATGAAATTTATTCTTTTAGCTAAGTGAAGCCAAGCCGAATTTATAGCCAAGCAGAGACAAGTCGGGAGCTGACTTATGAACGCCGCGCCTATCTATCGCGAAAGGGGTCCTCCCCATGTTTCCGATATCGGATAAGGCGCGGCGCTCGGTCCTGAATCAGGCTGAGCGTCTGCGCCTTCTTTCGTCCACCGAGCGTGACCTTATCCGGCTCGTCCATGAACCGGGATTCTCGCGCTGGCTCGATCAGATCAAATCCACTGGCGGCTGCGCCCACCCCATCTACCTCGCCGGGCACACCACCACCAGCGACGTTCTCACCGGTGAAGTGCTGCGGCACTACGACACAACGGAAGAGCCGGGTGGCCGTATGCCGGTGCGGTGCCGCAACCGCCGTGAAACCCGCTGTGAGCCGTGCTCCTACCTACACGCAGGCGACACGTTCCACCTGGTCCGCTCCGGGCTGCTCGGCGGTAAGGGCGTCACAGCCGGCGTACGGCATCACCCCCGGCTCTTCGTCACCCTCACCGCCCCGTCCTTCGGTGCGGTCCACCGTGCGAGCGGTCCTGACGGGGTTGTGTGCCGTCCTCGACGCGACGGCGGAGCCTGCGAACACGGGCGGCCTGTCGGCTGCGGTCAGAAGCATGCCGACGACGATTCCGCCGTGGGCCAACCACTGTGCCAGGACTGCTACGACTACCCCGGACACGTTCTGTGGCACGCAAGCGCTGGCTCACTGTGGAACCGCTATTGCCACATGCTCAGGCGGCATCTGGCGACTGCCGCAGGAATCACACAAACCCGTCTCAGCGAACACCTGAAAGTCTCGTTCGCGAAAGTCGCCGAATATCAAAGGCGGGGCGCAGTTCATTTCCACGTGGTTATCCGGGTCGACGGGCCGGAGGGTCCCTCATCGCCCCCGCCTCCGTGGGCCACAACCGAACTTCTCTCGGGCGTGGTGCATTCGGCTGCGGCCTCGGTGGAAGTACGCACCCCGTATTCTCCGGCGACCGGTGAACGGGTCATCAGATGGGGTGAGCAGATCGACGCACACCCAATCCACAGCGACGCATTCACGGAATCCTCGGCAGTCACTGACAGTGCCGTTGCTGCCTACGTCGCGAAATATGTATCAAAGAGCGTAGGTGACGCGGGCGGCATTGACTGCCGCATAACCGACTTCGATAACATCCGCCTAGCCCCGGTGAATTCCCACCTGCGCGCCCTCATGGCTGCCTGCTGGCGCCTGGGTGGCTTGCCGGAACTGGAGGCGCTCAACCTCCGCTCCTGGGCTCACACGCTCGGTTTCCGGGGGCACGTCCTCACCAAATCACGCCAGTACTCCACCACGTACGGGGCACTGCGCTCTGTCCGGGCCGAGCATCAGCGCGGGGGCGCTCTGTTCGCCCTGGAGGACCGAGAGACGGCCACCGAATCAGCCTGGCGGTATGTGGGCTCTGGGCACTCGCCGGCCGAAGCAGA
This sequence comes from Streptomyces sp. NPDC005492, assembly GCF_040605995.1. NCBI lineage: Bacteria > Bacillati > Actinomycetota > Actinomycetes > Kitasatosporales > Streptomycetaceae > Streptomyces > Streptomyces sp. NPDC005492. The sequence goes on from NZ_JBEXDX010000002.1 coordinate 35,920, forward strand.
CATTGCGTACGGCATAGCCGAAGATCTGGCGAACATACGCGAGATCAGAAGGGACATGATCGCTGAGGGGTGGAAATATGCTGCGTGACGATTGCGCGGGATGGTTTCACTTCGGCAGCCGACAGGACGAGCGACCTGAAACTAGTCAATTCTGGCGGATTGGCGCAGAGAGGGCAGGCGTCGCCGGCAGGCTTAGGGAGATTTTTGGCGGAAATGTTCGGGACGTCGATTCGGATGGCTTCGTCGGGGTGGAGCTAGTGACGGGTGTCTCTCGATTTCAAATTCAGGTGGACGGGTCGGAATCGATAGTCATGGAAATGATTTTGTGGGGTCGCGGTGGAGTGCAGCATCACTGCGACGGCGAGAGCTTCCTTTCCCCGGTGGAGATGCTTGGTTCCTCTTGCGGATGTCCCTCGCGCATGGAAGATCGCAAGGTGAATGCTAGAAATGGAGTCGGACCACAACCCAGTACGTCAATATATTTCCACTTGGGCGAATGTCCCGAGCTGGGGATGTTTAGTTTCCATTCCAATTCGTGGGACATGGCTGAAAGCGCTAGGGAGGCAAGTTCTAGCTTGATGAAGGAAAGTAATGGGAAACCCTTTGAGCTGTCCTTGGAGTCGGTGAACTTTCCGACTAGGAGCGGGCTAGTAGTCACCTACGTTAAACCTGCTGTGAGGCCGTTCCGGTAAAGGGACTTTGGGGAAAACATGGGAGCCCCGGTCATAGTGACCGGGGCTCCCATGTTCTTTGCTTCGTTGATTGTCAGTTCGGGATCACCTCGGAAGTGACCTTCTCGGGCTGGACGAATTTTATTGCTACACGTTCGGCAACCTCGGATCCGGTCCACTGGTTACGCCGCTTCGTCTCGCTTTTGAAGACTGTGATCTTTTCGACGAAGAGAGTTACGAACTCCTGTCGTTCGGCTACGGAAGCCCTATTCCACCAGGAACCATCCCCAATAGGGTCGACTTTCGGGTCCATGGGTAGCCACTGGCCTATAGGCAGTGCCGGCGTCTCCGCTGCTTCCAGCTCGGCTATGCGCTCCTGTGCGGCCTGAACCTGGCTGTTCAACGACTGCTCCTGTCGCAGGAATCGACGGCGTCCTACGTCGCCGCTGTAACCCCCGGCCTGGCGGTCGTCGTACAGGGTCTCTAGGGCTTGTTCGGCGTCGTTGCGTTTGGCTACCAGTGAGCTACGCTCGCCCGCTCGCTCCGGCGACTCTGAGCGGTTGCCGAAACGTCGTGTTGCCTCGGCGATCACGTCGGCGGTTTCGGGATCATGTTCGGCGGTCTGGATGATGGCAAAGATCCGACGTGCCACGTAGTCGTCTAGTGCCTGCTGGCTGATAGTGCAGTCGCCTTCGTGGTGCTCGGGCTTTCGCTGCCCACGAGCGCGAGAACACCTATAGGCGCTCTTGTACGGCCTCTCATTCCGATGAGACTTCTTCGGCTTACCACACTCGCAGAATAGGATGCCTTGTGAGGTGAGAAGCGCCGTACCGCGAGAAAGGCCCTTGCCTCGGCCACGGCTATTGAGCCACTTCTGAAGTTCATGCCACTCTGCCGGGGGAATGATGGGCTCCCACATCATGATGGGTTCCATTGTTTCCGGATCGCGCTTGATTCGGTATTCGGCGATTGTGCTTGTCTTTCGGCCGTCCTTCCCGACTTTGTAAATAATGTCGACCGCGTACCCTGCAATGCGAGGGTCTCTCAGGATTCGATCCAGGGTTTTCGGGTCCCATTCACTGTCTGCGTTCTCCTTCCCAACCGTCTGGCCTCGCGTGGGAACCCTGTTCACGCTCAGGTCAACGCATACACCCGTCTTCGATCCTGGATGGTGCTTACCAGGGCCTGGAGTGTAGGGAAGATTCATGTGCAGCTTGATGGTTGCCCATACGGCCTGGGTTATTACCGTCTCGCTGATCTCGTGCTCAAGAAGTTGAATGACGATGATGCGTTCTTTCCCGTCCTCTCCGACTACCGTCCGGACTTCTGGGACCAGCTTGAATCCGTATGGGGGCTTGCCGCCTACGTAACCGCCCAACTCGCGGGCCCTCTTCTTGGCGTCTAGTACGGCGTCACTTTTATTTTTGCTGTCGTTGTGCGCCGCATCCAGGCGCATAAGCAAGTGGATGAGATCCATAAGGTTTCCCTTACGGAACGTTCCCTCCGTCACGCTCACGATTGTCACGCCGAGATTCAGCAACTCGGTTACGATCGGGATCGCGTCCAACGGGTCCATCCGGGACAGGCGACTGATGTAGTAAACGATCAGTAGATTGACTTTTCCGGCTCGGCAGTCGCTCAACAGGCGCTCGAAGTCAGGCCGTTCGACGCCCGTGAAGGCGGAGATCCCGAGATCTTCGTAAAGCTCGATCCGAACGGCGCCTCGCCGCTTGGCTTCGGCGATACCGGCTGTGTGTTGGGTGGCGGTGGAAGCCTCGGACTTGTTCTGTCGGCGTTCGGACTGGCGCCCGTACACACCTGCGTAGATCTCGGTGACTATAGGTTCCGTAATCGCTGTTGCCATGACGGTCATCACCCCTTGGTTTCCGAAGGTACGGCGCCACTGGCTACGCACCCAACTGGATTTACTCAAGGGCACCCCCTGGCACCCGCACCGCGGCTTCGAGACCGTGACCTACATCATCGACGGCGTCTTCGACCACCAGGACTCCAACGGCGGTGGCGGCACCATCACCAACGGCGACACCCAGTGGATGACGGCGGGCGCGGGCCTGCTGCACATCGAGGCGCCGCCGGAGTCCCTGGTCGTGTCCGGCGGTCTCTTCCACGGGCTCCAGCTCTGGGTGAACCTCCCGGCCAAGGACAAGATGATGCCCCCGCGCTACCAGGACATCCGCGGCGGCCAGGTGCAGCTCCTGAGCACCCCCGACGGCGGCGCGCTGCTGCGGGTCATCGCCGGTGAGCTGGACGGCCACCAGGGCCCGGGCGTCACGCACACCCCGATCACGATGGTGCACGCCACCGTGGCCCCGGGCGCGGAGCTCAACCTGCCCTGGCGCGAGGACTTCAACGGCCTCGCCTACGTCCTGGCGGGCAAGGGCACGGTCGGCGCCGACCGCCGCCCGATCCACATGGGCCAGACCGCGGTCTTCGGCACCGGCTCCGCCCTGACGGTCCGCGCGGACGAGCAGCAGGACGGGAACACCCCGGACCTGGAGGTCGTCATCCTGGGGGGTCAGCCGATCCGTGAGCCGATGGCGCACTACGGCCCGTTCGTGATGAACACCCGCGAGGAACTCCAGCAGGCTTTCGAGGACTTCCAGAAGGGGCGGCTGGGGACTATCCCCGCCGTGCACGGCATGAACGGGAGCGGGCCGCAGGCCTGATCCCTCGTCACTCGGCCGGGCCGCCCCCACGGGACGGCCCGGCCGATGCGTGATCGGCTGGGACCGTGCAGCTCCTCCCCGGTCCCGTACGACGCCTCGCCGCCTGGTGTGTTGTCATCCTGCTCGTTGCCGGGGTCGTCTACGTCGGGATTCGGCTCTGTGTCGAGTTCAGGACCGCTGTGACGCCCGTGCTGCTCGCGTTGCTCGGGACCGCGTTGCTCGGGCCGTTGTACCGGCGGCTGGTGACGGCCGGGGTGAATCGGTCGGTGGCGGCCGGGATCACCTGTGTCGCTGTTGTCGCCGTGGTCGGTGGGGCCGTGTACATCGTCGTGGCCGCGTTGATCGACACCGGGGACCAGATCGTGGCCGCGGTGAAGGACGCGGGGAACTCCGTCGCCGACCACTTCGGGGCGGCCGGGACCTCGCTCGACGACCTCGCCTCCAACGCGCAGGAACTGCTCGCCAAGTTCGGCGGGACGGCCGCTTCCAACGTCATCAGCGGGGTCAGCGTCGTCGGCGAGGCCATCGCCATGGCCGTACTGGCGCTGCTGCTGGTGTTCTTCTTCCTGCGGGATTCGCATCTCGCTACCGGGCTGCTGCGTTCCCTGGCGCCCGGTGGTACCGCCGACATCGTCGAGGCCATGGGCCGCCGGGCCTTCGAGGGGGTTGAGGGGTTCATGCGCGGGACCACGCTCATCGCCCTCATCGACGCCCTCTGCATCGGCGTGGGCCTGCTCGTGCTGGGTGTGCCGGGTGCGGCGGGGCTCGCTGCGCTCGTCTTCGTCGGGGCCTACATCCCGTATCTCGGCGCGTTCCTCTCCGGCGCCGTCGCCGTGCTGGTAGCGCTCGCCGACCGGGGTGGCGTCATCGCCCTGTGGGTCCTGGGGGTCGTCCTCGCGGTGCAGGTGCTGGAGGGTCATGTGCTCCTGCCGATGATCCAGAGCCGGACCGTGCAGATGCATCCGGCGGTCGTGATGATCGCGATCACCGCCGGGGCCTCCGTGGCCGGTGTTCTCGGCATGCTCCTCGCCGTACCGCTGACCGCCGCCGCCTTCGGGGTCGTCCATGAACTGCGGGAGCGTTACGCGTCCCAGGACCCGAACTCAGGGGCCTCGACCGGGCCGTCCCCGGCGCCGTCGGACTCGTAGAGCTCGAACCAGATGCTCTTGCCCTCGCCCCTGGGGTCCACGCCCCAGGTCTCGGCGAGCAGCTCGATCAGGAGCAACCCGCGCCCGGAGGACGCCAGTTCACCGGGGTGCCGCTTGTGCGGGAGGTCGTCGCCGGCGTCCGTGACCTCGACCCGCATCCGCCGCTCACCGGGGTCACCGGCCACCTCGGCGGTGAGCAGGGCGTCGGCGTCGGTGTGCACGAGGACGTTGGTGAGCATCTCGGAGACGAGCAGCACCGCGGAGTCGACCTGGTCGGCATCGGTCCAGTCGTGAAGGAGTTCCCGTAGCTGCTGCCGGGCCACGGCGATCCGCTCGGGCTCGGCCTGCGCGACCGTGAGCATCGTGCGGCGGATCCTCGGCGGTGCGGTCACCGTGTCGCCACAGCCGCAGGCCTCGCCCTCCCGGGACAGCAGCAGGACCGCGATGTCGTCCTCGCGGCGGTCCGCCAGCGGGCCGGTGGTGTGGTGTGAGGAGGGCCCGTGGACGGCCTGCACCAGCGCGTCGGCCAGTTCCTCCAGGTCGCCCTTGTGCTCCTCCAGGATCGCCCGGATCCGCTGCCAGCCGGTCTCCAGGTCGTGGCCGCCGGTCTCGATCAGCCCGTCGGTGCAGATCAGCATGGTCTCGCCGGGCTCCAGGGCGAGCGTGGTCGTCGGATAGTCGGCGTCCGGGTCGATGCCCAGCGGCAGACCCCCCGCCGTGGGCCGCGTCAGCACCGTCCCGTCCGCCATCCGTATCGCGGGATCGGGATGGCCTGCGCGGGCGATCTCCAGGACCCCGGTCGTGGGGTCGGCCTCGACGTACAGGCAGGTCGCGAAGCGCGGGTCCGTCTCCGCGTCGCCGTCGGTGATGCCGTGCAGGAAGCGGGAGGCGCGCGAGAGCACCGCGTCGGGGCGGTGGCCCTCGGAGGCGTAGGCACGCAGGGCGATACGGAGCTGGCCCATCAGCCCGGCGGCCCGCACGTCATGGCCCTGTACGTCCCCGATGGCCAGCGCGATACGGCCGGTGGGCAGCGGGATCATGTCGTACCAGTCGCCGCCGACCTGGAGCCCGCCGCCGGTCGGTATGTAGCGGGCGGCGACGCTCATGCCCGGGATCTCCGGGCCCAGCGTGGGCAGCATCGAGCGCTGGAGCCCGTCGGTCAGTTCGCGCTCGGACTCGGCGGCACCGGCCCGGGACAGGGCCTGTGCGAGCATCCGGGCGACCGTGGTGAGGACGGACCGCTCGTCCGGCGTGAAGGCCACCGGGTAGGTGAAGGCGGCCATCCAGGCGCCCATGGTGCGGCCCGCCACGGTCAACGGCAGGAACGCCCAGGACTGCCGGTGGAAGCGCTGGGCGAGCGGCCACGTGACCGGGTAGCGGTCCTTGTACTGCTCGGGCGAGGAGAGATAGACGGCACGACCGGTCCGTACGACCTCGGCGGCGGGGTAGTCCGTCCCCACCGACATCTGTGAGAAGGGGCTCTCGTCGCCGGGCTGCTGCCCGTGATGGCCGATGATCGTCAGCCGTTCGCCCTGCACCCCGAACACGGCCAGACCGTCCGGCGAGAAGCCAGGCATCGACAGGCCCGCCGCGACCCGCAGCACCTCCGCCGTGGACCGCGCTTCCGCGAGCGCCCGGCCCGCGTCCAGCAGGAACGCCTCGCGTGACCGCCGCCAGTCACCGGTGACCGCCGTCCGCCCGGCGGGCGTGCCCGGTGTGGGCTCGGTGACCTCCTGAAGGGTGCCGATCAGCTCGAACGACCGCTTCTCGGGGTCGTACGACGGCTTGGAGCGGCTGCGGACGACGCGGATCACCTGGCCCCGCTCGTCCATGATCCGGATGCGGACCTCGGCGAGGGTGCCCTCGGCGACGGCGAGCCCGACGACCCCGGTGATCTCGTTCCAGTCGACCGGGTGCAGTCGGGCCCGTGTCTGGGCCTCCGTGAGGGTGGTCTGCTCGGCGGGCAGCCCGAGCAGCCGTGCGGCCTCGGCGTCCACCGTGACCAGCTCCGAGGCGGTGTCCCAATGCCACAGACCGGTCGCGAGGGCGGCGAGTACCTCCCCCACGGCTGGCAGGGGCTCACCAGTGCGCATGGCCCCACTCTAAGAACAGGTGATCGGTGGGTGCCACCGAAGCCGTGCCCGGTGCCGGGTGGCAAATGGTGGGAAGGCCAGCCTGGACTGGCCGGTACGCTGGGGGTGTTTCACGTGAAACATGCCCCCGATCCGCGAAGGCTGGATGAACGACGATGCATCGGTACAGGTCCCATACCTGCGGCGAGCTCCGCGCCTCTGACGTCGGCACCGACGTCCGGCTGAGCGGCTGGCTGCACAATCGCCGAGACCTGGGCGGCATCCTCTTCATCGATCTGCGCGACCACTACGGCATCACGCAGCTCGTCGCCCGCCCCGGCACGCCTGCGTACGAGGCCCTCGACAAGGTCACCAAGGAGTCGACGGTCCGCGTCGACGGCAAGGTCGTCTCCCGAGGCACGGACAACGTGAACCCGGACCTGCCGACCGGCGAGATCGAGGTCGAGGTCGGCGAGGTCGAGCTGCTGGGCGCCGCCGCCCCGCTCCCCTTCACGATCAACACCGAGGACGGGGTCAACGAGGAGCGGCGCCTGGAGTACCGCTTCCTGGACCTGCGCCGCGAGCGCATGCACCGCAACATCATGCTGCGGTCCTCGGTGATCGCCTCGATCCGCTCGAAGATGGTCGCCCTCGGCTTCAACGAGATGGCCACCCCGATCCTCTCCGCGACCTCCCCCGAGGGCGCGCGCGACTTCGTGGTGCCGTCCCGGCTGAACCCGGGCAAGTTCTACGCCCTTCCGCAGGCGCCCCAGCAGTTCAAGCAGCTGCTGATGATCTCCGGCTTCGACCGCTACTTCCAGATCGCGCCCTGTTTCCGCGACGAGGACGCCCGCGCGGACCGCTCGCCGGGCGAGTTCTACCAGCTCGACGTCGAGATGAGCTTCGTAGAGCAGGAGGACGTCTTCCAGCCGATCGAGAAGCTGATGACGGAGCTGTTCACGGAGTTCGGCGGCGGCCAGGAGGTCACCTCCCCCTTCCCGCGCATCCCGTTCCGCGAGTCGATGCTGAAGTACGGCTCCGACAAGCCGGACCTGCGCGCCAAGCTCGAACTCACCGACATCACCGATGTGTTCGAGGGCTCCGAGTTCAAGGCGTTCGCCGGCAAGCACGTCCGCGCGCTGGCCGTGCCGGACGTGTCCGCGCAGCCCCGCAAGTTCTTCGACCAGCTCGGTGACTTCGCGGTCACCCTCGGCGCGAAGGGCCTGGCCTGGGTCCGTGTGACCGAGGACGGCTCGCTGACGGGTCCGATCGCGAAGTTCCTCACCGAGGAGAACGTCGCCGAGCTGACCAAGCGCCTGTCGCTGGCCGCCGGTCACGCGGTGTTCTTCGGCGCGGGCGAGTTCGACGAGGTCTCGAAGATCATGGGCGCGGTCCGCGTCGAGGCCGCCAAGCGCGCCGGGCACTTCGAGGAAGGCGTCTTCCGCTTCTGCTGGATCGTCGACTTCCCGATGTACGAGAAGGACGAGGAGACCGGGAAGATCGACTTCTCGCACAACCCGTTCTCGATGCCCCAGGGCGGTCTGGAGGCCTTGGAGACCCAGGACCCGCTGGACATCCTGGGCTGGCAGTACGACATCGTCTGCAACGGCGTCGAGCTGTCCTCCGGCGCGATCCGGAACCACGAGCCCGACATCATGCTCAAGGCCTTCGAGATCGCGGGCTACGACCGTGACACCGTCGAGGAGCAGTTCGCCGGCATGCTGCGCGCGTTCCGCTTCGGCGCCCCGCCGCACGGCGGGATCGCCCCGGGCGTCGACCGCATCGTCATGCTCCTCGCGGACGAGCCGAACATCCGCGAGACGATCGCGTTCCCGCTCAACGGCAACGCCCAGGACCTGATGATGGGCGCTCCGACGGAGCTGGACGAGACGCGACTGCGGGAGCTGCACATCTCGGTGCGGAAGCCGCAGCCGAAGTAGTCCGCAGCGTGGTCCGCTGAAGCGGGGGCTCGAAACCGACGACGGTTTCGAGCCCTTTCGCGTGCGCACAGGATTCACAGCTCTTTCTCATGTTCATGTCAGGTTTCTCGCCTCTACGGTCCGGGAGCATGACGGATTCCCAAGCACCCACGGATGCTCAAGTCCCCGAAGACAGAGGACGGTTGGCCCGGCGTACGGTCCTGGTGGCCGGAGGCGCGGCGGTGACGGCGGTCGGCGTCGGCGGCACCCTCGCGGCGAACGCCTCGGCCACTCAACAGCACGAGACCCAGGACGCCTGCTACACGCTCACCTCGGAGCTGGTCGAGGGCCCGTACTACATCGACGCCGACAAGATCCGCCGCGATGTGACGGAGGACCAGCCGGGCATCCCGCTCCTCCTCGACCTCAAGGTGATCGACGCGGACACTTGCAAGCCGCTGCGGAACGCGGCCGTGGACATCTGGCACTGCAACGCGACGGGCGTGTACTCCGGCTACGAGTCGGGCGGCAACGGCGGTGGTGGCCCGGCCCCCACGGGCGCACCGCCCTCCGGCACCCCCACCGGCGCACCCCCGTCCGGGGGCCCCGGCGGTGGCGGCGGAGGCCATCAGGAACCGACCGACGACGACCGCTTCCTGCGCGGCACCTGGCACACGGACCGCCACGGTGAGGTCACCTTCCGGACGGTCTTCCCCGGCTGGTACCAGGGCCGCTGCGTCCACATCCACGTCAAGGTCCACGTCGACGGCGCGTGGACCGACGCCGGCTACGAGGGCGGCCACACCTGCCACACCGGCCAGTTGTTCTTCGACGAGAAGGCGGTCCTGGCCTCGGCGGCACTGGAGCCGTACGCCTCGAACACGACGACCCGCACCACGCTCACCGAGGATGGGATCTACCCCCAGAACGGCCATGAGGGCGGCCTGCTGTACCTCGCGTACGACCGGCGGCGGATCGGGCGGGGCGTACGGGCGCGGCTGACGCTCGCGGTGGCACCCGACGAGACGAACGACGGGACGGGCGGCGGCGGCCCGGCCCCCTCGGCGTCCGCCTCACCGTCGGCCACGACAGGCTGACGGCCGCACCGTCCCGCACCCGGCCTCGTACGTCCTTCGGTCCCCGCCATGGAAACCTCGCAGCGGATGCACAGGAATATCGACATGCCCGCACAGAGGCAGGGAGTGTCATGGACGTACGAGGTCGGAACCGCCCGGCCCCATGACCGTGTGAAGGCTGGGAGGAAGCGATGGGATACATCGTGCTCGCACTGCTGTTGATCGTCGGGGCGACGTTCGCCGTCATCGTGCAGCGCCGCTCGCACGGGGATCGGGGCCAGTCCGACCTGGACGCGGAGGTCGAGGCCAGCGGCTGGGTCCTGCGGCTCGGCGCGGGCCTGTCCGTCCCCGAGGCGCGGATCTGGGCGGGCGCCGACGAAACGGCGACCCGCGCGCTGACCGCCGCCGCGGAGTGCCACCGCACCGCCGGACTCCAACTCGCCGAGGCCCACACCGCGGACGAATACGCCGCTGCGTCCCGCACGGCGCAGGAGGGCCTCGCCCACATCACCAGGGCGCGAGCGGCGCTCGACCGCGGGCCGGCACTCGCGGAGTCGGCCGCGTAGGGGAGGGCAGGCTTACGGGGGAGCCAGCACCTCTCTCGGGCCTCTTCAGGCCGGAGGGCGGGTAAGGAGGAAACCCGAGATGGGGACAGGATTTTCATCGTTGAGGGGGCGGGCGTCGGACCAGCTACGTTGCTCAACGGGGGCCAGCAGGGACTCGATCGTGCACGACCAGGTCCGGCACAGGGCTCGCAGGAAGAGTCCATAGAGGCCACCCGACAGGCGCCACCACTCCTTCTGCCAGGTCAGCGCCGTGTCGTTGCGCGCGGACTCATAAGCAGAGTCACGGTTTGCGACGTCCGGGAAAACCATGCTCAGCGGTGCGTCAAGGACCCTGGCGGTGATGACGATCCAGCTGCCGGGGAGCCGTACAGCCGGCCCGGACAGGTAGTCGTAGACCTCGGGTGGCCGACTTCGCCAGGTCAGTGGAAGGCCGGTGGCCATGAAGACTTCACTCCTGTCTGCGGCCCAGCCGGTCACGTCTTCCGGACGCAGGACGCCGTCCGCAGTGAGGGCGAAGCCGACATCGCCGGCGAGTTCGCCGAACGCGTTGTTCAGAGTGTGGGCCAGCTCCAGTTGGACAGGTTCACCGAACTGTCCATTGACACGCAGTTGTTGTTCCTGTCGACCCATCCAGAGCCGGACCTGGTCCTCGTTCGCGACGAGGCCAGCCCGGTCACGCGAGGCCCGGCTGGGCTGGCCGGCGAGGTACCCGGAGAAGGACACCGACTCGTCGGCGAGTAGTCCGTTCACCGTCACGATTCCGCGGAAGCCGCGCCGGGACGACAGGTAGTACATGTCGTTCCAGAGCGTGGCCAGTCCGATGCGTCGCCCCTTATCGTCCAGCAGTTCGGTGGCCCGTGCGATGAATTGATCCCGCAGTTGCAGGCGCTGCTTCTCCTCTCCGACACGCTGGTTGTCGGTCGTGGGAGGGTAGAGGCGGTCGAAGACATTCTCCGGCGACCCTGCGGCGAGCGAGAACGGGGCCAGGATGCAGGGTGTGTTCGAGCCGGGCTCCCAACTGTGGATGGGCACAGCGTTCTCCAGCGCCAGCCGCTGGACCAGCTGAGTGAGCCGATCGTCATCGGTCTGGTATAGAAGCCCTTTCACGTCATTGGGACTCCGTCTTAGTGTGACGCGCACGGTCGTGCCCTCCGGCACCCAGTCCTGGGCGGGCAACGGCGTGAGCAGCGGGCGGCGGGAGGGGCCGTCGAAGGCGAGCCGCCGGGCATCCTGCGTGGAGGAGTCAAAGCGGCGGGTGATCAACTCGACCCGGTCGCCCAGCAGGAAGACAGAGAAGAAACCGATGCCGAACCGGCCGCTGGGCCGGAAGCCGCCGTCGGCGAGTCCGGGGAGCGTGTTGCGGATAGCCGGGGAACTCCAGCCGCTCTTGCCGAAGTCGAGGAGACCGTGGATCAGGGTTTCTTCGTCCATGCCCAGACCGTTGTCACGGATCTCCAACGTCCAGGTCCCGTCTGTCTCGGTCAGCCGTATCTCGATACGCCCCTCAGAGAAGCCGGGTTGCAGAGCACGGCGGGCCTGGACGGCGTCCTGGGCGTTCTGGATCAGTTCCCGAACCCCGACCTCGGGCTCGTCGCCGTACAGTTGCTCTCCGCCCAGGGTCTTGACCAGGGCGGGTACGTCGGTGACCTTGACGGTCGCATCGATGGGACGCCAGCCCTGGACGCGAAAGAGCTCGGCAAAACGTTCGGGGGAATCGACTCCGGCGACCGCGCGGGCAGCCAGCCGGTCCCGGCCGAGATCGTGCAGAAGGGAATCGACCGACTTCAACTCCTCGTCGATACTGCGCAGGTAGTCGAGGGCCAACCACCAGGATGCCGCGTCCTGCGCGGAGAACGGGCGCAACGAGGTGTAACGCACCCGGTCGCCCTTCAGATGCGGGCGGCTGATGTGCTCCTGGAACCGCCAGTGTTGGCGCGCCGTGCCCACCAGACCGCGCAGGGAGAACAGCAGGGTCGGAGCCCGGCGGCTGTCGATCTGCGTCGCGTCAGCCAGCCGGAGCACACAGGCCAGCTTCAGCGGTTCGATGGTCCATTCGCTTGGCTGCCAGGGCAACGAGCCTATGGTGTGCCCGAATTCGCTCGCGAGCCGGCTCACTGGCCACCAGTGGCTGGCCGCCAGATCGCCGATCAATGGGCCGTACACCTCGCGCAGTTGGACTTCCTCGATCAGGAACATTTGGTTGCCCGCGCTGGACTGCCACGGCTGATCCACCAGCCGCCGGGCCTGTTCCGCGTGTGTCTGCCGGATCGCCGTCGCCAGGCAGGCGTCCGTGACCTCGTCGGGTGGAGAGTCGAGTTCCTCCCCGTCCGGCCAGCAGCCACACCGCTCGTAGTACGTCACTGACACCAGGTCGCGCCACCGCTTCTCGCCCAGTGTCGCGCGCACACTCGTCCCGTACGCCGCCGCCCCCATCGCCGCGTCGTGCAACACGAAGGCACAGCCCAGCACATACGTCTCGGCGGGGTTCAGCGTCACCTCACGTCCGCACACGAGGTTGGCCGTCTCCCACAGCGCGTCGACGTGGCTGATGTCGTGCACTGTGAAGTCGGGCATGCTGCGCTCATTCTCCTTGAGGAGGACGGCTGCCTTCTTGCGCAGTTCGACGTACGACGTCCTCAGCCGTTCGCGCTGTTCGGCCTGAGCGTCGGCGCCCATGCGGGGTGCGAGGGTCTCCTGCCACAGGGGCGTGCTGGTGTAGTCGTGCTCAGGCACCGGGGACGATCACCTCATTGCCGGCAGGAGGAAGAACGCGGCGAGCACCCACATGGTGATCACCGAGATGAGGATGAAGAGCAGCACGTAAGTCTCGTACCAACGAAGGAAGTTGCCAGGACGCGGGCGCTTACGGAAGCCGGGGCCGACCACCTCGTCGGTGATGTCGCATTCTTCGTTGCGGAAGTCGAGCCAGGCCAAGGCGCCCACCACGATGAGCGTGCTCGTGAACGCGGCGACCACGGTGACGAGGGTCAGCAGTCCGACGACTCCGCCGCGTGCGGTCGCGGGCGGCACGCTCCACCTGCGGTAGCCGACGAAAAGGGCGAGGGCTGCGCTGACGAGCGTCGTGGCCAGGGTCTGATAGAGGGCCAGGAAACGGTGGGCGTTCTCGTTGACTGCATGTATCTGCTGAAGAATGTACCGGTATCGCTCCAGCGCGAACTCGTTGCGGACCGAGGCTGTTTCAGGCCCCGTCTCCCCCGATGCCGCCATCGCCCCCCACCCGTCTGAACCCTCATCAGCATAGGTAACTCAGCCTCGCTTGGCATCTGGTGCAGCCGAGGTCATGAACGACGACGCGGGGAAAGGAATTTCTGAGCGTTCACGGCAACCTTCTTGATCCCGACGGCCACTGAGGAGTCGTAACCCGCTCACCGCACCGAAGGACTCCCCCGTGGCAACCGCTTCCCCCGCCCCCTCGCACCGCCGCTCCCTCCGCAAGCGCCGCACGGTCGTCATCACCGCCGCCGCGGCCGTCGCGGGCGTCGGCGCGGGCTTCCTCGTGCTGAACGCGAACGCCGCCAGTACCTCCGTCGACCTGTACCACCAGACGCTCGCCGCCAAGGACGGCTGGGCGTCGTCCGGTACCGGTACCACCGGCGGTACGAAGGCCGACGCCGCGCACACCTTCACCGTCAGCACCCGCGCCCAGCTCGTGAAGGCGCTCGGTTCGGCGTCCGACACCACGCCCCGCATCATCAAGGTCAAGGGCACGATCGACGCCAACACCGACGACTCGGGCAAGAAGCTGACCTGCGCCAACTACGCGGCGGGCACCGGCTATTCGCTCTCCACTTACCTCAAGGCCTTCGACCCCGCCACCTACGGCACCTCCAAGCTGCCCTCCGGCACGCAGGAGACCGCGCGGGCGGCGGCGCAGGCCGCGCAGGCGAAGAACATCGTGTTCAAGGTGCCGGCCAACACCACGATCGTGGGCGTGCCCGGCACCAAGGCCGGCATCACCGGCGGCAGCCTCCAGGTGAAGAGCGTCGACAACGTCATCGTCCGCAACCTCACCTTCGCCGCCACCGAGGACTGCTTCCCGCAGTGGGACCCCACGGACGGCGACACCGGCAACTGGAACTCGCAGTACGACGCCGTCACCCTGCGCGGTGCTACCCACGTCTGGGCCGACCACAACTCGTTCACCGACGCGCCGGGCCTGGACACCGCCGACCCGACGTACTACGGCCGCCAGTACCAGATCCACGACGGCGACCTCGACATCACCAACGGCTCGGACCTGGTGACCGTCGAGCGCAACCAGTTCACCAACCACGACAAGACGATGCTGATCGGCAGCAGCGACACCGACAGCGTCGGCAAGCTGCGGGTCTCCATCCACCACAACGTGTGGAAGGGCGTCGTGCAGCGCGCGCCGCTGGCCCGGATCGGCCAGATCCACATCTACAACAACTACTACGACACCACGACCCTCAACGGCTACGTCCTCCAGTACAGCGTCAACTCCCGTGCCAAGGCGCAGGTCGTCGCTGAGGACAACTACTGGAAGACGTCAGCGAGTCAGAAGCTCAGCAAGCTGTTCAGCGGCGACGGCACCGGTTCCATCGCCGGCACCGGCAACCTCGTCAACGGCACGGCCACCGACCTCGTCGCCGCCTACAACGCCGCCAACTCCAAGAAGCTGAAGACCACCGTGAACTGGACGCCGACCCTGACGGCCGGCCTGGAGACCTCGGCGAAGAACCTGCCGACGGAGCTGGCGACCACGACCGGCGCTGGGGTACTGAACTAGCAGTTGCCGGTTCACTCGTCGCCCGCCTGGCCGCGGCTCCCCCTGTGCGGGGTGCTCGCGGCTCAGGAGTCGTACGTGCCGTCCCAAGGCGGTCCGAAGCAGTGCCGGTCCGGGTACAGCTCGGCCCAGCTGCCCTCCTCGTCCTCCTCGACCAGGAGGCCGAACAGGACGCCGTCCACGGTGCGTTGGAAGGGCCGGATCGCGATGTCGGTGTAGCTGCGGCGGGGCAGCGCGCGGAGTAGTTTCGCCAGGTGGATGCGGGCCTGCGAGAGCACCGAGTTGTCGCCGTGCGGGGCGCGCTGCTGCTCGGCCCAGGTGCCGGCGCACCAGATCTCCGAGTCGCGGTACCGGCCCGCGGCGTCGAAGGTGTGGAGGACCGTGTAGAGACGTTTCTGCTCTTCCCAGCCGTCGTCGGGACGGAAGCCTTGGGGAAACGCGTAGGTGACCGACGCCAGGAACTGACCGTCCGCGTAGCGGCCGACGGCCCCGCTGCGCTGATTCGGCTCGTAGGCGATCGGGATGACCTCGGGGACTGCCATGGCGGAACCTTACGGGTTGGCGCGAACACGTCTGCGAGGGGGTCGGACAGTGAGCCAGTATGACCTTACTGAGCGGGGCTTCGCCGTGCACGAGGGGTACGCGGTGTACCGGGGGCCGTCGGTGGGAGGCTCGTCGCACAGCCATGCCGCGTTCCAGATCGCTGTCGCCGCCGACCGGGGTGAGGTGGCCGTAGTGGATGGCTCCGGCACCCTTCATCGCGCCGAGGCGCTGGTCGTGCCGCCGATGGTGCGGCACAGGATGCTTGCCGCGGGGTACCTGCTCACCTTCTTCGTGGAGCCGCACTGTGCCTTCGCCGACCGGCTGCGCGAGCACTGCGGTGCCGGCGTCACCGCTGTCCCCGCGCTGCGCGATCTGGACGAGGCGGAGGTCCACCGCGCTGTCGCGCGGCCGTCCGGCGAGCTCGACCCCCGGCTGCTGGCGGCGATGGACACGCTGGCGGAGCGGCCGGTCCCGATGCCCGAACTGGCCGCGGGCGTCGGCCTGTCACCCCAACGTCTGCGTGCCCTGGCCCGGCAGCAGTTGGCCATGCCCCTCGCCCGCTGGCGCGTCTGGCTGCGGCTGCGCCGGGCCGCCGAGGCGCTGCGCGCCGGACGGTCGCCGGCCGACGCGGCGCTCATCGGCGGATTCGCCGACCAGGCGCACTTCACCCGGCAGATGCGCGCGATGACGGGCCTCACCCCGTCCGCCGTACCGCGTCCGGGGCATCACTCGCGGCGGGCGACGTAGATCGAGATCGAGCCGCTGATCGTCGGCACCACCTCGGCCTCGCGCACCTCGCCGAATCCCGCCTCCGACATCAACCGGGGCAGTACGCCGTCGGCGTTGGGCTGGGTGTCGGCGAAGCCGTCGGCGAACTGCACGACGCGGAACGCCAGCCGCATCCGCCGGGTGCGTTGCAGGCCGTAGTCGGCGACCACCAGCTTCCCGCCGGGCCGTAGCACCGCGTGCATGGAGGCGAGTATCGACTGCTTCATCGGGATCGGGCATTGATGGAGTACGAGGCTGGAGGCGGCCGTGTCCACCGGCCCCGCGCCCTCCAGGGCCTCGGGCAGCGCATCGCCCATTCCGGCCTGCCATCGAACCGTCGCGCCGGCGAGGCCGGCCTTGCGGCGGGCCGTCGCCAGCACCTCGTGGTCGGGGTCGACGCCGATGACGCGCGCACGCGGCTCGACGCGGTGCAGCAGCAGTGCCAGTGAACCCGTGCCGCAGCCCACGTCGACGATCACGTCGTCGGGCCGGGGAGCCACATGCATCGCCAGCAGGCCGCGCCACAGGCGCTCGCGCATCAGGGAGGCCACGGGGTCGTAGAGGTGGGTGGGGGCGAAACGGCCCATCGCGGGGGTGAAAGCTCGTTCGGTCATGCCGAGAGTCTCAGCCCCGCGATGTCACACCGTCTTGAACGAACCGCTCGCCCAACCGCCGCTCGTACTACCCGTGTTACTCGGCGGGCCGGCCGCCGAAACGCTCCTTGTACGTCTCCAGGTCCTCGTCCGTGAGCTTCGCGAAGAGGACCGGGGGGACGGTGAAGGAGGTGCCGGCCGGGACCGTGGTCAGGGCGCGGGCCTCCTCCGGGGACACCCAGGTCGCCGTGGAGTCGGGGAGGACGAAGGCCGCGCGCATCGCCGCGGACGAGGCCGGGATGAAGGGTTCCGAGACCACCGCGTAGAGGTGGATCAGGTTCATCGCGGTGCGGAGCGTGAGGGCCGCGGCCTCCGGGTCGGTCTTGATCTCCAGCCAGGGGGCCTTCTCCTCCAGATAGGAGTTGCCCGCCGACCACAGAGCACGGAGAGCGGAAGCCGCCTTCCGGAACTGGAGGGCCTCCATCTGGGTCTCGTACTCGGCCAGCAGACCCGCGATCTCCTCGCCGAGCTTCGCCTCCGCCGCGCCCGCCGCAGCGCCGGCCGGGACCTCGTCGCCGAAGCGCTTCTTGGAGAAGGAGAGGACGCGGTTGACGAAGTTGCCGAGAGTGTCCGCCAGATCCTTGTTCACCGTGGCCGTGAAGTGCTCCCAGGTGAAGGAGGAGTCGTCGGACTCGGGGGCGTTGGCGATCAGGAAGTAGCGCCAGTAGTCGGCCGGGAGGATCGAGAGGGCCTGGTCGGTGAAGACGCCCCGCTTCTGGGACGTGGAGAACTTCCCGCCGTAGTACGTCAGCCAGTTGAAGGCCTTGACGTAGTCGACCTTCTTCCACGGCTCGCGCACACCGAGCTGGGTGGCCGGGAACATCACCGTGTGGAACGGGACGTTGTCCTTCGCCATGAACTCCGTGTAGCGGACCGGGTTCTCGCCCGTGTCACTCTCGTACCACCACGACTTCCAGTCGCGGTTCTCCGGGTCGAGGTCCGACCACTCCTTGGTCGCGCCGATGTACTCGATCGGGGCGTCGAACCAGACGTAGAAGACCTTGCCCTCCGCCGCCAGCTCCGGCCAGGTGTCGGCCGGGACCGGGACACCCCAGTCCAGGTCACGGGTGATCGCGCGGTCGTGCAGGCCCTCGGTGAGCCACTTGCGGGCGATGGAGGAGGCGAGCTGCGGCCACTCCGCCTCGTGGCGCGCCACCCATTCCTCGACCTCGTGCTGGAGCTTCGACTGGAGGAGGAAGAGGTGTTTGGTCTCGCGGACCTCCAGGTCGGTGGAGCCGGAGATCGCGGAACGGGGGTTGATCAGGTCGGTGGGGTCCAGGACGCGGGTGCAGTTCTCGCACTGGTCGCCGCGGGCCTTGTCGTAGCCGCAGTGCGGGCAGGTGCCCTCGACATAGCGGTCCGGGAGGAAACGGCCGTCCGCGGGGCTGTAGACCTGGCGGATCGCGCGCTCTTCGATGAAGCCGTTCTCGTTGAGGCGGCGGGCGAAGTGCTGGGTGATGTCGCGGTTCTGGGCGGAGGAACTCCGGCCGAAGTAGTCGAAGGCGAGCGCGAAGCCGTCGTAGACCGCCTTCTGCGCGTCGTGCGCGTGCGCGCAGAACTCGTCGACCGGGATGCCCTGCTCCTTGGCCGCCAGCTCCGCCGGGGTGCCGTGTTCGTCCGTCGCGCAGATGTAGAGGACGTCGTGGCCGCGCTGGCGGAGGTAGCGGGAGTACACGTCCGCCGGGAGCATGGACCCCACCATGTTGCCCAGGTGCTTGATCCCGTTGATGTACGGAAGGGCGCTGGTGATGAGGTGTCGAGCCATCGGGGGCTGCTCCCAGGTCGGTCTGCTGGTCGTGCTTGCGAACCTTGAAATCGTAGCCGACATGGGTGTGCCGCCCGCCTCCCGTTTTACGGGGTGGGAAGCGGGCGGCACGGGGTCCGGGTGTTACGGGCGCCAGTCGATCAGTACGCCGTCGTAGAGCTCGGCGTCCGTGAGCTCCAGGGGGGTCGGGCCCGCGTGGAAGAAGGCCGTGTTGTCGGTCTTCAGCTTGCGGAGGTAGTCGAAGGCCTTGTTCTCGTGGTCACCGAACGCGACGAACGAGAAGAACACCGAGGCGTGGGACTTGGCCGCGTCCGTGAGGGACTGGGTGGCCGGGGTCTTCGCGTCCGGGGCGCCGTCTGTCTGGAAGACGACGAGGGCGGGGGTGCCGGGGGTGGCGTTCTTGTCGTAGTGCGCGAGTACGGCTTCCACGGCCGCGTGGTAACTGGTACGCCCCATGCGGCCGAGGCCGGCGTGCGCCTCGTCGATCGCGTTCTCGGGGGAGGCCGGGGTGAGGTCGGTGGTGCCGTCCACTTCGGTGGAGAAGAAGACGACGTGGACCGCGGGGGTGGGGTCCGGGTCCAGATGGGCCGCGAGAGCGAGCGCCTGATCGGCGAGAGCCTGGGCCGAGCCGTCCTTGTAGTACGAACGCATGCTCGCGGAGCGGTCGAGGACGAGGTAGAGCTTCGCCCGGGTACCGGTGAGGTTGGCCTTGGCGAGGGCGGTGGCGGCGGAGTCACTGCCGAGGGGGGCGGCGGCTGCGGGCTCCACGATCGATTCTTCGATGGGGTCCGGCTGGGCGGTGGGCTCGGCTTCCGCTGCTGCGAGCGGTTCGGGCTCCGGCGTGGCCGCTGTCTCGGGGGCGGTCTCCGTGGCTGCCTCCGGCTCTGGCTCCGGGGCTACGGCGGGCTCGGCTTCCGGGGTTGCCTCGGCGACGGGCTCCGCGGTGGGCTCCGCTTCCGCTTCCGCGACGGGCTCTACGGTCGGCTCGGCCTTCGGGGTGGTCTCCGCGACCGCCTCCGGCGCGGGATCCGCGACGAGCTCGGCCTCCGGCTCCGTGGCGGCTTCCGCGACAGGCTTGGCCTGGGGCTCTACGGCGGGCTCGGCTTTGGTCTCCGGGGTGGCGTCGGCGGCGGGCTCAGCCGAGGGCTCGACTTCGGTCTCGGGCTCGGCTTCCGATTCTGCGACCGGTTCGGCAATTGGCTGCGCCTCCGGGGCGGATTCCGTGACCGCCGCCGGCGCGGGATCCACGGCGGGCTCAGCTTCCGCCTCCGGCTCAACGGTCGGCTCCGCCTCCGGGGCGGTCTCCGCGACCGCCTCCGGCTCCGGTGTCACCTCAGCCGCAGGCTCAGCCTCGGTCGTCGCCGCAGCCCCCGTACCCCCCGCCCCCTCCGCCGACGTCGCCGGCTTCGGTACCGCCACGTTGTCGAAAGCCGCTGCCACCAGGTCGTGTTCGTCGTCCTCCAGGGTGGAGGACTGACGGGGTTCCGGGACCTGGGCCGTTGCCGCGGGGGCGGGAGTCGGCGTCGGGGGGAGGGTGGGTTCCGGGGAGGGGGACGGGACCTTCGCGTCCGGTTCCCGGGTGGTCGGCGGCTCTTGCGAAGGAGTGCGTTCCGCACTCTCTGCTTCGGCGGCACGCTCCTTGCGTGACCTGCCGAATGCATTCCGCAGGAGAGTGAGAATGCCCATGTGCGCAACCCTTCGCGTGAGTTGATGCCCGTCAATCCCTGGCCAGGACAGACACGTAAGGTTAGCGGCCCCGAGCGGCGATCTTGGTCAGGGGCGGAACCCCCTGCCGGGACGGTCACCGTGTCGCGCCGTGTTCAGGATGTCGGCCCCTTCCTGTGGCGGTCGCGGACGGCCATGACGGCACAGACGAGAGTCGCTGCGATGCACGCGTAGAGGACTGGGTTGGCAAGCGCCGGAACCAAGCTGTAGGTGCGCCCGCCGGCCCAGTGGCAGGTGGCGGTGAGTGGGAAGGCACTCTGTTCGAACCGGTCCGCTTCCTGGCCGCATTGCTTCGCGAAGTCGGCCGGGATGACGAAGAAGAACAGGCAGAAGGCGTAGACGACCACGGAAGCAGCGGCCGAGAAGAACAGTCCGGGAAGCCACCGCTTTCCGTCGCGCCACCGGTTGATCCCCGATCCGATGAGGAAGACCGGGGCGACGAGTGCCGTCAGGATCACCGCGGCGAAGAAGGTCAGCATGCGGTTGGTGTCTCCGGATGTCAGTGCGGCGACGCGATCGCCCGTGCCGCCGCCACTTCCTGCCGCAACGGCTCCAGCACACTCTCCGCCGGCCCCGAGAGATCCGTGCGGACCTCCACCAGCACCTCCGACTCGCGTACGCCCTTCGACAACTCCCTGAGCTGGAGCGCCACTTGGGTGACCTCGGCGGTGGATGGCGGGGGTGCGCCGTGTTTCACCCGTACCCGGGCCGCCGTTGTCGCGTCGACGATGCGTTCTACGGCGACGACGAGGGGGAGCCAGCCCGCGGCGAGGCGGCCGGTGGGTGGGGGCTCGGTGAGGGCGCGTTGGAACTCGGTGCGGATGGTGGAGAGGTCGCGGTAGAGGCGGCGGCGCATTCGGGCGCGGGCGGCCGGGTCGGTCTCCGCGCCCGGAGTGGCGGGGGCGGCGAACGCCGATTCCACGTAACGGGCCGTGTCCGCCACCGCCTCCGCCAGGCGGTCGCCGACTCGTGTGTGCCAACTCTCCGGCCAGAGCAGATAGCCCGCCACCAGGGCGATCCCGCAGCCGATCAACGAGTCCACCAGGCGAGGGAGCAGCAACGCCGTGCCCTGGTGGTTGAGGACGTCGGAGAGGAGAAGGATCACGGGTGTGATCGCGGCGGTCTGGTAGCCGTAGCCGCGTGGGGTCAGGGCCGGGATCAGCGGGGCCAGGAGGAGCAGGACCAGGACGTCCCACCCGCCGCGAGGGACCACCGACAGGACGGCCGCCGCGATCACCAGTCCGGCCACCGTGCCGAGGGCGCGCAGCAGGGCCCGGGAGAAGACCGAACCGAAGTCGGGCTTCAGGACGAAGGTGATGGTCAGGGCGATCCAGTACGAGCGCGGGACCGGGACGGTCGACACCAGCACCTGCGCGAGGCCGATGCAGAGCGCCAGGCGCAGGCCGTAGCGCCAGGAGCCGGAGGAGAGCAGGACGTTGCGGGCGGCGCGGGCGGCCCGGATGCGGAGCGCCGCCGGGCGGCCGAGGCGGTCGTCGATGCCGTACGGGTCGACGTCCGGGGCGGTGACCACCTCCGCCGTGTGGCGCAGGGCGTGGTCGATCACGCGGGCGGTCTCGGTGGTGGGGGTGGGGAGGTCGAGGCCTATCGGGCCCGTGTAGCCGGTCTCGACGGCCTCGGCGAGGTGGCGGACCGTCGTGCGGATCTGCGGGGGGAGGGGGCGGCCTGACTGGTGGACCGCGGGGGCCGCTTCGACGACCGGGGTGATGGCGTTCAACTGGGCCAGCAGGCGGGTCAGTTCGGGGTTGCGGCCGTGGTGGCGGGCGCGCCGGGCGAGGACGAGGTCGTAGGACTGGTTGAGGGACTGGGTGACGGCGTGGCGGGCGGCGTCGTAGTCGGTGGTGGGGGTGTCGCCGCAGGTGGTGAGGAGGTCGGCGACGGTTCGGTAGGTGGCCGCCACGGCCGTTCGTTCGGGGACGCCGGAGCGCAGGGGCCAGGCCAGCAGGGCCAGGAGGAGGACCAGGAGGCCGCCGCCGGCCATCAGCACGGGGGCCAGCCACCAGGCGCCGGGGAGCGGAAGTCCCGCGCCGATCACCGAGTTGAGGAGCAGGAGCAGGCCCGATACGGAGGCCACCGCGCCGATCGTCGAGATCATCCCGGAGACGAGCGCGACGGCGGTGAGGGCGGCGACCGCGAGCCAGCCCTGGCCGTAGACCGCCGCGCCCAGCGTGACGCCGATCGCGCCGAAGAGCTGGGGGATCGCGATGTTGAGGATGCGCATGCGGTACGCGTCGGCGGTGTCGCCGATGACGCCGGAGAGGGCGCCCATGGAGGCGAGCGCGCCGTAGGCGGTGTGTCCGGCGGCGATGCCGATGCCGAGGGGGAGGGCCAAGGCGACGGCGGCGCGGGCGACGGCCGGCCGGTTGAGCGGGGCCTGCTGGGGTTGGAGGTTCCTCACCAGCCAGTCGGGGGGTGTGAGGCCGATGGGGAACTCGCGGGACATGCGCCCATTATGAGCGGCCCGGACCGGGTCATCCGTGCTGGTGGAGTGTGATGTCGACGAGCAGGGCGCGGTGGTCGGTGTCGGCGAGGTCGAGGAAGCGGGCGCTGTTCGCGGAGAAGTCCGGGGACAGCAGGACGTGGTCGATCTGGGTGCCGAAGGTGGGGGCGAAGCGCTCGGGCCAGCTCGGTGTGCGCGGGTGTCCGGCGAGGCGGGCCTCGTCGCGCAGGCCGGCGTCGAGGATGCGGCGGAAGGCCGCGTGGTCCTGGGTGGAGTTGAAGTCGCCGGCGAGGACGGTGGGGGTGGTGGGGTCGGCGGCGGCGAAGGCGCGCAGCCGGTTCAGTTCGCGCCGCCACAGGCCGACCTGGTTCGGCAACGGGGGCATGGGGTGCGCGAGTTGGAGCCGTACGGAATATCCGCCGACGTCCGCTACGGCGCCGGGCATGCCCATCGTGCCGGTGACGCCCTTCGTGCCCTTGAGGGGGAAGCGGCTGAGGACGACCGAGCCGTGCGAACCGGCCGCGACGACGGCCTGCCGGTAGGGGAACTCGGTGCCGAAGTCCCGTCGTAGCGTGGCCTGGCAGGTGTACTCGCACTCCTCCACGAACACCACGTCCGGCCGCTCCCGCCGGATCACCGGGACCAGCGAACCGGTCCCCCGCCCGAACTCGACGTTCGACGTCAGCACCCGGAACTCCGCGACGGCCGGTCCGCCTGGATCCCCGCTCTTGCCGTACGGCTCGATGAACCACGCCAGCAGCCCGAGCAGCGCGACTCCCCACACCAGGCCGAGCCGCCACCGGGTGAACAGGGAGAGGAGGAGTGCGAGGCCGGTGGGGGCGAGCAACCAGGGGAAGAAGGCGAGGAGTTGGGGGATCGGGGTGAGGGCGTCGGTGTCGGCCGTACGGCAGCCGACGACCACGCTCACGCCGATGAGGAGGAGTCCGGCGCACCAGGTCACGAAGCGGCGCACGCGATGGCGTTCGGGCACGAAGTCGGCGGCGGTCCACTCGGAGGTCGCGGTGCCCAAGTGATGCCCTTCCGCCCGTAGGTGCAGATGCCCGAATCATCCCACGTGTGCCAGGAACTCCCCCAGGATCTCGTTGAACTCCTTCGGGCGTTCGAGATTCGGCAGATGGGCCGCGCCGTCGATCACGTGGAGCGTGGAGTCGGGGAGCGCCGCGTGCATCGCCTCCGCGTCGGAGACCGGGGTGTAGGTGTCGTCGGCGCCCACGACCACCAGGGTCGGTACGTGTACGCGGGTCAACAGGGCGCGGTAGTCCGGGCGTTGGGCGCGGGCGCGGAGTGCCGCCGCGGCGGAGGCGGGGTCGGTGGCCGTCATCATGCCGTGGACGTGGGCCTTGACCTGGGGGTCGGCCGTCGGCGCGACCATCCGCTCCAGCACCTCGTCGGCGTAGCCGCCCATGCCCTCGTGTAGGAGGCGGTCGGCCATGGCCTCGCGGGTGCGGACGCCCTCCGGGGTCTCGGCGGCCGGGAAGGTGTCGGCGAGGACCAGACCCCGGACGCGCTCGGGGAACCGTCCGTAGCAGTCCATCGCGATCTGCCCGCCCATGGAGAGCCCGGCCAGCACGAACGTCTCCACGTCCAGGTCGTCGAGCAGTGCCTCGATGTCGGTGGTGAAGTCCGCGAAGCGGGTGAGTGCGGGGGCCGGGGCGGGGTGGGGGCCGTAGCCGCGGAGGTCGGGGGCGATGACCCTGCGGGTGGGGGAGAACGCCTCGATCTGCGGGGTCCACATGGTGTGGTCGAAGGGGTGGCCGTGAATGAGGACAAGGGGGATGTACGGGTGGGTAAGGGGTGGCATGTGATCGACCCTAGATCGGGCCAACTGCCCAGTGCAATAAGGTCTTTGCCCCCGGTGTGACGCCGGTGAGTGCGTCCGGGGTTGGTCAGAAATGGGCCCCGCCCGCGATCAGACCTGAGCCCGCGTCGGCTGCTGCGGGGGATCCGCGGCAGCCGTCGTCGCGCGCGCTCGCCTGCCCGGTACCAGGCGTAGGAGAAGAGCCGGCAACTCCCTTGCCCGGTGGGCGTAGCGGGTCAGCCAGGTTGTCGCGGCTACCGTCAGGCCCGTGGCCAGGAGGAGCCAGGCGACCTTGCGGAGCGTCGCGGTCAGGGCGTCGTAGATTGCCGCACCCGCTGCCTGGGAGACCTCTGTCGGGAGGTCGGTGGTGGTGAGGTGGCGGCCGATCGCGAGGGCCAGGCCGAGGAGGGCGCCGCCGAGGGCCGTGCCGAGGGCGGTCGCCGTGATCGCTCGGTGGCGGCGCACGGCGACGGCGATGCCGGTGACGGCGAAGACGGCGGCGGCGACGGGGAGCCAGAAGCCGGCGACTTCGAGCACGTGGAACCCCTTCCGGAGCGGGCCCAGTTCACCGGCCGGCAGTACCGCGACCTCGGTGTGCTGGACGGGGATACGGCTTGCCAACGGCACGTGGTCGTTGGCGAGTTGGTGTTTGACGTGAGCGGTGACGGGGGCGAGGTCGACGGTGACGGTGTCGTCGCGTCCCTCGTCCTCCAGGGCGTCCAGCACCGCGTCGTGGGTCGCGCGATTGCCCTCGTCCCAGGCCACCCGGAACGCCTCGGTCTCCGTGAACGACCGCACCGCGTCCTGCACGAACGGCCCCATCGTGCCGTGCATCCCGTCCACATGGACCTCGCGCAGGATTCCCGCGCCGACCGTGTCCGCGACCACGTTCCGTACATCCGGATCGGCGGCCAGCGGAGCCATCGTCGTGACGTACCGTCCGGAGTCGGTCAGTCCGTACGCCGCCCAGGCCGCCAGCGCGCCGAAGGGCGTGAGGAAGCAGGAGAGGGCGACGAGCACGGCCGACAGGGCGCTCCGGAGACGTGGGGGCACCCCTTCAGGACACGGCCACCGGTCGCGACGCGCCAGTCCGATGTCCCGTATCCGGGTGGCCATTCGGGTGCGATGTCAAGCCGAACCAGTGCCCTGACCTCGGAACACTTGGTGGAACTGGCCGTTCCGCTCTCAGGTGGAGGGTTGACCCGAACGGGTGTTTCCTGGAACCGGGGAGAAGGAGGCCGAACATGCGCACCACTCCGGCCCTGCGGACTCTGGCCGCGGCCCTGCTCACCGGTGGCACCCTCGCCGTCGCGGCGGCGGGCACCACGGCGACGGCAGCACCGACCACGTACGCCGAAGGACATGGTGGTGGCGGTGGCAGCAGTCCGATCTGGGGCACGATCGTCTCCCGCACGGATCTGCACGTGCGGCAGTCGCCCACCACCCGTTCCCCCGCCGTCGACTCGCTCTCACCGGGCAGCCAGGACCGCATCCAATGCGTGGTCAGGGGACAGAGCGTCAACGGAAACCCCGACTGGTACTGGCTCGTCGGCGCCCAGGGCTGGGCCAGCGCCGCGTTCGTCGACACCGGCGGCCAGTGGGTGCCGTCCTGCTCGGACCCGTGTCCGGGCTGGAAGGACGGCACGACCTCCGACAACGCCGGCAACTCCAACTGGAACAACGACCCGAACTGGTGCGGCAGTTCGAACTCGTGGAGCACCTCGGCCTCCGGGTCGTGGAGCGTCTCGGGCTCGTGGAGCTGGAGCGCCTCCGGCTCGGCGACCGGCGGCGGCATCTGGAGCTGGACGCCGTAGGACACAGGCCGTAGGGCGGAGGGGGACGGCAGTGGGCCCCGGCACCGAGGTGGTGCCGGGGCCCACTGCCGCGTCCGTCAGTGCCTCAGCGGATGCGGTTGCCCGCTCCGTCCTCGCGCGTGTAGTAGCGGTAGAAGAACACCAGGAAGACTCCCGCGGCGACCGCGACGCCGACGGCCGCCGACCGCAGCACGCTCTCGCCGGTCTGGCTGTACAGGAAGCCGAGCGCCGCGCCCGCGAAGCCGGACTTCACCAGCGAGTGCAGTTCGCGCTTCAGCAGCGGGGCGAACCGCGCCACCGCCAGGCACAGCACGATGAACGCGAGCGCCGTCACAAAGCCGAACAGGACGTTCCAGCCCGTGATGGGGCCGCCGCTACGGCGGTTGGCGGCCGCCCAGTAGCCGTAGACGAGCCCCAGGACGACCGGGATCGCCACCTTCGCCACGCGGTGCACCCGGGCGTCGAAGATGTCGGGCAGACCGCTCGGGCTGGTGAATCCGCTCGTTGCGCCGGGTTTCCGGCCGGTCGATCGGCCGCGTTTGCGGCCCGTCATGCCGCCGGGTGTGGGTGCCGCTTGAGCCATGGGAGCACTCCTCTCTCTCGCCCCCGTTCGCCCCCGTCGAACCCCTGCCTACCAATGCACACCCCGGCGGAGGCGGTGGCAAGTCGGCGTGCGGCCTCGGGCACCCCGTGTTTCGCTGGACCGGTGCGCTACCGCGATGCCGGGCGCTCCGCGCTCGACCGGCTGCCCCGAGCCCGGGACCCCGACGCGCTGCGGCGCCAGCAACTGCTGCGGGTGCGCGGCCGCAGCGTCGCCTGGGTGCCGCCGCTGCTGGTGCTCGTCACCATCCTGCTGGTCGACTGGGACACCGGCGGCGAGTTCCGCACCGTCTCCTGGATCGTGCTCGTGCCCGGTATCGCCGCCGCGATCTGCGGGGTGTGGGGCACGGCCGTCTTCGGGGCGCTGGGCCTGGCCACCTACGCCCTCGCCGACCACGCCTGGCCGCGCCAGTACCAGACCGGCCTGCCCGACTTCATCCTCGTCGGCGTCGGCGGTGTCCTCGCCGTGCTGGCCTGCGCGGTCCGGGTCCGCGGTGAGCGCCGCATGCTGCACATGCGGGACGTCGCCGAGACCACCCGCCGTACCCTGCTGCGCCCGCTGCCGCCGGGCTGGGGCGGCCTCGACCACGCGGCGGTCTATCTCGCCGCGGACGCCGTCGCCCGCGTCGGCGGCGACTTCTACGACATCCAGCCGGGACCGCACGGCACCCGCGCCCTCGTCGGTGACGTCCAGGGCAAGGGGCTCGGCGCGGTGGAGACGGCGGCGGCGCTGCTGGGCACGTTCCGCGAGGCGGGCTACCACGAGGCGGACCTCGCCACGGTCGCCGCGCGTCTGGAGACCCGGATACAGCGGCACGCGGGGCATCTCGCGGCCCTCGACCGCGATGACGTCGACCGGTTCGCCACAGCCGTGCTGCTGAGCTTCCCCGCCGCCGACCCGACCACGGTCGAGGTCGTCAACTTCGGTCACGAACCCCCGCTGATGGTTGGCCCGCACGGGGTACGGCCCCTGCCGCCCGGGCACGGACTCCCGCTGGGGCTGGGCGAGTTGGCGCACCAGGACGGTCCGCCGCCGACGCTCCGCGTCACCCTCGCACCCGGTGAGACCCTCCTCGTCGTCACCGACGGAGTGACCGAGGCACGCGACGGCGCCGGTGTCTTCTACCCCCTCAACGACCGTGTCGCGGAAGGCCTCTTGGCCGATCCGCGCACCGCGGACCCGTCCCGCCTGGTCGCCTACGTCCGCGACGGCACCCTGCGCCACAGCGGCGGACATCTCGCCGACGACACCACGATCTTCGCGGTACGGCGGTCCTGAGATCACCCTTTGCAGCAGCAGAGGTTACGGTGCTGCGGTACGAAGTGACCGAGGTCTGGGGGAGGGCACATGCCCGGGACGGTGCTGCTGCTCGCGGCCTCGCCGGTCGGCAAGGGGCGGCTGGTGGACGCGGCCTCCGTGCTGCCGGTGCTGGCGGCCGTCTCCCCGGACGTGCTGTCCGGCACCGAGACCGCCAACGTCGTGGAACTCGCCGACCCGTTGGAGCCGCAGGCGGTCCTGACCCGCTTGCGCGCCGCCGCCACAGCCCCCGGCCCGCTGACCGTGTTCATCACCGGCCAGCTCCAACTCGACCGGAAACAACACCTTCCGCACCTGGCACTGGCCCGCACGACCCCGGCGACGGTCCGCTACACCGGCTTCCCGTGGGCCTGGATCCGCGAGGAGTTGCGGCTGCGGACCCCGGGCACGACGACCCTGCTGCTCGACCTCCACACCGACGCGGAGACCTGGCAGTGGCTGCACGGCCACCTCCTAGACTCGGGCCGCACGAACGCCGTTTACGGTCGCATCGCACCGCCGCCGGGGCGGCGCGGCGGGGTGGCCGCGCCCACGTACATGAAGGCGGTGGCGACGATCCTGCGAAGCGGGTCGCGGCCGCCGGTGGAGCAGCTGCACCAACTGGCGCTGGCGAGACTGGGCTCCGAGGCCTACGCGGACGTCCTGCTGGCATCCGCCGGCACCACCGCTCCCGGGGTCTCCGCCCCCAGACCCCCATCGCCCCTGAAGGTTCCTCGTCCTCAAACGCCGGACGGGCTGGGTGAGTTCGGGCGGGGGCGAGAGGGTGCGGGCGCGGGTCGAGAGGATGTCGGCGAGGGCCAGGTGGGTGTCGTGAGCCGAGGGGGTGGCGGCGGCCGGAGTCACCCTGGTGAGGGCCGAAGCCATGAGGGAGCTGGCGCGAGCGAGGCGGGTGTCGACCGGAGTCAAGAAGGCGCTGACGGGAGTCAAGAGCGCGTCGACCGGAGCCGAGCAGACGGCGGCGAAAGCCGGGAGGGTGTCGGCGGGAGCCGAGGAGGCGGCGGTCGGAGTCAAGAGGGTGCTGACCGAAGCCGCGAGGACGCTGGCGCGAGCCGGGCGGGTATCGACCTGAGCCAAGAGGGCGCTGACCGAAGCCGCGAGGACGTCGGCGGGAGCCAGGCAGGTGTCGGCTGGAGCCACAGTGGTGCGGGCCGAAGTCACGAGAGTGCTGGCGGGAGCCAGGAGAGCACCGGTCGGGGGCATGGGAGTGCTGGCTGGAGCCACAATGGTGCGGGCCTGAGCCAGGGTGCCGACGGGAGCCGTGACGGTGCCGATCGGAGCCGCGAAGGCGCCGATCGGAGCCGAGAAGGTGTCGGCGGAAGCCAAGAGGCTATCGACCCGCGCCAAGAGGGCGCCGACCCGCGCCAAGAAGATGCCGGCGGGAGCCGAGAGGATCTCTACGGAAGCCTCCTGACCGGCGGCCGTAGCCCGAAGGTCGGTGGCCGGAGACCGCTGGACGGCCGTCGGAGTCAGGTCGATTTCGGTCGGAGTCACGACAACGACCCCCACACCGCCGTCGCCTCCGCCGCCCAAGCCGGTCGGTACGCCGACGCCGACGCTCTCGCCGCCGAGCATGAGCAGGCCGCCGTGCGGGCCCATGGACGCGGGTCCGAAGCGGTGTTGCACTGGGCCGAGGTGCGGGCCGATCTTGCGATGTTGGCCGGGGATCCGGTGCGGAGTTGTCGGGCGTGGCTTGCCGTGGCCGGTGCGCGGCTCGCGGCGGGGGAGTTGGCCGACACGCCTGCGGTCGAGGTGGCCGTGGACCGGGCCCACCATCAGTGGGGGAAGATCCAGGAACCGGCGGCCGCCCGTGAACTCGGCCTCGCGCTGGCCGAGTTGAGGGGACGGGTGCCTGGTCGTCGGGCGGGGGCGCTGGACCACGTACGGAAGCAACTGCACCAACTTCAGGCGCAGGGGTAATCAGTTGACGTCAGTTGACCGTCAGGAGTTCCAACGCGCCTGAGAGCAGGGTGCGTACGCCTGGCGCCACCGTCACCAGGTCCGGTGCGAACTGCGGGCTGTGGTTGCTGGGGACCGCGTGGAACTTCTCCATCAGATCCGTGCCGGGCGCCGCGTCCCACACGTCCGCCGGGGTGCTCGTCACGAACCAGTAGGAGTACGGCACCCCGTCCGGGACCAGGCGGGGGAAGTCCTCGCTGCCCGTCGCCGGGCCGGGGTCGAAGACCGTGCCCGCGCCGAGGACCTCGGTGTGCACGGCGGCGATCCGGCGGTCGGTGTCCGCGTCGTTGACCATCGTGGGGAGGCTGGTGCCGACGGTGACCTCGGGCTCGCGCGGGCAGCCCGCGGCGAGGCACTCGCCGGCCGCGATACGGCGGATCGCGGCGATCATCCGCTCCCGTACGTCGGCGGACTGGGTGCGCAGGTTGAGGGAGATCCGGGCCTCGGTCGGGATGATGTTGTGCCGCGTGCCCGCCTCGATCCGGCCCACCGTCAGAACGGCCGAGTCGCGGGCCGCGATCTCCCGGGAGACGACCGTCTGCAGACGCGTGACCAGGTAGGCGGCCGTGACGACCGGGTCGACCGTCGTCTCGGGACGCGAACCGTGGCCGCCACGTCCGTGCACCACGATGTCGAGGTCCGTGGAGGCCGACATGATCAGGCCGGGCGAGTGCGGGTAGAAACCGGCGGGCCCGGGCGCCGCGTGCTGGGCGAGCAGCGCGTCCGGGCGCGGGACACGGTCGTACAGGCCGTCGGCCACCATCGCCGCCGCGCCCGCCCCCGTCTCCTCCGCGGGCTGCCCCACCAGGACCACCGTCCCCGACCAGGTCTCCCGCCCGGCGGCCAGCGCCTCGGCGGCACCCGCCAGCCAGGTCACATGCAGATCGTGCCCGCACGCGTGCATCGCGCCGGGCACGGTGGAGGCGTACGGCAGCCCGGTCTCCTCCTGCACCGGCAGCGCGTCCATGTCGGTGCGCAGCAGCACGGTCGGGCCCTCACCGTTGCGCAGCACCGCGGCGACACCGGTGCCGCCGATGCCCTCGACGGTGTCGTAACCCGCCTTGGTGAGGTGCTCGGCGAGCTTGCCGGCCGTGCGGTGTTCGTGTCCGGACAGCTCGGGGTTGCGATGCAGGTCCCGGTAGAAGTCCTCCAGGCCGGGGACCGGGAGGTCGGCGGTGAGGTCCAGTGCGGTGCGCGCGGCGGCGGAAACAGAAGAGGAAACAGAAGAGGAAGCGGAAGCGGAAGAGGTCACGACGGCAGAGTATGCGGGGCGGATGTGTGTGCGGGAGCCCCGGCCGGATCGCCGGCGCAGGCTGGGTCCCTCCGTGTCACGCATCCGTCACCTTGAGGCCACCCCGCCGTTTCCTGCCCATCCGTATGGTCATCGTTCCCTGATGTCGCTTTCGTCAGGTGTTTCGTCAGATGCGCGGAGGTATGTGCCGATGGGCCGTCCAGAGCGACCGGTGGACCCGGAGGCCGGTGCCGTTCAGTGGCTCGCGCACGAGTTGCGGGAGCTGCGGCGGGCGGCGGGCGGACCCTCGTACCGGACGATGGCGAAGGAGGCCGGTTTCTCGGCGACCAC
Organism: Streptomyces sp. NPDC005492; assembly: GCF_040605995.1. Classification (NCBI taxonomy): domain Bacteria; kingdom Bacillati; phylum Actinomycetota; class Actinomycetes; order Kitasatosporales; family Streptomycetaceae; genus Streptomyces; species Streptomyces sp. NPDC005492. The sequence goes on from NZ_JBEXDX010000002.1 coordinate 67,828, forward strand.
GCTCTCCCAGGCCGCCGCCGGGGAGCGGCTGCCGTCGCTCGCCGTCGTCGAGGGGTACGTACGGGCGTGCGGCGGCGACCCCGCCGAGTGGGGGCCGCGCTGGAAGGAGGCCGAGGCGGAGGCGCACCGGGCCTCCGAGGGGGAACCCGGGGACGGGCCGGCGCCGTATCGCGGGCTCGCCCGGTTCGAGCCGGCCGACCGGCATCTCTTCTTCGGCCGGGACCGGGTGGTCGCCGAGGTCGAAGCGCTGGTCCGCGACCACCGGTTCGCGGTGCTGTTCGGGCCCTCGGGCAGCGGTAAGTCCTCGCTGCTGCGGGCCGGGCTGATCGCGCGGCTGCGGGAGGAGATCGCGGCCGGCGACTGTCCGGGGAGGCTGCGCATCCTCACGCCCGGGCCGACCCCGGCGACGACCTACGGGCATCTGCTGGCCCCGGGGCCGGGCGAGCCGGAGAGCTGGGTGGTGGTGGACCAGTTCGAGGAGGTCTTCACGCTCTGCCGTGACGCGCGCGAACGGTCCCGTTTCATCGACCTGCTGCTGGCGGCCCGTGATCCGGACACCCGCCTCAGGGTGCTGGTCGCCGTACGCGCGGACTTCTACGCCCGCTGCGCCGAGCACCGCGGTCTGGCCGACGCGCTGCGGGGCGCCGCGCTGCTGCTCGGCCCGATGACGGCGGAGGAACTGCGCGAGGCGGTGGTCGGCCCGGCCCAGGCGGCCGGCTGCCTGGTCGAACGGACCCTGACCGCGCGCCTGGTGGGGGAGGTCCTCGACGAGCCCGGCGGACTGCCGATGCTCTCGCACGCCCTGCTGGAGACCTGGCGCCGCCGCAAGGGCCGGCTGCTCACCCTCGCCGGTTACGAGGCCGCCGGCGGAGTGCGCGGCGCCATCGCGGCGACCGCCGAGGAGGTCTACGGCGGCCTCTCCCCCGACGAGGCCGACGCCGCCCGCCACCTGCTGCTCCGCATGGTCGTACCGGGCCAGGGCACCCCCGACACCCGGCGCCCCCTCACCCGCACCGAACTGGCCCAGTGGCCGAACCCGGCGGTCCCGGTCGTCGTGGAACGCCTCACCCGCGCCCGCCTCCTGACCGCCGACGACACCGGAGTCCACCTCGCCCACGAGGCCCTCATCACCTGCTGGCCCCGCCTCCACCATTGGATCGACCAGGACCGCGACCGCCTCCGCCACCACCGCATGCTCACGGACGCGACCCGCACCTGGCTGGACCACGACCGGGATCCGGGGGCGTTGTACCGGGGGGCGCGGCTGGCTCGGGCGGAGGAGTTGTTCGGTGAGGAGGTGGTTCTTGAGGCCGGCCCCCGCATACCCACCCCCACCCTGACCCTCCCCGAACGCGCCTTCCTCATCGCCGCGTTGGACGCCCGTGCCGCCGAGCAGCGCGTCGCGGCGCGGATCAGTCGGCGGCATCGGATCCTGACCGTCTCGCTGTCGGCCGTGCTGGCGGTGGCGATGATCGCGGCTTACGGGGTGTGCCGTGAACGGGCGGACAACCAGCGGCGCAGTACGCAGACCGCCGCTCGTCGGGTCGCCGACGTGGCCGACGCGTTGCGTACCACCGAGCCCCGTACCGCGCTGCAACTCGGGGTCGCCGCCTGGCGGATAGCCGAGTTGCCCGAGACCCGCCGCGCCCTGCTCGGTTCGCTCGCCCAGGTCGAGACGGACACGTTCACCGATCCCACGCCCGGTGAGGACACCCGGCGGCTGCTCGCCGACGGCGGTCGGACCCTGGTCAGCGCGACCGGTCGCGACTGGCGTACCTGGGACGTGATCACGCATCGCGCGACCGGCTCGGGCCGGGTTCCGGGCGGCGCGGTGACCGAGGTCGGCGCCTCCGCGCACGTCCTCGGGATCGACGACGGCGAGGACGGCGAGGGCGGGTTCCGGCTGTGGAACACGGCCACCGGGCACTGGAGTTGGGCCGGCGGGGCCGCGCTGCACGACGTCGGCGAGGTCGTCTTCTCCGCCGACGGCCGCTCCCTCCTGGCCACCGAGGGTGACCGGATACGGCTGCGCTCGGTCGCGGACGGCCACGTGCTGTTCGACGCACGCGCACCGGACGCCTCGCTCGTCGCCGTCAGCGCGGACGGCCGTACGGCGGCAGCCTGCTCCGGGGACACCATGCGTCTGTGGAACACCTCCAACTCCAGCCTTCTACAAGGTAGTTGGCAGGACAGCCACACTCTCTGCGACACGGACTCCCCCCTCCTCGCCCTCGGCGGCGACCACCTGGCCGCCGCCACCGGCACCGGGTTGCGCGTCTGGAACACCGCCACGGGCCGCAGCGTCGCCGACCTCTACGACACCGGCGTCCAGTACGCGTCCTTCAGCCCGAACGGCGCCTTCGTCGCCACCGCCGACCGCTCGGAGCTGCGCGTCTGGCGGCTCACCGACCCCGGCGCCCCCGTCTTCCGGCACGACCTCAACAACCAGCACCTCTACGGCGGACTCGCCTGGGACCGCGACGGCCGGACGCTGCGCTACCCGGAGGGCGGCACCGTCCACACCCTCGATCTCGGCGCGGCCGTCACCCCCGACTGGCGGCCCGCCGCGCTGAACGACGTCCTGTTCAGCCCGGACGGCCGCACCTATGCCACCACCCTGCGCACCGGCGACCACTACCTCTTCCGCCTCCGCGCCACCCGCAACGGCCACGTCCTGCACACCTTCCCGGCCGTCCCCGTCCCCGTCTCCACCGACCCCACCCTCCCGACCGTCCCCGCAGACACCCTCCCGCTGATGGCCTTCGGCCCGGACGGAACCCGGTTCGCGTACGGCGTCTCGGCACCGGGCCGGGATACGGCGGCGCAACCGGTCCGGGTGTGGGACGTGCCGCACGGGCGGGCCCTGGCCTCACTCGACCTGCCGGGCGGAGCCGTCGTCGCCCTCACGCTCGGCCCGAGCGACAGCCACACCCTGTACGCCGCCCGCACCGACTCCATCGGTGAACTCACCGACGAGACATGGGAGTTCGTAGACGGGAGGAGTGGACAGCGTGGGCGCAGGACGGCTGTCCTGACCGGCGTCGCGGGCGCCCACCTCGCCGTCCGTCCCGACGGCGGGCTACTGGTCGGCGAGGACCGGGTGGCCCGGCCGCCGTCGGGCCGGTCCACCGGTCGCGACCTGGTGCAGGGCGACGAGATCGGCGCGCTGGCCTTCGCCGGGGACGGTTCCCTGCTGGCGGCCGGCGACCTGACGGGCCGGGTCCACCTGTGGGACGGGAACCTCGCCCACCGCGCGGGCGTCCTGCGCAACGTCTTCCCGGCCCCGACCGGCACCACCCCGGAGGGCGTCGCGGCCCTCGCCTTCAGCCCCGACGGCCACACCCTCGCGGTCGGCGGCGACGGCGGCAGCCTGCAACTCTGGGACGTCCCCACCCAACAGCCCCTCGGCAGCCCGCTCACCACCCCGGGCGAGGCCATCACGTCCCTCGCCTTCAGCCCGGACGGCACGACCCTCTTCGCCGGCAGCGCGCACGTCCCGCTCCAGCGGTACGCCGTAGACCCGGAACGGGCCGGGGCGGGGGTCTGCGCGAGGACGGGGAACGCGGAGCTGACACGCGCGCAGTGGCGGACGTACGTGCCGGACGCGTCGTACCGACGCATCTGCTGAGAGGTGGTTCGATCCGCAAACGGGAGTTGGCGTCATCGCATGGGGCGACGGCGAACGGGACGCCGTTGTGTACTCCTCAGCCATGCAGCTCTGTTGTCGTGCACGTGTTCTGGTGGTGATCGAGTCTGTCGTCATCGATGTGATCAAGGACTCTCAGGATTGGTTGTCGGAGACGTGCCGTGCGCAGCGCGTGGCCTCCGTGTCCTTGCGGCGTGCACCGACTTGGGTCCCCACGGCGGGCCGGTGTAGTCCGCGGCCCCGATTCCCGCCCGTCATCGGGGCCCCATCAGCTTCCCCTTGGTCCTGTCGGAGGACCGCACGTACGAAGGTCCTGGCCCGCCCCGAGCGGCCAGGGCCTGCGCGCTGCCGGAGGCGGTGTTCCGTTCCGGCTGGTCGGGGTGGTTGGCTGGTCGGGTTGCGCTGATGAGCGCCCGCGGACTCCTCGGGGGCGCGGTGCGGGGGTGGTGGGGGCCGTGCCCGTACCGCGCGGTCAACGAGGCCAGAGAAGATGTCGGGCGAGGATCGTCCACTCCTCATCCACGCGGCCCGGCACCAGACGGCCATTGGTCTCCCACTGCTCGGCGAGCGCGGTGAAGATCGGCTCCAGCTCGGGGCGCGGAACCGTCTCACTGCTGTCGCGCTGCACGCCGATGACGGGCGGGAGCCGCAGGCGCCGCATTGTCGGAGTCACGCGGGGTTCAACGCCGGCTGGGCCGTCCAGGTCACCCACGGGCGGGGCCGGGTCGACGCAGGGCGGCGCGGGCCTGGTCGGCATTGATGACAGGCGCGAACTCGTGGAGCGTCACGGGCCATCACCGTCTCGGGGCTTGCCCGCTGCCCAGTGGTCCTGCTCGCCACCGTGCCCGGGCCTCCCCAGTGAGAGGCGCATGTCCTGCCGCACCGCCGGTCGAGCGGGCTGAAGCCCCGCCGAGGCACCATTGCCCCTGGCGGCCCCTGCCCAGCTTCGGCGTCCTCGACGAACTCACCATCCGCCTGACCGACACGCTCACAGAATGGGCCCCTCACTGGCTCGGTGATGCAGGCCGCGGCAGCACGAGTGCCGGCCCTCCGCGGGGCGAAGCCCCCGGCTTCCTGACCTGCGCGCGCCTGCTCGTGCGACGCCACAGTCGTCCCACTGACCGGTAGAAGCGGTCCGGCAGGAACACGGCGTCCGCGATGATCATCGCGCCGGAGAAGAGTGGCAGTCCCATGAGGACAGCGATGCCCACGTGCATGCCCAGCAGCATCGTCAGGACCGGGTACTTGAGCCGTCCGAACAGGACGAACGGGAACCCGACCTGCAACAGCACGGTCAGATAGCAGGCGACGGCGATCAGCATGTCGTGCTCCTCCGCAATGACGGAGAGCTCGGGCCAGGGCCGGAACAGGCCGAGGTTCAGGACGTAGTGGAGGGCGGTGCCGTTGCCCCAGGAGCCGCCCTGCACCTTGTAAAGGCCCGCTGATCCGTAGAGGAAGCACACCTGGGCCGCGATGACGAACATGCCGCAGTTGTGGAGTACTGCCGTCAAGGTCCGGCGGGACATGCCCAGTTGATGCCGGAACTCGCTTGCTCCTGAGCCTGCCGAGCTGCTCGCCGCCTTCCCCACGGAGGCTTGGAGACGGGTTCTGCGTGCGTCCAGGGACCAGTGCCGGCCGCATGCGGTGAGGACGAGGTAGACAGCCATCAGGAGGATGAGGTTGTCCCCTCCGTCGGTCATGAAGATCGCCCTGGCGTGGAACGACGCCACCACGACCGCGAACAGCACGGACACCGCTCTCGTCCGCCACCCCAGCATGAAGAGCGCGGACGTGACGACAGCCAGCGCATAGCAGGTCTCGAAGTACGGCCGGCTGTCGGACAGGGTGAGGAGGCTGGCCCACCCGGTCTGGTGGAACAGTTGCCTGGCCAGCTCGGGCGTCCACGGTGAACCGGGCCCCCAGATCTCGTCGCGGTGCGGAAACTCGCGCAAGAGGAAGACAAGGTAGAGGAGTCCGTATCCGATGCGCAGAACGGCCGCGGCGTAGAGAGAGACCGGCCGCTCGGTCAGGGCAGTGAGAAACGCACCGACCCGCTCCGGTACGCGGCGCGGCGGGCCTGTGTCCAACCCGTCGGAAATACGTCGGTGCGGAGCGAGTGCCTGCTCAGTTTCCATGGGAGTTCACCTTCCACCAGGGCAGATACCGCGTTTCGACAGGCCTCGGCCCGGCGGCGGACGAGCCGGGGCCGGGCCCCTCGGCCGGCGCGGCGATGGGCACAGTGATCACCCGCAGCTGGACGGACTCGAACGTGCCGCCGCGTCGGTCGGTGATGCGGTCCGCCGCGATGTTGGCCAGGTACCGCTGCATCATCAACGCCCGCTCCGAGCGAGGCTGATCGTCACCACCATGGGTTTCGAGGTACGAACTCCAGGCCCGTCGCAGCATGTTCTGCGCGGTGTGACTTGGGAAGGCGTTGTGCTTCACCGCCGAGTCGTCGATGCCGCTCAGATCGAACCAGCCGCTCACCCGCACCCTGCCGTCCGGGCTGGTGTGCATGGTCCTTGCCGAGATCTGCCGGTTGACCGACTCCGGATCCGGCGCGAAGAGCCGCCAGTTCTGCTCGAACAGGGGGAAGACCCACGCGTTGACCTGCCGGCTGTACTGCCGGGAGAGGGGGTTCGGGGGTGCCACGTGCAGAAACACGAGGAGAACATGGGCCAGGGCCGTCGCCAGACACAGCACCACAGCGGCGCTCGTCCCCGCCTTCAGCAGGAGGGGCGGAGGCTTCGAAGGCCCTCCGCGCGGAAAGGTTGTCCCACCCTGGTCATTCCGCCCCGTCGGCTCAGGTCCGATCCGGTCCGGCTCGTCGACGTCCACCGTCTCGATGCCGCCCAGCACGGCCCCATCCGGCCTTTCCATCCTGGCATCTCTCACTGTTTCTCCTGAGATTTCGCCAACGGCGCGCGACGGAATCGACAACGATCCGGTCGCGCGCCGCTCGTCCTGCTCGCTCAAGGGGAGCTAGGCAGATTTCTTGTGGTGACCCTCGTGATCGCTGCCATAGCCCTCCGGCTTGTCGGGCTTGCCTTGCTGCCCGCCATAACCGCCGTACTCATCGGGCTTCCCGCCGTGATCGTGGCCGTTGGGCTTCCCGCCATGGTCAGGGCCACCGGGCTTGTGGCCGTGATCGTGGTGACCGTTTCCACCGGTCGAGCCGCCGATCGCACCACCGTTCGTACCGCCCGTGGTACCGCTCGTGGTACCGCTCGTGGTAGTGCCCGCGACGAGACCACCCAGCGCGCCGCCGGTGGTTCCACCCGACGTGAGGACGCCTCCGAGAAGTCCACCCAGGGCACCACCGGTTCCGCCGCCCGTCGGCACGCCGCCGATGACGCCGACCGTGGTGCTGCCCGTCGTGCCCGCCGTGGTGCCGCCTGTCGTGGCACCGGCGATCACACCACCCGTGACCAGCCCGCCGGTGGTTCCGCCGGTGGTACCGGTGGCACACGTACCGCGGTTGATCGTGTTGTTGTCCAGCGTCACGGCGCCAGTGCGGGCCAGCGCCCGGCCGGCGATGGTCGTTCCCGTGGTGACGGTGATCGACTCCTGGGCCATGATGGTGCCCACGAACGTGGAGTTGGTGCCGAGGGTGGCCGAGCTGCCGATCTGCCAGTACACGTTGCACGGCGAGGCGCCATTGACGAGAGACACGTTGCTGCCGGATGCCGTCGTCAGAGTCGAACCGATCTGGAAGACCCACACGGCATTCGGGTCGCCGTGTGCGTCGAGAGTGAGCGTTCCAGTGATACCCGCGGAGATGGGGGCTTTGTAGACGCCCGGATCCAGCGTCCTGCCACCGAGCTCCACGGGGTCGGGAGCGGTGGGATACGTAACGTCCGGTGCCTGTCCGGCGGCGTTGTTGTACGCCGTGACCAGATCGCTCTTGGCCTGGAGCGCCACCGCGTCCGCTGAGTGCTGGGCCCCGTTCACGATGCCGGGCGGGAATCCGGTGATGGCCGTTCCCGGCGACACTCCAAGATCACCGGTGATCAACGAGGGTCCGGTGTTGGTGACCTGTGAACCGGCCAGTACTGCAAAGCTGGTCGCCGTGCCCAGAGGCACAGGCGTGGCAACGGCGCTCGCGGGTGTTGGCGTCATCGCGAGGACGACAGCGGCGATCACCACGGCCGTTAGCGCCGCGATCCACACCGACATGGTGCGCCGTAGTGGAGCGTCAGGGATATTCAGCGTCATCGAGGGGCCAACTCCTTGAGCAGATGGTCTTGGCGGTTCCCGGTCGCACAAAATCGCCTGCTTCTTGCGCTGGCATATTACTGAGGAGTGTGCAGAACGATGATGCCAGCAAGGGGTCCCGCAAAATGCATAAAAATGCTCAATGGGCCAGGTGGTTGCAACCGCATTATTCCCGCCAGATGCGACCACCCGGCATAGCCGAAGGAATGGAGGGCTACCGCGAGAAGATCACGCATGCCCACCGCGGAAGGCAGCCGCCCTCGCGCGCAACCTGGGGCGAGAGAATTTCATGATCTTGTGATCCGTGACCATAATCCGGTCACTGCCTGCAGTTATGTGACAGTCGAAGACGTGATCACGTTAGGCGTGTCGCGGGTGATGCACCCGGCACGATCAAGCGGGCATGCCACGGAATTCGGTGCTTGGCGGCCGAAGGAAAGAGTGCGATCGATGTACCACTCGGGGTACGTTCGACCTGAATTCACGCAGTAGTATTGACTGCGATTAGGTTCACTCTCACATGCAACCGTCCGGAAGAGCGACTCCGGCGTGTTGGCGCCCGGGAAATGTCGACGCTCGGCCGTGGACAGACCCGCCGATTCGAAAGCGCTGCGAGGCGAGCGGAGCAACGCTCAGCGAGAGGCCATAATTCGTGCAGCCAATGCCCGCGAGTGGCGCAGTGAAGCGTCGTCGACCCGACGGGCCACAAGATCGGCCCCCGGTCGCCGCCTCATCCGGACACAGGCAGCCCGCCCAGCGTCGTCGGCGCCACACCGAGTCGTCGGCCTGTGTGATCGACGCGCAGAGCGTGAAGACCTCCACCAGCGTGCCCGCCACGAGTCAGGGCACGGACGCGGGCAAGAAGATCGTGGGCCGCAAGCGCAGCATCGTGACCGACACGCTCGGCCTCCTGCTCGCCGCCGACCACCCCACGATCCGCAAGACCTGGGTGGACGGCGGCTACCGCAAGCACTTCGTCGAGCACGCGGCCACCCTCGGCATTGATATGGAAATCAACGCCCGCAAGCCCGGGACCAGGGGATTCACTCCGATCCCGAAACGCTGGGCGGTGGAGCGGACCTATGGCTGGCTGATGCTCCACCGTCGCCTGGCCCGCGACTACGAGACCCTCGCGGCCCGCTCCGAGGCCATGATCCACCTCGCCATGACCGGCCTGATGGCCCGCCGCCTCACCGGCGAAGCCACCGTCTCCTGGCGTGACCCCACAAATCAGGAGCAACCCCTAACCCGGGGATGAAACATTGGGAAGAAACGACCTCTGAGGACGAGAGCCCTGCCGCCTTCACCCGTACGGCCTCGCCCGCACGGCCACCTCCGCACGGCGCTGCTATCCACATAGGTAGGGGGACGGGAGTACCCCATCGCGTTACCCACCGAAGGAAGTGCCGCTCATGGCCAGCACCCTCGCCATCAACTTCACCCAGGGGCTGAACGACGCCTGGTCGAAGGTCGCGCAGTTCGTGCCCAAACTCGTCGGCTTCCTGATCATCCTGGCCATCGGCTGGTTCGTGTCGAAGATGATCGCCCGCGTCCTGGACCGGGTGCTGCGGAAGGTCGGTTCGGAGAGACTCTCCGAACGGGCCGGTACGACACGGATGTTGCGGGACTCCAAGTACGACATGACCGGCATCGTCTGCAAGATCGTCTACTACGCGCTGATGCTGATCACCCTCCAGCTCGCGCTCGGCGTCTTCGGCGCCAACCCGGTCAGCACGATGATCAACGGCATCGTCGCCTGGCTCCCGCGCGGCATCGTCGCGGTGGTCCTGGTCGTCGTCGCGATGGCCATCGCCAACGCGGTCCGCGGGATCGTCGCCGGCGCCCTGTCCTCGATGTCGTACGGCCGGATGCTCGCGACCATCGTCTGGGCCTGCATCGTGGCGCTGGGCGTGATCGCCGCCCTCGGCCAGGCGGGCATCGCCACCACGGTCACCCAGCCGGTCCTCTACGCGGCCCTCGCGACCGTCGCCGGCATCCTGATCGTCGGCGTCGGCGGCGGCATGATCACCCCGATGCGCCAGCGCATGGAGCGCATGCTGACAGCGGCGGAACGCGAGACGACCAACGCGAAGGGCAGCCTCACGGCGTACCAGGCGGGCCGAGAGGACGCGATGGGCAACCAGCCGGTACGGGAGCGGACGGACATGCGGTCCGACATGGGTTCCGACACGCGACGGGACATGCCCGGGTCGTCGGGCTTGCCGGGGGCGTCGGACAGGTGACCTGAGCGATGGGCTCTACCGGGTCGCGTGGAGATCGAGCACCCGCGTGGCCTGGTGGGCCGGACGGGGCTCGGCCGCTTTGGCCGGGCTTGCCGAGGCCGCTCCGATCAGGGCGGCCACGGCTATGACGGCGGCGCAGAATCCTCTGACGTAACGCGCGGACATACCAACCTCGCAACGACAGTGACAGCGACTACGACAGCGACGAGTTAAGCACGCTTAATGAGTGCCTAACCTAAGGGGTTGGAGTGCGCAACGGGAAGGCCTTCAGGGCGAGTTGAGCCACCGGAAACCCTTTTTCAGTCACCCCGGCGCTGCTCCGGCAGCAGTCCGTGCCGGTGCACCAGCCAACTGATGGCCGTCAGCCTGCACACCGCGTAGTCGTGCCCGACCGGCTCCCGCCAGTCCAGCTCCGCGAGCGCGTCCAGGAAACCGAGCGCGTAGTCCGTGAGGTCGGCGTGGTCCGGGGGCGGGGGCAGCAGATCCGGCCCACCGGCCGACAGGCGTTCCCGCAGCTCGGCCACGTGCTGGTCCACCGCGGCCGTGAAGGCAGGCTCGAAGGCGAACTCCGCGAAGCGGGGTCCGTAAGCGCTGCTGATCTCGGCCAAAGGGGACATTTCTTCACCGTACGACAGTCTGATGGTGATCGGTTACGTGATTCCTGTCACCGGTACCCGGCATGGTGGTCACGCTCGGCGACAGGCCGTAACTGCTCGGAGGGGTCCTCGTCAACTCGCGCTCCATGTAACTGAGTTACCGGCCAGTCCGTAACTCCGCTTACTGGCATGATTAACGCATGGTGAGACGGGACGACCCGGAAGTCATCGGGCGCAGGGTCCAGCAGTTGCGGCATGAACGCGGGCTCACCCAGCGGCAGTTGGCCGAGCCCGCCTACACGCCCGCGTACATCTCCACCCTTGAGGCCGGCCGGGTCCGTCCCTCCGACGACGCGCTGCGGCATCTCGCGAAGCGGCTCGGTGTCGCCTACGACGAGTTGGCCACCGGCCGCCCCGCCCACCTCGCCACCGAGCTGCGCCTACGGCTGACGGAAGCCCAACGCACGCTCGCCACCGGGGAGTCGGAGCAGGCGGCCGAGCAGTACGCCGGACTCCTCGCGGAAGCGGAGTCGCACGCACTGGTGGACGAGGAGGCCGTCGCGCTGCTCGGGCTCGGCGAGTGCGGCCTCGACACCGGTGACCTGGCCGCCGCCCGCCTGTACTTCGAGCGGGCCGAGCGACGGCTGGCCGACGAACCGCTCCCCGCCCGCGTACCGGCCCTGCGCGGCCGCGCGGTGGCGCACTATCTCACCGGTGAACTCCGTTACGCCGTATACCTGTTGGAGTCCACGCTCGACGAGCTGAACCGCGGCGGCCTGCACGACCCCGACGCCCTGCTGCTGCTCTACGCGAGCGCGATCGGGCCGTACATGGACATGGGCGCGCACGCGCGGGCGGCCCAGGCCGCCGAGTTGGCGCTCGCGCTCGCCCCGCAGGTGGCGGACCCGGCGCTGCTGGCCCGGATGCACCGCTCGGTGGCCCGGACCCTGATCGCCGAGGGCAGGGTGGCGGAGGCGGACGCCTCGCTGGCCAAGGCGGCCGAGCTGTACCGCCAGCTCCAGTTCCGTACCGAACTCGCCAACTGCCACTGGATGCGCGGCTACGTCTACGCCCAGGACGGCGAACTGGAGCGGGCCGAGACCGAGTTGAGGCAGGCGCTGGCCATGCTGACGGCCAAGCGCGCGGCGCTCTACAGCAGTCAGGTCGCCGTCGAACTCGCCGACGTCCTGCACAAACGCGGCAAGTCCGAGGAGGCCGCCGCCCTCCTCCACGACGTCCTCAGTGACCTCAGTTCCGAACGCGGCGCCCTGCACTCCGCCGCCGCCCACCGCCTCCTCGGCATCATCGCCGAGGACGCCCGTCACACGGACGAGGCCGAGGAGCACTACGTCCGCGCGCTCAGCCTGCTGGAACGGGCGGGCGCGGCCGGTGACCTGGCCGACCTGTGCCGGATGCTGGGCGATCTGCTGCGCCGTACCGGACGGGTGGAGGCGGCCCTCGACGCCTACCGCACGGGCCTCGGCCACCGCACGGCCCCGGGCACGACGACCCTCGGCCCGGCCCCCGCACAGCCTCCTCTTTGACGAAGCCGCGGTGGCGCACAGGGGTGCCCGCTACGGTGCGACGTACGAGTCGTACGAAACGGGATGAGACTGGCGCGTGCAGAGCGAACGGACTGTGATCGACGGCCTGCGCTTGGCCATCCGCGCCATGGTCTACGCCGTCCTCGGCGGCGCCGCGCTGATCGCCATCGCCACGGTGGTGTCCGTCCTCGGACCGATGCTGGCGATCGACCTCTACACCCCTCCGGTGGCGGCCTGGTGGACGGTCTTCACGGCGGTGGCGGTGCAGGGTGTGCCGTTTCTGTTGCTCGGCACGGTCGTCTCGGCGGCGATCGGAGCGTTCGTACCGGAGCGGGTTTTCACCAAGCTCCTCCCCCGCAACCAGGCGTTGGCCGTTCCGATCGCGGGCGCGGCCGGAGTCGTACTCCCCGGCTGCGAGTGCGCGTCCGTACCGGTGGCGAGCAGCCTGATGCGGCGCGGGGTCGCCCCGGCCGCGGCCCTGGCCTTCCTGCTCTCGGCTCCGGCGATCAACCCGGTTGTCCTGGTGGCCACTTCGATCGCCTTCCCGGGCCAACCGAAGATGGTGCTGGGCCGCCTGCTTGCCTCCCTCGCGACGGCGGTGGTGATGGGCTGGCTGTGGGCACGCTTCGGCAGGGAGGAGTGGCTACGGCTCCCGAAGCGCACGGCGTCCGCCCACTCACCTGCCGGAGTGAAGGCTTTTGTCGCCGGGTTGCAGCACGACTTCCTGCACGCGGGCGGGTTCCTGGTGCTGGGCGCGGCAGCGGCGGCGACCTTCAACATCGCCGTACCGCGCTCGATCCTGGACATCTTCACGGGTTCGTCCTGGCTGTCGCTCCTGCTGCTGGCCCTCCTGGCGGTGGTGCTGTGCGTGTGCAGCGAGGCGGACGCGTTCGTCGCCGCGTCCCTCAGCGGTTTCTCGCCGGCCGCGAAGCTGGCGTTCATGGTGGTGGGCCCGATGGTGGACCTGAAGCTGATCGCGTTGCAGGCGGGCACGTTCGGCCGGTCCTTCGCGCTCCGCTTCTCCTCGACGACCTGGCTGGTGGCCGTGACGAGCAGCTCGTTGGTGGGGTGGTGGTTGCTGTGAGGCGCTACGGTTCGGCGGTCCTGCTCCTGCTGACGGGCGGGGCGGTGCTGCGGATCTCCCTCTTCAGCGAGCTGTATCTGCGGTATGTGCAGGCGGCGTTGCGGCCGTACCTGGTGATCTCCGGGGCGTTGCTGATCCTGTTGGGGTTGGTGGCGGCGGTCAGGGGCATGCGGCAGACACCGGAAGCCGAGGAGCACGAACACGACGACCACGGCCACTCCCACGGCCCCCGTATCGCCTGGCTCCTCACCCTCCCCGCCGTCGCCCTGCTCCTCTTCCCGCCCCCGGCGCTCGGCTCGTACAGCGCGTCCCGCGAGGAGACGCGGCTCGCGGCACAGGGCGTGGGCAGCTTCCCGGCCCTCCCCGCCGGGAAGGTGCTGGACATCTCGGTCGCCCAGTACAGCTCGCGGGCGATCTACGACTCCGGCCACTCCCTCAAGGGCCGCACCCTCCGCATGACCGGCTTCGTGACCCACGGCTCGAACGGCACCTGGTACCTCACCCGCCTCCTCGTCACCTGCTGCGCCGCCGACGCGACCACCAGCAAGGTCGAGGTCCGCGGCGACGACGCCCCCCAGACCGACACCTGGGTCACGGTCACCGGCACCTGGGTCCCCAAGGGCAGACTCGGCACGGACGGGGCGTGGCCACCGGTGCTCGCGGCGACGACCGTCAAGCAGGTGAAGGAGCCGGCGGATCCGTACGAGAAGCGCTGACCGTTCGGGAGTTGCTGTCGATTCCCGCGGGTTAAGGTGCCTCTGATGCGCTGGGTGTGGAGCGTGTCACACATCGCTACGGAACAGGGGTCGCGGGCAGTGCCATGCGGCCGTGCATCTGGGGGGCCTCATGCACGAAATGGTCAAGGGCGGGAACGTCGGTCTGGCGTCGCTGAGCGAGGACGTCGGCTCGGTGATGATGAGTCTGAGCTGGGGCAGTCCGACGGGAGAGGGCGACGCGGACGTCTCCGTACTGCTGCTGTCGGCGGACGGAAAAGTGCGCAGCGACGGGGACTTCTACTTCTACAACAACCCCGTCGCCGCCGACGGAAGCGTGCAACTGCTCGGCAAGGCACCGACGGCGGACGGCAGCGAGGACCGGATCACGTTCGACCTGACCGCGATCCCGGCCGGCGTCGAACAGATCGTGGTGGCGGCGAGCCGCTATGAGAGCGCCCGCTTCTCCGAACTCCAGGACCTGCGGCTGACGTTGGCCGACGGCTCCGGCGAGAGCCTATTGCGCTTCTCGATCGACGATCCGGGCGAAGTCAGCGCGCTGCTCTTCGGTGAGCTCTACCGGCGGGGCGGAGACTGGAAGTTCCGCGCGATCGGACAGGGCTACGAGTCCGGACTGGCCGGTGTGGCAACGGACTTCGGCGTCGACATCGACGACGACGCGGACGTGGAGGCGGACACAGAAACGGCCGTGGAGGCGGATGTAGAGACCGATGTAGAGGCTGCGCCGGAAGTCGTCGCCGCGATTCCCGCGCAGCCGTCGAGTCCCGCGGTCGAGTCCGTTCCCGAGGGCTCCGGAGACTCCGAGGGTTCCGGGATTGCGACCCGTCCCGCCCGTCCTCGTACGGCCAAGAAGAAGGTCACCCTGCCGAAGGTGGCCAAGAAGTCCCTTGCGGAGAACGACTCTTGGCGGGGTGCCCGGCTCTTCCCGGCCTCCGCGCTCAAGAACGACCACGAACGGGAGACCAGGGCGACCTCCGTGCTGCTGTCGGTGATGGCGCAGGTGCCGGAGTTCGGGCGGCGGCTGACGGCGGCGTTCGGGGCTCCGGTCGGCCGGATGGAGACGTTCACCGAGGTCACGCTGCCCAACGGGGAGTCTCCCCGGCGGCCCGACGGGGTGATCCGGGTCGAGCGGGCGGGCAAGCTGTGGACCGCGCTCGTCGAGACGAAGACGAACGGCAATCCCCTCAAGCCGGACCAGGTGCAGGCCTACGCCGACATAGCCGCCCGGCGCGGATACGAGGCCGTCATCACGCTCTCCAACGACGTCGAGTTGGAGGGCAGCCCCCTGGTGGAGGTCAAGCTCGACGGGCGGCGCAAGAACAAAGTGGCGCTCTGGCATCTGTCCTGGGCCGAAGTCGCCCACCAGGCACAGATGTTGATCCGGCACGAGGGCGTCGGTAACGCGGCGCACGCCTGGCTGCTCCAGGAACTGCTCCACTACCTCCAGCACGAGAACTCCGGCTGCCACGGCTTCCAGAACATGGGCCGCTCCTGGGTCCCGGTGCGCAACGCGATCGACGCGGAGACCCTGTGCCAGGGCGACGCGCGCGCGGTGGAGGTCGTGGAGAGCTGGGAACGGCTGGTCCGGCAGGTGTGTCTACGACTGGGCGGCGAACTCGGCCAGAAGGTGCTGCCGGTGCAGCGTGCCAAGCGCGGCACCGATCCGGCCTCCCGGCGCGCCGCCCTCGCCGACCGGCTCTGTGTCGACGGCAGACTCGACGCCGAACTCCGGATCGAGGGCACGCCCGGTGTCCTCGCCCTCTGCGCGGACCTGCGCACCGGCAAGCTGCGCACGTCTATCGAGATCGCCGCGCCCGATCAGGGCTACCCCCTGACCTGGGCCAAGCGGCTGGTCCGCAGGCTCGCCGAGGCTCCGGCCGATCTGCATGTCGAGGCCGTACTGGAGGGGCAGACGGGCGGGCCGCGCGGCACGCTGGAACGGCTGCGACCCGAACCGGCCGACATCCTCCCGAAGAACGGAGCCCAGATCACCGGCTTCCGGCTGTCCCTCTTTAGGGGCATGGGCAACACCCGGGGCACGGCCGAGTCGGGCTTCATCCGTAGCGTCGACGAGTCCGTGGACCGCTTCCACGCCAGCGTGGTGGTCCATCTCGACGGCCGTCCGACGCGTTCGCGCCGACCCGTCGAGGCCTGAGCGCTGCCTCTCGGGCGGCCCCGCAGCTAGATCTGCGCCCGCCCCTGCCGCTGCACATCCGTCAACCGCCGCGCACCCACCTCCAGGGCCGTGGTGGTCGCGTCCGGGGGGACGGTCGACAGGCCGCCGTTGGTGAGGGTGATGGTGTCGTCGCCGATGCGGACGGCCGCGGTGTCGAGGGTGAGGGTGGAGCGGTCGCCGTCCGGGGTGGTGCCGGTGATGGTGAGGCGGAGGCCCTGGCGGGCGTCGCCGACGTTCGGGAGGGTGGCCTCCGTGACCGTCACGGTCTGGGGGCCGGAGCGGGTGGTGGCCGCCGTGAAGTGGGCGCATTTCTGGGGCAGGGTCTTCAGCCAGGCCAGTGTGCGGTTGACGTCGGCGGGTGGGAACGCGGCGACCTGGTAACGGAGTTGGGCCTCGTCGTCGGTGTCGTCGAGGCCGGTTACCGCCTGGGTGGTGGCGGGGGTGCCGAGGAGTTCGTCGGCGTACAGGGCGTCCAGGAGGCGTTGGCAGTCGGGGACGGTGGTCGTCGCCTTGAGGAGGCTGTCGCGCCAGGTCGCCGTGGACTGGGTCGGGGTCCAGGGGGCGCCCAGGTCCGCGTCCGTGATCAGCGCGGCCTGTGCCTGGGCCGGGGTCAGGACGGGGGCGGCGGCCAGGGAAGCGTGGGCGCTGGGGGTGCGCACGGCCGAGGGGGAGGGGGCCGTCGTCACCTTGTGCAGGGCGGCCTCGTTCGCGCAGCTCGCCGCGGTCAGCAGTGTGCCCGCCGACAGTGCCGAGGCGAGGAGGAGGACACGGGCCGGGGAACGGGTCATCGAGGGTCCCTCCTGGGGCATGCGGGCCGGGCATACGGGCAGGTACGGAGCGCCGGACGCGAATCGCCGCGTGCTCGCTCCCACGGCACCACCGCCCGCGCCCGCCCACCAGCGAGCCGGTCCGTCCGGGTGAGGGCGGGCCTCTCGCCAGGGCCATCGGAAAACCAATACCGGGCATGCGATTCATCATTGGCCGCCCTTCCGGACCCGGCCTACTGTCGAAGCCGACCCACCGACCCCCTGGAGACCCCCCATGTCGAAGATCCTCTTCGTGCTGACCGGCGCCGACCACCTCACCCTGGCCGACGGCACCCCGCACCCCACCGGCTTCTGGGCCGAGGAGGCCGTCGTCCCGTACGAGGCGTTCAAGGCGGCCGGGCACGAGGTCGTCGTCGCCACACCCCGCGGTGTCGTACCGCCCGTGGACCGGGGCAGTCTCGCCGCCGACTACAACGGCGGCCAGGAGAACGCCGACCGGGTCGCCGACGTGCTCGCGTCGAGCACCGAGTTCCAGCACCCCGTAAAGCTGAGCGAGGTCGACCTCGCCGGCTACGCCGCCGTCTACTACCCCGGCGGCCACGGCCCGATGGAGGACCTCGCCGTGGACGCCGACTCCGGCCGCCTCCTCACCCTGGCCCTGTCCTCGGGCAAGCCGCTCGGCGTGGTCTGCCACGGACCGGCCGCGCTCCTCCCGGCGACCAAGGAGGACGGCACCAACGCCTTCTCCGGCCGACGGCTCACCGGCTTCACCAACGAGGAGGAGACCCAGGGCGGCCTCGCCCCCAAGATGAAGTGGCTCCTCCAGGACCGACTGGTCCAACTCGGCGCCGACTTCGAGGAAGGCGAGCCGTGGGCCCCGCACGTCGTGGTCGACGGCAACCTCGTCACGGGTCAGAACCCGGCGTCCTCGGGGCCGGTGGCGGAGGAGCTGCTCAAGAAGCTGGGCGCCTGAAAATCCGTGGCCGGGGCGTCCGTACGACTGCTACGGTCCGCACCATGAAGCGCGCCCGTTCCGCCATGACGACGACGCCGGAGAGTGTCCCGGCGCGCTGAGCGATGACTTAGTCCGAAGCCCCGGGGCGAGTGCCCCGGGGCTTCGTGGTGCTCGCCTCTCGGTCCCTTTGTCCGTGAGGAGTTCACCATGTACGACCACCGACGTCTCGGCCGCGAGCTCGGCCTCTTCGACACCGACCCCCTGATGGGCGCGGGCCTGCCGTACTGGCTGCCCGACGGGGCGGTCGTACGGCATGAACTGGAGGAGTATGTAAGGGGTTTGGAGCGGGCGGCCGGGTATCGGCATGTGTACTCGCCCGTGCTCGGCAAGCGGGAGCTGTACGAGATCTCCGGGCACTGGTCGCACTACAGCGACGACATGTTCCCGCCGATGAAACTCGGCGGTGAGGAGGTCGTGCTGCGGCCGAGTCTCTGTCCCCATCACGCGCTCATCTACCGGTCGCGGTCGCACAGTTACCGTGAACTTCCGCTCCGTATCGCCGAGTTGGGTGGCATGTACCGCTCCGAGCTGTCCGGGGTCCTCGGTGGACTGACCCGCGTCCGTGCCATCCAGCTCAACGACGCGCACATCTTCTGCACCCTGGAGCAGGCCGTCGAGGAGGCCCGCGCCGCGCTGGCCCTCATCGCCCGCGCCTACGCCGACCTCGGCATCCGCGCCTCCCGCCACCGCCTCTCCCTGCCGGGGGACGGTGGCAACGGCAGCAAGTACGTTGCCGATCCAGCCCTTTGGCGGCGGGCCACCGCGCTGCTGAGGGAGGTGCTGGACGGGGCGGGGATCGCGTACGAGTCCGTCGAGGGTGAGGCCGCCTTCTACGGGCCGAAGATCGACGTCCAGATCGTCGACTCGGCGGGGCGCGAGGCCACCCTCTCCACCGTCCAGATCGACTTCCACCAGCCCGAGCGCTTCGACCTGCACTACATCGGCGCCGACGGCGCGAAACACCGGCCGGTCATGGTGCATCGCAGTGTCATCGGCAGCGTGGAGCGCGCGGTGGCGCATCTCGTGGAGGAGTACGGCGGGGCGTTCCCGGTGTGGCTGGCGCCCGTGCAGATGGTGGTACTGCCGGTGTCGGAGGCGCAGGAACGGCA
Source organism: Streptomyces sp. NPDC005492 (assembly GCF_040605995.1). Taxonomy (NCBI): domain Bacteria; kingdom Bacillati; phylum Actinomycetota; class Actinomycetes; order Kitasatosporales; family Streptomycetaceae; genus Streptomyces; species Streptomyces sp. NPDC005492. The sequence goes on from NZ_JBEXDX010000002.1 coordinate 86,957, forward strand.
GGCGTACGACCTCGTGGAGCGGGCCGTGGGGCAGGGGCTGCGGGCCGAGGTGTCCCGCGAGGGCAGCCTCGGGGCACGGGTTCGGGCGGCGCGCCTGGTGCCGTACCAGGTGGTGATCGGCGAGCGGGAGGCCGACGCGGGCCTGGTCGCCGTACGGCTGCGGGACGGTCGCCGTGTCGGGCCGTTGCCGCCCGCGGAACTTCTGGACCGCGTCGCCGCGCGGGTCGAGGCGCGCGGCGCCGAACTGTGGGCGGATGCGTAAGGTCACAACCGAACCGAACTGAACCGACCTGCGCCGAAACGAACAGCACTGTGCGTCAGTCGAAAGGAATCTGCCGTGAGCGGTCAGCCCATCCCTGTGATCATCGACTGCGACACGGGGGTCGACGACGCCCTGGCGCTGCTGTTCGCCGTCCGGCACCCGGGTCTCGACCTGCGCGCGGTCACCTGTGTCGCCGGGAACGCGGACGTGGACCAGGTCGTACGGAACACCCTGATCGTCCTGGACCACGCCGGCGCCGGTGACGTCCCGGTCGCGCGCGGTGCGGCCCGGCCGCTGATCGAACCGGCCCGTTCGGCCGCGCACGTCCACGGGCAGGACGGCATGGGGGACATGGGGCTGCCCGCGTCGGCGCGCAGGCCCGTGGACGTGGACGCGGTGACGCTGCTGCGCCGGGAGATCCTCGCCTCCCCGCGCCCGGTCACCCTCATCCCCACCGCGCCGCTGACCAACATCGCGCTGCTGCTGCGGACCTTCCCCGAGGTGACCCGCAACATCGAGCGGATCGTGTTCATGGGCGGCGCGGTGGAGGTCGGGAACGCCACGCCGGTCGCGGAGTTCAACGTGTGGCACGACCCGGAGGCGGCGGCGATCCTGCTCACGGCCGGGGTGCCGATCACGATGTACGGCCTGGACGTGTTCGAACGGGTCCAGGTCCCGGCCGCCGACGTACGGCGGCTGCGGGAGAGCGCGGAGCCCCGGCTGAAGTTGGCCGGCGACCTGCTCGCCCACCGCTACCCGGCCGCCTCCGGGGACCTCGTCCCCACCGGCGGTCTCGGCGACGCGGGCGCGGTCTGCGCGGTCGCCGACCCGGACGGCCTCACCACCCGCCTGCTGCCGGTCGAGGTCTCCCTCGCCCCCGGCCCGTCGCGCGGCCAGACCATCGTCGACCGCCGCACGCGCCACGGCGAGTCCGAGATCCACGGCGGGGCCCGCGAACAGGCCCTGGTGGACGTGGGGTTGGACGTCGACGTGGAGCGGTACGTGAAGCTGTGGCTGACGACGGTGGAGGCCGACTGACCCCAGGAGGCAGCCGGCCCGCTACGGCTACGAGTGCGAAGCCCGGCGGCGTCGCGTGGCCACCACGATCGCCGCGCCGCCGGCCAGCAGCACCGCGGCCCCGCCGACGAGTACGCCGGTGTTGCCGCCGCCACCGGTCTCCGCGAGGTCACCGCCGCCGCCGTTGGGCGTGGGCGCCGCCGGGGTGGCGGTCGACTCGGTGGCGGAGGGGGTCGGGGTGGATGTCGAGGTCGACTCCGAGGCGCTGGGCGTCGCCGACGGGGTCGTGGACTCGGAGGCCGACGGGGTGCTCGGCGGCACCGACGCGGGGGCGGACGGGGACGGGGACTGGGACTCGGTGGTCGTGCAGTCCTTCGTGCCGCCGTTCCAGGCCGCGATCAGCTTGTCCTTGATGACCGGGTGGTCGGGGCCCTTGGGCAGGTCGCCGTGGACGAGACCGTCACCGGCGGCGGGGTTGCCGTCGAACTTGACCGCACCCCGGTAGAGGTCGATCTGCGCGAAGCAGCCCTCGTCCGGCACCGCGATGTCCAGCGAGTCGGTCTGCCCCTTCTTCACGGTCACCGTGTCGAAGTCGACGAAGACCTGCTGGCCCGAGGTGGCGAAGGTCGGACCGTGCGCGACGTACGAGGCGAGCGAGGCGGTGCAGGTGGCGGCGTCACCGGCGGTGCGGACCTTGATGTGCACCTTGCCGTCCTCGGTCGGCTTCAGGTTCTGGTCGTCGACCTTGACCGACGGGAAGAAGTCGGTGCCGTCCAGCGAGAACTGGCAGCCCTCGGTCCCGGTGACCGTACCGGCGCCCGAGCCGGGCCGGTAGTGGCTGCCGGAGCCCCAGCCGTCACCGCCGTCGCCGTGACCGCTGGAGGCCCAGGCCCCGGAAGCGGCGCCGACGGAGGCCGCGGCGAGGGCGAGGGAGGCGGCGCCTGTCCCCAACAGGCGGCGCACGGTGACACGACTCGCTATGGACATACTTATCCCATCCTGGCCTGTGCAAGGTCTGAAGAGCGAAGGAACACCGGGCCCATTGGTCACATGCGCCACAGCGTGTACACATCGTGGGTCTACCGGAAGATGACTGTCAACTTGCCTCGTTCCAGAGGGAATTCATAAGGAGACCACGTGACCGACCTGTCCTCCCGTGACCCGAACTGGTGGCGTCAGGCCGTCTTCTACCAGGTCTATCCGCGCAGTTTCGCCGACGCGGACGGCGACGGGCTCGGCGATCTCCGGGGGATCACCGGGCGCCTCAACCACCTCGCCACGCTCGGTGTCGACGCGCTGTGGCTCAGCCCCTTCTACCCCTCGGAACTCGCCGACGGCGGCTACGACGTCGGCGACTACCGGGACGTCGATCCGCGCCTGGGCACCCTCGACGACTTCGACGCGATGGTCGCCGAGGCGCATCGGCTGGGCCTGAAGGTCATGGTCGACATCGTGCCCAACCACACCTCGCGGCTGCACAGCTGGTTCCAGGAGGCGCTGGCCGCGCCGCCCGGATCCGCCGCCCGCGACCGGTACGTCTTCCGGGACGGGCGTGGTGCGGACGGTCAACTCCCGCCCACCGACTGGCCGTCGGTCTTCGGCGGCAGCGCCTGGCGCCAAGTGGCGGACGGGCAGTGGTACTTGCACCTCTTCACGCCCGAACAGCCCGATCTGAACTGGGACAACGAGGAGGTGCGCGACGACTTCCGCACCACCCTGCGCTTCTGGTCGGACCGCGGTGTCGACGGCTTCCGCGTCGACGTGGCGCACGCCCTGGTCAAGGACCTCGCCGAGCCGTTGCGCGACATCGGCCCCATCGCGGCGAACGCCGAGGCCGTCCTCGACTCCCTCCCGCCCGGCAGCCACCCCTACTACGACCGCGACGCGGTCCACGAGATCTACCGGGACTGGCGGAGCACGGTCTTCGACACCTACAGCCCACCCCGCATGGCGGTCGCCGAGGCCTGGGTGCCGTCCGCCCGCCGCGCCTTGTACGCCCGTCCCGAAGAACTCGGCCAGGCCTTCAACTTCGAGTATCTGGAGGCCGGTTGGAACGCGGACGAACTGCGTGAGGTGATCATCGGCTCGCTCGCGACGGCCCACGCGGCAGGCGCCTCGGCGACCTGGGTGCTGTCCAACCACGACGTCGTACGACACGCCTCGCGCCTGATGCTGCCCCCGGGCACCGACCCGAACGCCTGGCTGCTGTCCAACGGCCGCACTCCGCCGCTCGACCCGGCGGCCGGCCTGCGCCGGGCCCGCGCCGCGACACTGCTGATGCTGGCGCTGCCCGGTTCGTCGTACGTCTACCAGGGCGAGGAACTCGGGCTGCCCGAGGTCGCCGACCTGCCCGTCGAGGTCCTCCAGGACCCCATCTGGGAACAACAGGGCCACACCCACAAGGGCCGCGACGGCTGCCGGGTGCCCCTGCCGTGGACTTCGACCGGTCCGTCGTACGGCTTCGGGGCGGGTCCCGCGTGGCTGCCGCAGCCGGCGAGTTTCGCGTCGTACGCCGTCGAGGCACAGGACGGTACGGAGGGTTCGACCCTGGAGCTCTACCGCACCGCCCTGCGGCTGCGCCGCAAGCTGCTCGACGGGGAGTCGCTGACCTGGGCCGCCGACAGCCCGCCCGGTGTGCTGCACTTCGCGCGCTCCGACGGCTGGCGGTGTGTCACCAACCTGTCGGACGGGCCGGTCGCCCTGCCGGCCGGTGAGGTGCTGCTGAGCAGCAGCGGTGAACCGGCGGCAGGGGACAGGGAGTTGGGACCGGACACGACCGTATGGCTGGGGGCGTGACGCGCTGTAAGGGGCACTCACCCCACGGTCGGAGTCGCGCCGGCCGCGCTCTGGCTCGGTGACTCGCCCGGAAGGGCCGGCGGCTGGGTGGTGCTGTTCACCGGCGGGGTGAGCACCACCTCCGGCTGGCCCGCGGCCGGGGGCGGCGGGGTCAGGTCGGTGGCCGGCAGCTTCGGCGGGGTCGTCTCCTGGAAGAGGACCTGGCTGAAGTTGACCAGGCCGGTGTCCTCCATCACCGTGATGTGGTCCAGAACCGTCGCGTTGGCCTGGTTGGCCAGGAGCCGCACCAGGGTGTTCTCGGTCGTCCCGCGGATCTTCGCGATGGTGGCGAAGATCGAACCGTGCGTGACGCGCAGGATGTTGGCGAAGTCCGTGTCGAACTGCTTGCCGCTGTCCGCGTTCAGCGTGTTGATGAACCCCTGCTGCTGCGGGCTGGGCTGGTTCGGGATCGTGATGTTGAGCATGGGTGCGATCTTGCGGACGGTGGAGTCCAGCGCCGCGTGCCCGTCGATGAGGTGCTTGCTCGCGGTGATGACCGCCGGGCTCGCCCCCTTCTTCAGTCCCATCTGGCCGACGGGGTACTCCCACAGCCCTGCCGCGCGCACCTTGACCACGAAGTCGCGGTCGGCCTCGGTCAGCGGCCCCCACTGCGTGTTGGCGATCACGCGTGCGGGCGCGCTGGAGACCGTGTTGACGCCCAGCATTGCCGGATAGGCGAGTGCGACGAGGGTCAGGCTGAGAGCCCCTCCCACAACCATCGTTCCCGTCGCGTTCCGCGAAAAGCGCACCGTACCTCCTGTGTCGTGGACCGCCCGTCGGCGGTACGGACAGTGGGGTATACGGATCGGGGCAGCGCGCGAAGTCTTTTGATTTGGTAAAGCCCGAGTGGGGCGCGTCACAAGTGGCGGGTGATGCCTCCGGTTTCGCGCCCCCCGGGGAGTCAGCCGAACTGGCCGGGCTGGTAGTCGCCGGCCGGCGTCGTGAGCACGACGTTGAGGCGGTTGTAGCTGTTGATGAGGGCGATCAGGGTGACGAGGGCGATCAGTTGGTCCTCGTCGTAGTGCTTGGCCGCGTTCGCCCACACCTCGTCCGGCACGCCGCCCGCCGCGTCCGCGATGCGGGTGCCCTCTTCCGTCAGTTCCAGTGCGGCGCGCTCGGCGTCGGTGAAGACGGTGGCCTCGCGCCAGGCGGCGACGAGGTTCAGCCGTACCGCCGTCTCGCCGGCGGCCGCCGCGTCCTTGCTATGCATGTCGGTGCAGAACCCGCACCCGTTGATCTGGCTCGCGCGGAGCTTGACGAGTTCCTGTGTGGCGGTGGGCAGCGGCGAGTCGTCGATGACCTTGCCCACCGCCATGAAGTGCTTCAGGGCCTTGCCGGCGATCGGATTGGCGAAGGCGTTCAAGCGAGCACCCATGGTGGGCTCCTCTGCGGTTCGTTGCCGTTGCGTGCTTACACAGGTCTGACGGAACGACCCGGCAGGAATGTGACAGCCCCTGATGTGACCTGGGTCTCGCCTCCTCTTTGGATGATGTTGACCGGGACATGGCATCTGGTTGACGAAGCCCCGCCGCACCCCGCTATACGTTCGGCCCCATGCCACCACTCCCCCCACACGCCCAGCGGGGCCGCCAGGCCCAACTCCCCGTCCTCCCCTACCGCAAGCCCACCAAGGGCCGTGACTACTGGGTGCTGAACGACGTGCTCCCGGACGTGGACGCCGTACGGGAGCGGTGTCTCGCCAAGGACGACTGGGTGCAGGGGTATCCGTACACCTCGGAGACCTGGCCGGGACTGCGCACCATGCCGGGCCTCGAACCGTCCGAACTGGGGCGCATAGAGCGGCTGGTGAAGCAGGCCACCGGCGCCAAGGAACTGTGGGTGCAGCAGGCGCCCGGCGGCGGGACCCTCAACCACAACTGCATCCAGGTCGTGGGGGAGGGCGAGAGCGAACCCCGGCCCCACACCGACTCGCGGGCCCTGTGCCGGTACGCCGCCGTGCTGTACCTCAACCCCTCCGTGCCCAAGGACTGCGGCACCAGCTTCTACCGCCAGCACCTGCCCGGCGGACGGCTCGGCGGCAATGTCGTACAGGCCCCGCACAACAACCTCGTGGAGGCGCTGGGTACGCGGTTCGTGGCGCCGGACGCCTTCGAGGAGGACGTACGCGTGCCGCACCGATACAACAGCCTGCTGCTCTACCACGCCAACCTCGTGCACAGCGCGACCGGTTACCACGGCAGCACCCTGGAGGAGAAGCGGATGACCGCCGTCTTCTTCTGGATGGCCTGACGGAGCGCGCAGGCAGCTCGCCGGCGCCGCCGGGCGGGTCAGTAACGCAGTGCCCTCCCGACCTCCGCCTTCACCCCGCCCGACAACTTGCGGTTGCTGCGGGCCGTCGCCGTACCGGACTTTCCGGCCGGGACGTCGGAGACGGTGACGACCACGGTGTCGATGAGGTTGCCGCCCGTGTTCTTGAACTCGACCTGCACGGCGAAGGACTTGGCCGAGCCGGCGGTGTTGTGGGCGGTGACCTCGACGGTGCTGCGGCCGGCCGAGTCGGTGGCCGGTGTACCGAGTTTCACGGCGTCCTTGGCGTCGACACCGTTCTTCACCTCGTCGAGTCTGCGGCCTGCCTCGGCGGTGGCCGACGCGATCGAGCTGGCGGCCTGTGAGCCGAGGGACTCGACGGCGGACGCGGCCTTGCTGGCGACGGAGGACGGACTGCCGTCGTCGGAACAGCCGGTCAGTCCGGTCACTCCGGTGAGGGCGAGGGCGACGACCGCCGTCAGCGTCGCGCCGCCGTGCCTGTTCCTGGCCATGTCGCCTCCATGAGTCGCCGCTTGACCGGGTTGTCCCTCCAGTGAAGGTCCGTTGCCGCCCGACCGCATGCCGACGTCACCCGAGGGACTCACCCGGACGGCGTAACTCCCCTGGTGGAGGGCGTGCCCCGGCCGGATGGTCGAAGCACCGAAGCACCAGTGACCACAGAGAGGTGGGGCACGGCCATGACGCAGCAGCCGCACTCGACACAGCAGCCGCACTCGACGCCCACCGGCGAGGAGAGGCCCCCGGCCTGGGGCGACTCCGGCCAGGCCCCGGGCACGCGGGGCTACGGCGCACCCCCGTCCGGCGGCGGGCTGGCGGCCGGCGGTGCCGTCTTCGCCGGTGTCCTGATGCTGATGAACGGCGTCATCGCCATCCTCCAGGGCATCTCCGCGCTCGCCAAGGACGACGTGTACGCCCGCGTCGGCAGCTACATCTACAGCATCAACCTCACCGGCTGGGGCATCATCCTGATCTGCCTCGGCGCCGTGGGTGTGGCCACCGGCTGGGGCATCCTCCAGGGCATGAGCTGGGCCCGGGTCTGCGGCATCGTCCTCGCCGGCCTCAGCGCGATCCTCCAGTTCATGTTCCTCCCCTACGCCCCGGTCTGGTCGGTCATCATGATCGCGGTCGATGTGTTCGTGATCTGGGCACTGGCGGCCAACCACCCCGCTCCCGCGGGAGCGAACCGGTAGGGAGCCGACGGGAGCAGTCAGCGGGTGGGGCAGCCGTTCAGTTGACGGCACGCCCACCCTGCGGGGCCCCGCCTTACACGTGGCCGATGCCGCCCCCGCCGAAGGAGCCGCTTCTTCCGGGCAGCCAGCGCTGGCGTTTCTGTTCCTTGCCCGTTCTGCTTCCGGAGTGGTGGAGCTGGTACGGCATCAGTCGTTCCTTCTCCTCCGAAGCGAGGGGCATCTCGTCGGGCTCCCGCATCTCGCGCATCTCATGGACAGCGCCGGTGGCGGGGAGGTGGGGCTGCTCCTCGGGGAGCGGCCGTGGAAGTTCCTGGTCCCGGACCTTCATGCCGAAACGTACGGCCCAGACCAGAGCGCCTGCGATCACCAGGCCACCGAGAAAGGCCACGGTCACGTTGAGCGCGTTGTGTGACGCGGCCAGCAGTTCATACGTTGCCATGCTCATACTCCGAGTATCACTCTTTCGGGGTGATCGTGGCGATATGGGACAGATAGTCGCTCACCTCTGCGGGGTCGCGGGTCAGCAGCGCCACGTGGTTGTCGGGGCGGACCAGCACCAGGGCCGGGTCCGTGACGCCGTACGCCCGTCGGGCATGGCCCTCGTGGTCGCGCAGGTCGGTGTCCAGCGTGAACACCTGGAGCAGGTCCCCGTGCTCGACCGCCAACTTGCCCACCGCATCCGCGACTTCGGTGCCGAAGCCGAGCAGCGTGAACCGCGGGTCCGCGAACACCTGGAAGAGCCGGACCGGACTGCCCGAGGCGTCGAGACAGGGTGCGTCCGGGGCGCGGTCGCCCGGGCGCAGGACGTCGGGGTCGCCGGCGTCGGCCGGGGCGGCCAGTGAACTCCAGCGGTAGCCGGTGCCCATCGGGGGCGGGGCGGCGGCCTCGACACCGGTGCCGGGTTCCTTGACCGCCTCCATCACCCGGGCGTACAGGTCGGTCGATATGCCCAGCGTCCAGGCCGCCACCGGGAGGCGCTCCTCCTCGTAGGTGTCCAGGAGTCCGGGTGCCGCCCCGCCCGCCGTCACCAGGGCCAGCTTCCAGCCCAGGTTGTAGGCGTCCTGGATGCCGGTGTTCATGCCGAGTCCGCCCGCGATCGGATGGACGTGCGCCGCGTCCCCGGCGAGGAGGACCCGGCCGACGCGCATTCGGTCGACCATGCGCACATTGACCCGCCAGACGGAGAGCCAGGTGGGGTCGGCCAGCTTGATGCCGGGCACGCGGGCGTACCGGTCGAAGATCCGCTGGAAGCTCTCCAGTGACGGCGGCAACGGCTGGCCGTCCGCGTCCAGTTCGGGGCCCGCCTGGAACTGGAAGGAGTCGGTGCCGGGCATGGGGCACAGCAGCACGCCCCCGTCCGGCGTGAACCACTGATGCCAGAAGTCCCTGCTGATCCCCTTGGCCGCCACGTCACCGACGACCATCGACTGCGCCGGCTCGGTCGTGCCGTCGAACCGCACCCCCATCGCCTTGCGCACCCGGCTGCGCCCGCCGTCACAGCCGACAAGATGGCCGGCTCTGATGCGCTCCCCATCGGCCAGGACCGCCGTGACACCGTCCTCGTCCTGCTCGAACCCGGCGACTTCCACGCCGAGTTCGACCGCGACCCCGAACTCCGCGAGCCGGTCGCGGAGGATCTTCTCCACCTGCCACTGCCCTATGAGCACGCCTGTGTCGTACGGCGCGTCGGGTGTGGGGCGGGTGTCCGCGGCGCGGTCGGTGTCGTTCACATGCGCGCCGTCGAAGTACTTGCGGAACGGCAGCCTGGTCGTCCCGGTGGCGAGGACGCGCTCGGTGACGCCGACGTCCTCCAGGACCTCCAGGGTGCGCGGCTGCAGGCCCTTGCCCCGTGACTCCCGGTGCGGGACGGGCGCCGCGTCCACGATCCGCACCCCCGCGCCGCGCCGGGCCAGCTCGATGGCCAGCGTGAGGCCGGTCGGTCCTGCGCCCGCGATCAGGACGTCTGTGTCGCTCATGTCGGTCCCCTGCCCGTCGTGCCCTCGTCGTCGCATCCATGGAACATCGCCGGGGAAGAAAATACAACCAGGTATCAGAAGATTCTGGGCCTCGTTCGAATCCTGGTCTCATCCAAGGCCGAGTCTCACGATCTGCTATCCTGGCCGCATGGACGAACCCGCCGGTCTGCGCGAGCGCAAGAAGGAACGCACGCGGAACCTCATCGCGCACGAAGCCCTGCGCCTCTTCCGCGAGAAGGGGTTCGACGAGGTCTCGGTCGTCGAGGTCGCGGCCGCCGCCGAGGTCTCCAAGGCCACGCTGTTCCGGTACTTCCCGACCAAGGAGGACCTGGTCCTGCACCGCTTCGCCGACCACCTGGGCGAAGCGGCCCGGGTGGTGCGCGAGCGCCCGCCCGGTCTGACCCCCACGGCCGCCCTGCGCGACCACTTCCTGGACCGCCTCGCCGCCCGCGACCCGATCACCGGGCTGAACGACCACCCCGAGGTACTCAGCTTTATGGATCTGCTCTACGGCACACCGAGCCTCCAGACCGGCCTGGTCCAGCGCTACCGCAGCCAGGAGATCGACGCGCTCGCGCAGGCCCTCCCGCACTCCGGCGGCTCCACCCCGCTCACCAGACGCCTGGCCGCGACCCACCTGATCGTCGCCCAGCAGGAACTGGGCGTGGAGAACTGGCGGGCGATAGCCTCCGGCCGCACCGCCGACGAGGCCTACGACGAGGCCGTCACGCTGGCCGAGCGGGCGTACGGCCAGCTCATGACGGGTCTGGACACGGTGTTCACGGCCGGGGTCACGGGTGGGGCCACCGACGGCTGAGGTGGACGGCTGACGGTGTAGTCCGCTACACCATGCATCCGGCACCCTGCTCTCCCGCGCCGGTCGCCCTCCAATGCCAACGTGGTGGACATGGGTAAGACAGTGCGGCAGGCGACGCGGGCCACGGCTCACCTCTCCAGAGGTGTGGCCATGGCCTTCGGGACGTATCTCTTCGTCGTCGTGCTGGAGATCGCGACCATCGGGACCGTGTTCGTGATCGGCGCCTGGATGCTGCCCGAGGCGGTCCTGCTGGTACGGCGGATCGCCGGGGCGAAGCGGCGGCAGGTGGCCGGGTGGAGCGGGCGCGGGATCGCCGAGGCGTACCGGCTGCTGGACGGGCTGCCGTTGCGCGCACGGTTCGTCGCGGCGGTGCGGGAGCCCGGCACGCTCAGGGACCTGCGCTGGATGGTCGCCCATTACGGCTACGGCCTGCTCGGACTGCTCGCCGTCCCGCTGTGGATCGTAGGACTGCCCGTCGACGGTGTGCGGTGCGGGCTGCTGCGTCGCCGGGCCGTCGTGCTGCCGCTGATCGGGCGGCTCGCGGACCTCGACGCGCGCTGGTCGGCGGCCCTGCTGAAGCCGTCACCGAAGGCGTTGCTCGCCGAGCGCGTCGAGGAGCTCGCCGAGACCCGGGCCGGAGTGATCGCCGCGCACGAGGCCGAACTCCGCCGTATCGAGCGGGACTTGCACGACGGCACACAGGCCCGACTGGTGTCCCTGTCGATGCGGATCGGACTCGCCAAGCGGGCCTACGACCGGGTCGGTGGCGGCGATCCGGAGGCCGCCCGCGCCCTCCTCTCGCAGGCACAGGACCAGGCGGAAGAGGCGCTGACGGAGCTGCGGCTCGTGGTCCGGGGCATCCATCCGCCGATCCTCACCGACCGCGGGCTGGCCGGCGCCGTACGGGCGCTCGCCGCCAGCAGTGGGCTCGAAGTCGCCCTGGATGTGGAGGAGTTGGCGACCGGTCCGCGCGCCCCGGCGGCGGTCGAGGCCGCCGCGTACTTCCTGGTCGCCGAGGCGCTCACCAACGCGGCGAAGCACAGCGGGTCGGAGCACGCGCGGGTCCGACTGGCCCGTGTGCCCTACGGGTTGACGGTGTGCGTGCGCGACGAGGGAAAGGGCGGTGCCGACGAGGCCGACGGCACCGGACTGCTCGGCATGCGCCGCCGGATCGCCGCCCTCGACGGGACCGCCCGGGTCAGCAGCCCCGCCGGAGGACCGACGGTCGTGGAGGCGGAGCTGCCGTATGCCTGGTAGCGGGCGCTAGTTGGAGAAGTACAGGTACTTCCAGCCGGTGTACGTCGTCGAGTTGACGCTGTCGCCGGACGAACCGTTGATGTACGCGGCCCGGATGCGGGCCTTGATGCCGGACTGGCCGGGGGCGCCGAGGTTCACGGCGACCTTGCCGTTGGTGCCCAGGCCGAAGTACTCGGAGTCGGAGTCGTACCACTTGCCGTTGTAGTAGACCTGCAGGTCGAGCCGCTCCTGGCGGTTCTTGTAGTAGGTCATCGTCGTGGTGACGATCGGCGCGGTGTTCTTGTGGAACCAGTAGTACGACGTCGAGCCGATCTTCGCCGTCTTGTACTGCTTGCTGATCGCGGTGGAGACCTTGACCTTGGCGTAGGCCGTGGCCTTCACCGTCTTGGACGCGTAGCGGGCGTCACCCGCGAAGACGGCCGAGACGGCGGTGTCGCGGGTCATGTCCACGGTGACGGAGATGTTGCCGCTGGAGTTGACCTTGCCGGTCTTGAGGAGCTTCTTCGGCTTGTCGGCGCCGAAGGGGTCCGCGTAGATCGCGACCGTGCGGTTCGTGTAGGTCGTGCCGAGATGCGCGGTGAACTTCACGTCGGCGCCATAGCCGTACAGCTTGCCGTTGTTGTTCAGGGTGAGGCTCGTGGCCGCGCGCGACACGGCGACCTTGTCGGAGGCGCTGACGGCCGCGTGCCCGGTGTCGCCCGCGTAGCTCACCTTGTAGGTGACCGTGCCGCCGACCGGCGGGGTGTCCGTGAAGGAGTACGTGCCGTTCGCCGCCACCGTGACGGTGGGCAGCGCCTTGCCCTTCGTGGACTCCAGGTCGGTACGGGTGACCGTCAGCTTGGCGCCCGCCGCCAGCGGGACCGTCGCCGAGAGCTTGCCGGTGACGGTGAGCTTCTTGGCGCGGGCGGCGGAGGAGGGAGCGTTGACCGTGAGGGTCGGGACGTTCTTCTCCGGGTCGGTCAGCGCCTTGAGGGTGTAGCCGCCGCCGGACTTCCCGGCGAGCACGAAGAGCCGCGAGTTGTCCGGGGCCCAGGTCAGATCGGCCGTCCCGTACGAGCCGACGCTGTACGTGCGGATCGCCTTCGTGGCGTTCGGCCTGTACGTCGTGATCGTGCCGTCGTTGGCCTGGGCGACCGTGCCGTCCGGTGCGATGTCGGCCCGCTGGGCGCCGGGATAGGTGCCGGCCTGCGTGAACGCGCCGTTCGCGTAGGCGTCCCGCACCGTGCCGTTGACGAGCACCTCGTCGGAACCCGGCACCAGGTCGATGTCGTAGATACCGCTGTTGAGCGTGTAGTCGCCGTTGTAGAAGGCGACCTTCTGCGGGGTGGCCCCCGAGACGTCCAGGACGGCCATCGAGTCCGTGGAGATACCGGTCTCACCGAGGGCGAGGACACCGGGCCTGGACGCGGCGGTGTCGAGGAAGCCCGGGTCGTTGATCGAGACGCCGTCGGGCTTCTGCCCCAGCGTCACCGGGTCGGTGCCGCTCGCCGGGTCCACGGCCGGGTCGACCGAACCGATGTTGCTGTCCCACTGGTCGCCGTAGCTGAACCAGAGCTTGCCGGAGGTGAAGGCGACGTAGCGCGGCCCCACGTTGGTGGCGACCGGATAGCGTGCCTTCACGTCGAGGGTGGCCGCGTCGAGCGCCACGATCTCGTGCGTGCCCTGGGCCGCCGCGTAGACGGTGCTCCCGTCGTCGGACACGGCCAGGTCGGTGACCCCGCTGATGCCGCCCGCCGAGGCGAGGACGTTGCCCGAGTAGTCGGTGGCCGCGACCGTCCCGGCCGAACTGTCCCCCACGAACACCCGCTTGAGGGCGCCGTCCGCGACGAGCCCGCCGGGTGTGGTCACGCCGGCGGTCGCGGCCGAGGCCGTACCCGTCGCTACGACGCTGAGCGCCGCCGAACCGAGAAGAACCGCGAGCGCCGTCGCGGTAGAGACAGAGACGCTGCTGCGCATCCGCACGTGCTGTACCCCCACATGTACCCCACAAGGAAAACCGGTCTGTAGACCGGGAGTTGAGAGCGCCGCGCAACATCCGGACGTGACCGCGGATGAGAGACGCGGTGACGCGCGGGGCGCGGCTGCTGAGTGCAGGGTATGGCATGCCTGTGACAGGTGGGAAAGGGACCTGGGCGTGCTTGCGGGGTTCGCGGTGCTTCAACGCCCCAGGCACCGTGCGGGGAGGGCCCACTTGCCCGGGGCGAACTTGGCTCCTACGACCGACCCACCGATGCCGTCCCGGTGGTTCAGGCGGAAAAGTCCTCGCTCTTGATGCCACCGATGAACGACGACCAGGCGGCCGTTTCGAAGCCGAGCACCGGGCCGTCCGTGTTCTTGGAGTCACGGACGGGGACCAGGCCGCGCGGGGCGACGAGGTCTGCGGCGACCTCGATGCAGTCGCCGCCGTTGTTGCTGTAGGAAGACTTGAACCAGCGGAGGGACTCGGTCGTGGTCACAGCGTGCCCTTTCGTACCTCGTTGATCATGGCCACCGACGCCGCCTGGGACAGCGCCTCGGCCTGCAACTGATGGTAGGCCGCCAGCAAGGGAAGTACGAACTTCGTATCGCGCTCCAGATGCCCTCGCATCTGGGATTCCGCGTACGCGATCGCGGACAGGTCCGACATCGTCAGCAGGTTCATGGGGAAGTCGAACGGGCGGCGCTCCCCCATGTCGAACGGAGCGATCTGAAGCATGGTGTTCGGCTGCGCGGCGAACTCCACCAGCCGGTCGAGCTGAGCGCCCATGACCTCGTCCCCGCCGACCCGCCTGCGGATACAGCTCTCGTCCAGCACCACCAGCATCATGGGAGGACGGGGCCGCACCAGCGCCGCCTGCCGATCCGCCAGGAACGAGACGCGTTCCTCCGCCTGTTCGGGCGCGATGGCGCCCCGCCACACGGCGCTGTCCGCCAACACCCGTGCGTACTGCGGTGTTTGCAGCAAGCCAGGAACGATCCCGATGTTGTACAGCCGGATCTCAACGGCCCGGCCCTCATGCTCGACGTACTGCGGGAACCCCTCCAGCATGCTGCCGCGCCGCAGCTCGTGCCACTGGCGTTCGAACGTGTCCACGGTGTCGACGATCCGGAAGGCGACGTCAGCACTGCGCGAAAAACGGAGAGTTGGAATCTTGCGACCAGTTTCCACGGCCGAGATGTGGGTGCTGGAGTACCCCATCACTTCGGAGAGGTCCTCCTGCTTCCACCCGCGGGCCTCGCGCAATGTGCGGATACGCGCCCCGTAGGCGGCTTCCGGACTGCTCTCGGGGTCCAACTCCTTGCGATTGACCACCCGTTACCGACCTTCCCTTCGCAGCCCACAGGTTGAGCGGGTATCGACTCTAGGTCACGCTGAACTCGCTTGGTAGTGGAATCGCTACGGAGAGGAACAGTCGTGTCCGGAAACGTTCCCGGCATTCCCGACGAACACGCGGAACATGAGCACCCCCAACACGTCCCGGCCATCGGCACGATCATCGTGGACTCGCGGGGTCGGGTCGGCACGTTCCGTGGCGAGTGGTGCGGTCTGTGGTCCCTGCGTCCGGTCGGCGGTGGGACCGAATGGACCGTCAATCCGGGGGACTTGACGCCGGCCGGCCCGGAGCAGCGCCTGCGTGCCGAGACCGCACGCGCGAACGCGCGAAGCCGGGGTGAGGTGCTGTGACCGCGCGCGACTTCGACGTAAGCCGCCCGCCGCTCCCTGTTCCCAAGTGCCTGACCTGCGCCGAACTCGCCGCTCAACGCGACGCCGCGCGCGCCGAGTTCGACGGCAGCAAGGAGACGGACGCCAACGTGTTGATGCGTCAGCATCAGCGGCGGGAGCGGCACGGATGACCCGTCGAGAAAAGGGGTCAGTTGAACGCGGGGCCCCCGCGCTGGGACCCTGTCCTCGTGTGGATAGCAGTCATGGCCCTGATCCTGGCGCTCGGCGCCGCCTCGGCGATCGTTCAGGCGCGCAAAGGGCGGTGGTACGCCGCCGGTGGGGTTCTGCTGCCCGTTGTGGGGATGGACTTGATGCTGCTCGGTGGGCTGGAGCGGCACAGCATGTTGTTCTTCTGGGGCGGGGTCGGAGTGGCCGTCGTGGGGTTCGGGATGGAGTTCGTTGCTTGGCGGTGGGCGGCCAGGGCGGACGTGACTCCCTAGACCGCCCTCCGACTCCGTTGATTCCGTGGGCTGTTGGGGTGCGTCAGTTCTGGTGGACGACGTTCCGGCCTGGCCCGCCGGACAGGAAGTCCTTGCCCGCGCCGCCCCACAGCGTGTCGTTGCCGGAGTTGCCGTAGAGGGTGTCGGCGCCCGCCCCGCCGTAGAGCCTGTCGTTGCCCTTGCCGCCGTAGAGGAAGTCGTTGCCGGCGTAGCCCTCGAGGTCGTCGTTGCCGGCACCGCCGGACAGGATCTGGTCGCCGTCGCCGCCGCGGAGCTCGTCGTTGCCGGCGCCGCCGTCGGACGAGCTGCTGTCGCCGTCGGTGAAGAGCGCGTCGTTTCCGTTGCCGCCCTGGGTGATGGTCAGGCCGCCGGTGGCGACGATGCCGTCGTTGCCGTCGCCTCCCCAGGCCACTGCGGCCTTGCCGATGTCGATGCTGTCGTTGCCGGTTCCGCCCGAGACGTAGTTACCGTCCACGCGGCCGGTGTCCTCCAGTCTGTCGTTGCCGGGGCCCAGGTCGATCGAGGCGAAGTAGTACGTCTGGTTGGTCCTGTTGTTGTAGTTGACGACGTCGTTCCTGTCGCCGAGCGTCAACTGCGCGGTGGCGTACGGGTCCTGGCTGTCCACCGTGGTGACCGTGCAGGAGACCTTGGTGTGGTCCGAGGCGGTGGGGTACGCGCAGCCGGTACCCGCCTTGATCGTGACCACGTCGTCGATGACGTACGTGACCTTGTCGGAGCCGCTCACCCTGGACGCGGTGACGGTCACCTTGTTGGTCTGGCCGGCGGAGGCCTTGTACAGGACCTCCCCGCCACCGGTGCTCAGCGCGGCCGTGGCCGGGGCCGTGGCCGCGCCCGCCGTTCCGGCGAGGAGCAGCGGAGCGGCCAGGCCGGTACCGAGAGCAAGGGCCAGGGTCATGGCCGAGGTGGAACGAGCGGGCATGGCGCAACCTCCGTGGGCGAGTTCACCTGCGTACAAAGCCTGTGACCTCTTGCCCATCTGGTCGGTTGTGGTCCTTTTCGTACTGGCGTCGTGCGACCGTGAATTGTCGGACGGGGTTCAGCGTGAATTCATCGAATCGCCCGCCGGTCCACCACAACCATCGCTAGGGGCGGGCCAGTTCGGTCGTGTCGCGGCGGAACGCCCACCGCATCTCCGGTTCCATCGCGAAGCGGAAGACCCGCCGCACCGGCGGTGTGCACAGGGCCGTCACGACCACGGCCGCCACCACCGTCACCGTGATCTCGCCGAGCGGGCCCCGCACCCACGCCGGGTCGTACCAGCCCCAGGACTTGGCGCCCTGGGCGAGGAAGCCGTGCAGGAGATATCCGTAGAGCGTGCCCGCGCCCAGGGCGGTGAACCAGGTGCGGCGGCGCGGTACCCAGGCCAGGAAGCAGATGACCAGGAGCGTCGAGCAGGCGAACAGGGCCAGCGTCATGACCGGGCCCTCCCAGTCGGGTGCGCCGAGTTGGTCCGCGCTCGCGTTGTGGAAGAACCAGGCGTAGTCGAAGCGCGGGACCGACCAGTAGGCCACCGCGAGCGCGCCCACGAACACCGGGACCGCCAACTGCCGTACCTCCGGCCGTCGTACGAGCTGGAAGTGTTCCGGCTTCAGGGAGAGGCCCAGGACGAAGTACGGGAGGAACTGCAGGACGCGTTGCAGGTCCAGGTCGTTGCCGATGGAGGGGGAGAGGGTGGCCAGCATCGCGATCGCCAGGGCGAGCGGGAGCGGGTGGCGTACGTGGTTCCAGACCGGCGTGGTCAGGCGCCAGACGAACAGGGCCGCCAGGAACCACGTCAGGTACAGCGGGTCCAGCAGGCTGATCGCGCGGTCGGGGGCGTGGTCCGTCCAGCGGGTGAAGAGGGTGTACGCCGTCTCGAAGACGACGTAGGGGAGGACCACTCCCGTCAGCAGGCGTCGGATCTGGGGCGGGGTCGCGCGGAAGCTCCGGGAGAAGTAGCCGGAGATGACGATGAACGCCGGCATGTGCACGGCGTAGACGAGCGTGTAGAGCGCGGTGACGCTACGGCTGCCGGAGCGCAGCGGCTCCCAGGAGTGGCCGATCGCCACGAGGACGATCGCCAGGTATTTGGCGTTGTCGAAGAAGGGGTCACGCTGGGCGCGTTGCTTCCCGGGGGTGGGGTTCGCCGTGCCGACGTCGGCGGTGGCGGAGGGGCGTACGGGGACGTCGGCGGAGGGGGTGGGAGAAGCGCGCATTCGGCTCGCCTCACCGCTTCCCCGCGATCCAAACTCCTTCTTTGGTGTGATCCTCCCCATGAACCCTCGTGTGGCGCTCAGCCGAAGCGGCCCGCCACATAGTCCGCCGTCCGCTCGTCCTTGGGGGAGCCGAAGACGTCGTCGGTGGCGCCGGACTCCACGATTCCGCCGGGGGTGCCCTGTTCGGCGAGGAAGAAGGCGCACCGCTGGGAGACGCGGGCGGCCTGCTGCATGTTGTGGGTGACGATCACCACGGTGACCTGTCCGGCCAGCTCGTGGATCGTCTCCTCGACCCGGCGGGTGGAGGTGGGGTCGAGCGCCGAGCAGGGCTCGTCCATCAGCAGCACCCGGGGGCGTACGGCGAGCGCGCGGGCGATGCACAGGCGCTGCTGCTGGCCGCCGGAGAGGGCGCCGCCGGGCTGCCGGAGGCGGTCGCGGACCTCTTTCCACAGGCCCGCGCGGGTCAGCGACTCCTCGACCAGCTCGTCCTTCTCGCGGCGGCTCGCGCGCGTGCCGGTCAGGCGCAGTCCGGCCACCACGTTGTCGTAGATCGACATGGCGGGGAACGGGTTCGGCTTCTGGAAGACCATGCCGATACGGCGGCGGGCGTCCGTCAGGCGCCATGACGTGTCGTAGATGTCCTCGCCGTCGAAGAGGACCTCGCCGCCGAAGGCCGCCGAGGGGATCAGCTCGTGCATCCGGTTGAGGGTGCGCAGGAACGTCGACTTGCCGCAGCCGGACGGGCCGATGAGCGCGCTGACCTGGCCCGCGGGCATGGTCAGGGACACCTGGCCGAGCACCTGGTGGGTGCCGAACCAGGCCGAGACGGCGCGGGCTTCGAGGGTCGCGGGGGCGGCCGTCGCGGTGGTGACGGGGAGGACGGCGGTGTCGGTCATGGTCACGGGCACGGTCATCTCTGGTTGCCTCGGTTCACAGGAGGTTCGGCAGCAGTTCGGTGGTGCGGGTGGCGACCTGGAGGCCCAGGACCGCGACGAGCGGGGCGAAGACGATCCATGTCTGGTGGCGGCCCCAGCGGTGCCAGGCCCACACCGCCGCTACGGCGGCCAGCAGCAGCGCCTGCAACCACATCACCAGGGGCCACGGCACGCCGTCGGGGCGGGCGAGGGGTTCCTCGGCGGTGGGCAGGGTGCCCGAGCGGATCACCGCGGCCGGGGTCTGGAAGGCCTTCGAGATCAGGTCGGCGTCGACGCGTAGAACGCCGGACGGCATGTAGTGCGGGCCGGTGGCGGTGACCAGGACCAGCCGGCCCTCGCCCGAGGCGATGGGCGCGGGTGCCGGGTCGCCGGCCCGGCGGACGTCGACGACCTGGTACTTCGCCTTGCCCTGGCCGGTGGTCACGCTGAAGGTGACGCCCGCGCGGAGTTCGGCCAGCCGTCCGAACGGGCCGCCGTAGGCCGCCGCCCGGCCCATCAGGACGCTGGTGCCGGACTGTCCGGGCAGCGGGGTGTCACGGCGGTGGCCGGGGCCGTCCGTCAGGACCGTGGAGTCGGTGCCCTCCAGGACGACCTGGCTGAGGTCCAGGGACGGGATGTCGATCAGTGCGACCGGGGTGCCGGGGGCGAGGAGTCCGCCCTGCTGGTCGGTCTGGGATACCGGGGCGGTGCCCAGGGCGAGTTGGCCGCGCAGTGCGTCGAAGTCGGCGTGCTGCGCGGAGTGTTGCTGGGCGGCGCTGAACACGAGGAGCTGCGCGGTGATGCCGAGCAGCAGGGCGGCGAGGCTGAGCAGGCCGCCGCGGGCGAGGTGGCGGACGGCGGTGACGCTCCGGACGAGCGTGCGCGGCGCGGCCGGGGTGAGCCTGATGGGGGTGGCGACGGTCACTGCGGCCCGCCTCCTTCGCTGTCGTCGGCTGTCTGTCGTCGTCATGGGGCCGCCGGGGAGACGCTGAGGTCTCCCCGGCCGCACGGTCAACTGGGTCTGGATCAGGTGGACTTGATGACGAAGTTGGCGCCGGAGCGCGCGTTCACCGTCGAGGAGCCCGCGTAGTACGCGTGCAGGGTGTGCGAGCCCTTGCTCAGCTTCGGCAGGGTGATGGTCACCTTGCCGCCGCTCAGCGTGCCGCTCGCGATGATCTTCGTGCCCTGGTAGATGCGCACGGTGCCGGCCGGGGTCGTGCCGGTCGCGGTGACCTTGACGGTGACCTTCGCGCGGGCCGTGTGGCTGATGGTGGCGGGCGCGGTCTTGGAGATCGCCGGGGTCGCCTTGGTGATCTTCAGGGAGACGGAGGCCGAGGACGCGTTGAGCTTGGTCGCGCCGGCGTAGGAGACGGACAGGGTGTGCGTGGCGACCTTGAGGTGGTTCGACACGTTGACGGTGACCTTGCCGGAGCTGTTCAGCGTGCCGGTGCCGACGACCGTCGAGCCGTCCTTCACGGTGACCTTGCCGCTGGGGACGACCCCGTGCGTGCCGGTGACGGTGACCGCGACCTTCGGGGTCACGCCGTACGCGGTGGTGGCGGTGGTCGCCTTGGTGGTGCTCGCGTACTTGACAGCGCCGGTCCAACTGGCCGCCGTCCCGGAGCCGTTGACGTTGGCGCCGGTGACCGTGGCGGTGTAGGTGCCGACGGCCAGGCCGGTGAAGGCGTACGACGTGGTGGTGGCCGGGAGGTCCTTGACGGCGACGACGGCGCCGTCCGAACCGGTCAGCGTGACGCGGTAGTCGGTGAGCGGGAGGCCGGTGGCCGCCGGGGCGGTCCAGGACAGCTTCACGCTCGCGTCGCCGAGGGTGGTCTTCAGGGCGGGCGCGGCGGGCGTCGACAGGTCGACGCCGGACTCCTCCAGGCCGCCGAGCTTGGCGTGCTTGGCGAGGTTGACCGAGCCGTTGTACGACTCGTTCATGAAGCCGAAGGACGCGATGACCGACTCGGCGCTGTCGGAGGCGAGGGCCGCCTCGTGGGTGCCGCTGGTGACGAAGACGTCGTAGAGCGCCTTGTCGAAGAAGAGGCCGCTCGGGTCGATCGCGCGGCTGGGGACGACGTTGTAGACGTCGCGGCCGAAGGTGGAGTTCTCGTAGTAGCCGCTCACCGGGGTGAGCTTGCCGTTGACGGTGGTGACCGGGCTGGTCGCGCCGGTGTCGCCGGGCAGGACGACGGAGGCGAGGTGGCCGCCGGCGGTGGCCGCGGTGGTGCTGTAGTCGGGGGCTATGCCGTTGTTCTGGGCGATCCAGCTGCCGACCGAGAACGGGACGAGCGCGCCGTCCTCGGTGAGGGCCGCGTTGCCCTGGTTCTCCTGGACGACCGGGATGCTCGGGGAGATGGTGCCGTCGGTCAGGCCGATCGCGGCGAGGAAGAACTTGCGGGTGCCTGAGCCGCTCTGCGGGATCTTCGGATGCACGGTCTGGCCGTTCACCTCGGTGAGCGAGCCCGCGTAGATGTCGTGCAACTGCGCCACCGTCAGGGTGTTCAACGCCGTGCCCCGCACCGCGACACCGACCGCGTCCCGGGCGAAGGGGATGTAGGTCAGGGCGCTGCCGGAGGCGGACGGGCCGCTGGAGGAGCGGGCGAAGTCGATCTGGCCCTTGACCGCGACACCGGCGCTGTTGGGGAACTTGTCGCCGGTCAGCGACATGCTCAGGGCGAGACGGCCGTTGCCGGAGCCGTTCGGGCGCAGGAAGGCCGCGCCGCCGGAGCGGGTCGTGATGGTGGACGTGGTGGAGCCGGTGCCGGGCTCGATCGCGTCGTAGGAGGCGATGCCGGCGCCGTCCGCCGTGACCGCGGTGGCGGCGTAGCTCTTGGCGTTCACCGTGTCGCCGGCGAGGGCGTTGAGCACGTCCTGGGTGGTGTCGGAACCCACACCGACGAGCTGACGGAAGGTTCCGGCGGGGGTCGGGTCGGCGGACGCGGGGCTCGCCAGAGCCAGCGTGCCGGACACCACGGCGGCGGCGACCATGGCCGCCGAAAGGCGCATTCTGCGCATTGCGGTTCTCCAGGAGAGAGGAGGTGAGGCGGATCTGGCAGGGTGGTGCGGGCCGTCCGCCCCGACTGCCTTTCGGGGCGGACGGCCGTCCGTGGGGAGCGCCGCGCGGGCGCTCGGGGTCAGCCCCGGCCCGGCGGCAGCAGCCTTCGCAGCCGTTCGGGCAGGGCGAGTTGGGGTACGACGGTCATCGACCGGCCGCCGGGCAACGGCACCCGGAGCGGCAGCCGGGCCCGGCCGCCGCCCGCGAAGGGAGCGCCCACACCGGCCACCGCGCCGAGGGCGGCACCGACCGGCACCGCGTAGCGCAGCGGGCTCGCCGGATCGGCGGGCGTGGTGCCCGCCGCCGTCGTCTGAACCGCCTTGCCGCCGTCGTACGACGGCGAGCCGCTCGGTACGGCGCTCGCGGCGGCCGGGGTGGCTGAGGTGGCATCGCCGGCCGGGCCGCCCGCCATGAGCCCGCTCGATCCCTCCCCGGTGCCGATCGTCTCGCTGCCGCTGGTGGAACCGCCCGCGCCGCTCCCCGCCGAGCCGTCGCCGCCGGTCGCGGTGGTCGGGCCGGTGTAGTGCAGGAGCGCGGTGGCCGTGTGCTCGGCGGCGGTACGGAACCTGGTGGGCAGCGGGGCGTAACCGGCCGGGAGCAGGCCCGGGTCGGCGCCGCTGACCTGGCCGTTGGCGGCCGTGTAGCGCAGCAGGGCCGCGTAGTCCTTGCGGGCGGCGGCGTCCAGGGAGCCGGGGCGGACGGCCGCGTAGACGAGCTCGGCGAGCGGGTAGGCCGTCTTGGCCGTGGTGTTCGCGGGGCTGATCTCGGCGACCGGGCTGCCGGTGGCGGTGTTCGCGGCGGCGGTCAGCGAAGTGGCCGTGGGAGCGACGAACTTGCCCGCGCTGTTGCGCAGTCGGGCCGTCTGCAGTCCGTAGCGGGCGGCCGAGGCCGCGTCGGTCACCGTGATCACGAAGCGGGAGCCGACGACCTGCGGACCCGGGCTCTTGAACACGGGCGGGTTGGCCAGCGAGTCCCAGGTCGACTTCCACAGGGTGTCGGCGCGGCGGGTGTGCAGGGCGCCGGAGTGCATGTCGTCGACGTAGGGGTGGAAGTCGCCCATGCACTGCTTGTCGGTGGCGCCGGTCCCCGGCGGGATCGTGCACCACGGGTCGCTCTTGGGGTAGTCGTCGGAGTGGGACGGGTCGAAGGCGATACCGGTCGGGTTCACATCCGCGTTGGTGGAGTAGTACGGGTTGACGCGCATCCCCCAGTCGTCGGAGATCCCGCCGAGGAACTGACGGGCCTCCTTGTCCGACATGATCCACTGCCACAGTGCGCGGGCCGTGTCGCTGTGGCCGAGCGCGGTGAGCAGATCGGTGTCGGTGGAGGGCGTCTCGGCGACCGAGAGATACGCGAACTCCGGGTTCAGGGAGATGAATTCGGGGTCGCTCGCCAGCCCCGCCGGGTTGTTCTTCGCCCAGCCGTAGCCGCTCGCGGCGGTGCCGCCCAGCACCGCGCCCCAGGGGGAGTTGCGATACGACTCGGTGAGCAGCTTGGCGACCAGGCGCGGGGTGAGGTCGATGGACTCGACCTTCGTACCGGCGAGCTTTTCGACCGACGCGGGGGCGCCGGCCTTGGCTCTTCGCTCGATGGTGAAGCCGATGACGGCTCCGGACAGGGCGACCGGGGCGTAGGCCGTCGTGCCGGAGGGTGCCGTCGTGCCGTCGTCGGCGCCCAGCGCGCGGGTGGTGAAGGCGAGTCCGGAGGAACCGTCGGCGGTGAGCCGGGACCGGGTGTCGGGCTCGCCCAGTTCCGTGTAGCCGTAGACCGTGCCGGTCGGGCACAGGGCGGCCTGCCAACTTGTCATCGCGTCGGCGACAAGTTCGCTGCCGGTGGTGGCACGTTCGTCCGAGCCGAGCGCGCAGTTGGTGCCGACCGGGTTGAAGTGCAGCGGGATCGCGACGCGGTTCTTCCAGTTGGTGGAGGAGACCGGGGAGCCCGCGTTGACCTGGCTGCGGTCGGCGTACGGCTTGCCGTCCAGGTCGAGATGGCCCTGCGGGACGATGACCAGCCAGCAACTCCTGGGCTTTGTCACGCCGTTGGTGGAGACCGGGGTGCCGCAGCCCAGGTGCGGGGCCTCGTTGGCGGTCTGGACCTCGAAGTACTCCTTGCCGGTGCCGTCGGCGCCGGTGCGGGCGAAGTCGACCTCGTTGGTGGTGTTGTGGTTGAACAGGGCGTTGTTCTGGGTGCCGCTGGTGATGACCGTGCCGTCGACCGACTTGAAGGGGACCTCGCCGGGGGCGTTGGGGTTGGCCGCGCCGTAGCGGTCGTCCTGGCCGTAGTTGGTGGGGTCCGCGCTGTAGAAGACCTTCCGGGTGTCGTCGTAGTCGTTGCCTGGCCAACTGCCCCGGTCGGTGGTCGGGGAGGCGCCGTACTGGCACTGGGTGCGGGACGGGCCGGGGTTGGCGGGGACCGTCCCGTCGTCGTCGCCCCAGCACTGCATGATCTGCACGTAGTCGGTGTCGAACAGGGTGCCCGCGAGCGTGGTCGACGTGCCGCCCGTCCAACTCACCGTCACCGCCTGGCTGGTGAGGTGGGTGGTCTGGTCGACGGTGAACCGCATGTCCTTGAACTCACCGCGCCCGGCCACCGTCACGGCGGAACTGGTCGTCGCGGCGGCGGGCGGCGCGGCCTGCGCCACGGCGAGCCCGACGAGGGCGCCGGTGGCGGCACCGGCGAGGAGGCGGCGCAGTATCCGGCGGAGGTGTCTGTGCGGAGGTCGGCGCGATTCGGGGGTGCTGGTCATCGTGAACTCCCCTCGTCCTGGCGGTCGTTGGTGCCGCGAGTCGTCATCAGACGGGAGGCGATCGACGGGAGGAGCAGGAGACCCAGGACCAGGATCGCGGCGAGCAGCATCAGGGTCTGGGTGGTGGTCCAGCCCGGGTCGGCGGAGACGGCGACCGGCTGGGCGAGGGCGATCGTGCCGTCAGCGGCGGCTGCGGCGGTGCCTGTACCGCCGGTGCCTGAGCCGGTACCGGTGCCGCCCGAGGTCAGGGCCTGGCCGGTGTCGGGGTCGACGGACGGTTGCGCGGAGCCGCCGCTACCGGTGCCGCCGACGGCGGAGGCGCCGGTACCGCCGACCGTTCCACCGGTGGCCGTACCGCCGCTGCTCCCACCGGAGTCGCTACCGGTACCACCCGAACTCCCACTGCCCGTCGACGACTTGGCGCCGCCACTGCCCGTGGTGCAGGCGGTCGCCCCCTGCTTGTCGCAGGCCGACGGGTAGGGCGCGGTCTCCGCCAGCTTGTTGCGGCCGTCGGTGGTGAAGGTCGGGTTGTTGCAGTTCTTGATGTTGATGTTCTGGGTCTGCACACCCGGGATGCGGCGGATCTGGTCGAAGCCGGCCTGTACGAGGTTGATCGGCAGGGGTGAGTAGCCGAGCGAGGGCGCCTGTTGCTGGCCCTGGCACATGAAGTAGTAGGAGAAGGCGCCGAGCGTCTTGCCCTTGGTCTTCGTGAACGTGCCCTGCACCTTCAGCGGCAGGATCATGTACGAGTAGCTGGACAGCGGGTAGTTGCGCCGGTCGGTGTCGTTGTAGACGCCGTTGAGCTGCTGGGTGAGGTAGTCGGCGGAGCTCTTGTTGGTGTTGATCTTCGCCTTGAGGAGCGAGACCGCGACGTTCTGCGGGGTCGGCTCGGTGTAGTAGCCGGCGTGGTTGAGGACCTTGGCGACCGGATAGTGCGCGTTGAGGGCGTACGAGTAGTTGACGTAACCGATCGCGCCCTCGCCGTAGTTCTGCGCGATGTAGCCCGCGACACCGAGGTCGCCGGACTGGGCGATCATGCCGGAGACGGTCGGGTAGTACGAGGTCTGCCCGCAGGCACCCGAGCGGCCGACCTTCGCGCAGTACGCGTTCCACAACGACTTGTGCTGGGCCGCCATCCACATCGTGAACTGAGCGGTGGAGCCGGAGCCGTCGGAGCGGACGACCGGCACGATGGTGCGGTGCGGGAGCTGGAGCCCCGGGTTGTCGGCCTTGATCACCGGGTCGTCCCAGGTCTTGATGACCCCGGTGAAGATCTTGGTGACGACGGCACCGGAGAGGCGGAGGTTGGTGACCCGCTTCCCGTTGACGGTCAGGTGGTACATGAACACGGTCCCGCCGGCCACGATCGGCATATAGGCGTACGACCCCGAGCCGGGCCGCTCCGCCGCGCTGCCGTCCGTGGGATGCGTCTGGAACGGGATGTCCGACACCGCGAAGTCGACGGTCCCACTGAGGAATTGACGCCGCCCGTCGGAGGACCCGGTACCGGCATAGCTGATCCGCATCCCGTACTGGTTCACCGCCCGCCGCCACTCGTCGACGGCGTTCTCCGCCCAGGTAGAACCGGCCCCGGCGATGGGCGTGTAACTGTCGGCGGCAGCGGGCCCGGCGAGGGGCCCCGCCAGCAGCGCGACGAGCGCGGCGAACACGGCACCGAGGGTTCCCAGCGCCCGTAGGGGCCGGGGGAGGGTGAGATGGCTGGGCATCATCAGGCGGTCTCTCCGGGGGCGGGGGCGGGGGCGGGTTCCGGTGCGGGGGCGGGTCTGGGTCCGGGTGAGTCGTCGGGTGCGGGCGGCCCCTGTAGGGCGGGTTCGTCGTTGGCGGCTGCGGTCGGTTCGTCGGTATGCGGGTCCTCGCCCTGCTCCCGCACCTCGAACAACGACAGTCCCGGTGACCGGAGTTCGTCGAAGCGGGCCGCGTCCCGCCGCGACGCCCGGGCCGTGCGGCGGGCCTGGGTGCGGGTCTGTTGGCCGGGGCCCCGGCCGCCGATGATCCGGGCGATCACGAACAGCACCAGGACCAGGGCCATCAGCACCGCCGCCGCCCCGAACCCGCGGGCGATCATCGCGGGTTCGGGAGAGCGGACGAAGCTGAAGACCGCGAGCGGGAGGGAGATCATCGGGCCGTGCAGGGGGTCGTAGTTGGTGGCGGCCGTGAAGCCCGCGGTCAGCAGGACCGGCGAGGTCTCGCCGATGCCGCGGGCCGTGCCGAGGATGACGGCCGTGGCGAGTCCGGAGCGCGCGGTCGGCAGCACCACGTGCCACACCGTCCGCCAGCGCGGCGCGCCCAGCGCCTCCGCCGCCTCGGTGAGCGTCCCCGGCACGAGCCGTAGAACCACGTCCGACGCCCGGACCACGATCGGCAGCATCATCACACTGATCGCGAATCCCGCCGCCAACCCCGACTTCTCCATGCCGAGTTGGAGGACCCAGACGGCGTACACCATCAGGCCCGCCACGATGGACGGCAGCGCGGTCATCGCCTCGACGATGGTGCGGACGAACCGGGAGAACCGGCCGGGGATCTGGTTGAGGTACACCGCGCAGGCCAGCCCCAGCGGGACGGTGATCAGCAACGCGATGGTGATCATGAGGAGGGTTCCGACCATCGCGTGGGCTATACCGCCGACGCCCAGCGGGTCCAGCGGGCCCGCCGCCTGCATGTCCTGGTGGAAGAAGTTGAGGTACGTGAGCGCCTCGTGGCCGCGCCACAGAGTGAAGCCGACGACCATCGCGAGCGCGGAGAACAGCAGCCCGGCCGCCGTCCACAGCACCACCGTCATGACCCGGTCCCGTACCGCCTCCCCGTTCTCTTCCAGACCGGTCAGCACGCCGTACACGGTGAGAAAGACGACGTACCAGGTGACCGCGAAACCCAACGCCCCCGAGAACGGCGCGAGTTCACCGAACAGCAGCACACTCACACACAGCCCGGACACCGCCGCCCCGCACAGCGCGAGCACCCCGGAACGGGTCGGCCCGCCGATCCGCCGCGGAATGTCTGGCAGTTCGGCAGCGGCGGACTCCGCCTCGACGGACGCCGCGACCTCAGCTGCCCCTTCTGCTGCCTCTTCTACTTCCTCTACTTCTTCGACTTCTTCTACGACCGTCATCTCATGCCTCGCTCTGCGCGCCGGACCGCGAGCGGGCCGCGATCGTGGAGGCGGTGAAGTTGACCGCCAGGGTGAGCAGGAACAGCGCCAGGCCCGCCGCCATCAGCGCCGACATCCCGAAGGGGGAGGCATCGCCGTAGTGCAGGGCGATGAGGGAGGAGACCGAGTTCGAGCCGGTCTGCAGGATGTGCGGCTGGATCACGAAGACCGGCGAGATGATCATGTAGACGGCGATGGTCTCGCCCATCGCCCGCCCGAGCCCGAGCATCGTGCCGCCGATGATCCCGCCCTTCCCGTACGGCAGGACGACCGCGCGGATCATGCCCCAGCGGGTGGCGCCGAGCGCGTAGGCGCCCTCGCGTTCACCGGCCGGTGCCTGCGCGAAGACCTCGCGCATCACCGAGCACTGGATGGGTGCGACCATCAGCGCGACGACGATCCCGGCGACGAACGCGGACGCGGTGTAGACGCTCGCGGAGGCGAGCGGATCGCCCGGGTGGGTGCCGTCCACCGTGAAGAGCGGGATCCAGCCGAACCAGTCGGAGAGCCAGCGCGACAGCCCGATCACGTGCGCCTGGAGGAAGAACAGCCCCCAGAGGCCGTAGACCACGGACGGTACGGCCGCCATCAGGTCGACCAGGCTCACCAGGGTGCGGCGCAGCCCGCGCGGTGCCACGTCGGAGATGAACAGCGCGGTCCCGACGGCCAGCGGCACCGAGATCGTGACCGCGACGGCGGCGATGAGCAGCGTGCCGGTGAGCACGGCCGCGATGCCGAACTTGTGGACGTCCGGCTGCCATTGGGCCGTCGTCAGGAACGACAGCCCGGTGGCGCGCAGCGCCTGCGTCGCCCTCAGCAGCAGGAACAGTCCTACGGCGGCCATGATGCCGAGGACGACGGCCCCGGCGGCCGTCAACTGGAAACGGAAGACCCGATCGCCGAGCCCGCGGACGGCCTGCGGCCGTCTGGGCGGCGGATCGAGCACGGGTCTGTGGGGCTCCGGTCTGCCGGAGCCCTCCTGCGCGGACACCACGTGTCCCCCCACTGACGGAAACGATGCGCTCCGCGACTCCGGGTGGATGCCGCGCGGAGTGAGTCAATGGCCGAATTCTTTCGGCGCAGAGCGTCATATGTGGAGGATCGGTGAACGGGTCATGTCACTTCGGTGGGGCCGCTGTGGAGGAGGCGCCAACGAGGGCAACCATGGCGTCTGTGGGGGGGCAGCCTGTGGGGTCGGTTGGACTGGTCGGTTGGACTGGTCGGTTGGGGTGGTCGGTCGGGGTGGTCGGTCAGGTCAGTTGGGCTGTTCGCCCAGCACCGTACGGAGCCAGTCGAGCGGGTCCATGCCGAGCAGTTGGTCGGCGAGCTCGTTGGCCGTCTTGGTGACGAGGCGTCCGCGGCTGTTGTCGATCCAGCGCTGGGCGAGTTCGTAGCCCTGGGCCTTGTACTCGATGCCCTGGAGCAGGCACTCCAACTTGTCCGCGTCCCGTGCGCAGACGGCTTCGGCGGACTCCCGAGCCTCGTACTCCGCGACCACGTCCTTGACGACCGTTGCGAGGAACTCGGGCATGCCCGAGACCTGATCGGCGGTCACCGCCTGGGGATCCGCCTCGCCGGCGTACTTCTTGCCGAGATGGTTGACGTCCCCGGTCCGGGTCTCCTGCGAGTCGTGCCACACCGCGAGGAACGCGGCGCGCGCGGGATCGGCGCCTTCCAGCGCGGCGATGACGGAAGCGATCAGCGAGGTGCGCCAGGCATGCTCGGCGACACTCTCCGGGTCCCGGACACCCGCCATCCACCAGCCGGTCCGCCGGGACGCCTTGAGCGTCCCGCTCTCGAACAGGAACCGTGCAACCTGGGCCATTTCATCGGCCACGGTCGGTCTCCTCTCACGCCTCGGCAAGGCGGATCGCGTACATGATGCTCTCAAGCTCCCGGTGCGCGCGGTCCGACAGCTCTCCGCCATCCAACATCACGGGCAGCCGGTCGCGTAGAGCACGGGCCGCCACACCGGACTTGAGGAGATTCGGCCGGACGGCGAGGAGTGACCACAGCGAGTGGATGTTGAGGTCCACGTATCCGTGGTGGGGCGCGAGTCCCTCAACGAGGTGGGCCAGCAACTTGTCACCAGGCCACGGCCCGGGCGTACGGGAAGCGATGAAGTCGTCGGACAGTTGCAGGTGTTGGCTCTCCCCGACCCAATAGGCCCAGTAGTTCAGGTTCGCGGCTTCGCCCGCGTCATCGTCCATCAGTGCCGAGTTGATGAAGTGGTTCATCCGCTCGCGGTCGCCTTGGCGTGCGGCGACGGCGGCCACTGAACGGGCGTTGAGCCAGCCGACCAACCATCCACGGGGGCGTTCGGTCGCCTGCTGGTGCGCCAGCCATTCCGAGGCGTCGGGCTGATCGTCGTAGCCGGACAGGTACAGAGCCTGGCGCCGCAGTAGGAACTGTGCGTCGCCTCGCGCCTGCTCCGCCGTCTGCCGCATGTGTGTGAAGAACCGCCGTCGATCGTCCGTCGGCAATTCGGGCGCCGACGGCACAGGGCCACGCCGCTGCCGCGGGGGCGAAGGAAGGCCCCGGACGGTTCGCGGTGGAACGCCGTTGAGAGGCCATGCCAGGACTTCGACCAGGTCACGTTGCATGACCCAGGCACCCAACGGACTGTCCTCGGCCGACACATCGCCATCCAGAGCACTGGCAAGGAGGACGTCCGCCTCCATCGCCCGCTCTAACGCCTGCAGGAGGGCAGGCACAGTACCCAACCGCATCAGGCGGCGGCGGTACACGAGAATCTGCCCGACCGGCACGGCGGTCAGCGGCCGCCGCCCGGACTCCCAGCCCGCGACCGTGTCCGCGGAGACGCGTAACTGCTCGGCGATGGTCTCCTGCGTGTGCCCCAACTGCTCGCGTATCAGCCGGAAAACGTAGCCCGAAATGACCCCGCTTCTCGACCGCGACGGTGAACCCCGACCACCAGTCAGGGTTGGTCCTGCACCCGACGGCATACGACCACCCAATCCCCGTGCCTTGCGTCATCCACCCGTACTGGCAGTCCCTTCAAGCGCCGAACTCCGCTTCCTATTGTTCAGGTAGTCGCCCAGCAACTCAGCGTATAGGGAAGGTGCTGCCGTGGAATCGGAGATGCCTACAACCACCTGCGAGGAGGACACGCCCTCGCACGGCGGTCACGCACTACAGCCCGTGGTGGCGGAGTCCATGACGCTGGTCTCCGCCACCGAGCGGCGTCTCGCTGTCGAACACTGGCTGTTGTCGACGCATCCAGCACCGGGCCACCCCCGGATTCGACTGGAGTGGCAGGAGCACGGGGTTGCGATGCTCCGGCTTGGCGCACTGTTCTCCGCAGTCCGGTTGCCCGGGGATCTGGTGCTCGCCGCGTCGGACTGCCCGGGCGAAGCGGCAGAGGTGGATGCGTTCCTGGACGAGGCGCTCAACGGCGGCCCAGTCATCTGCGACCCACGTGGACGCCGGTACTACGCCCTCACACCCCCCGGCCTGCCCGACAGTTGGCAGCAGGCCGCCGACGACTGGCGCGCGCTCGGTGTGGACCTCCTCGGTTGTGCGACCTACCTCGGCGTGCCGCGCCCGGACGCGGTCGAACTCGACATCCAGGCCTATGGCCCGTACTGGTCCGTGCCGATTTCCTCCGTGGCGAGGCTGTGCGCACCGCTCGACCTCGCGCGTCTCATCGCGGTCGGCGAGCGCCGTATGTCCGAAGAGGTCGAGGCGTGAGCGATGGTGCCGGCCGCGTGCGGCGCATCGCCGGCATCGGCGTCCACACCCGAACGCAGACGGCGTACCAGGCCTACCTGAGCCACCGCAGCGCCTGCGAGAGCTGTTCCGAGGGCGCCTGCGAGACGGCCGACGGCCTTTGGGAGACCTACCGTGACGCCAACATCGCGGCAGACCAAGTCAGTTGACTACGACGAGGCGGCGCGGCCGTCACGAGCGGCGCCCGCCCACCCGGCGACGAACCTCCGCCCCTACCCCTCCCTCGGCCCCGCCTGCTGCACCACCTCGAAGGTCCACAACGTCGCGTCCGTCGCCGCGGGCTTCGGCCGCTCACCCTGTGCGGAGCCCTCCTGCTGTGCGGACCCCTGCGGCCCGCCGCGGTGAGCCGCCTGGCCCCCCATGCCCGACATCCAGTTCTTGAAGTCCTCCTCGGCACGCCAGCGCGTGTAGACGAGGTAGGTGTCGGTGCCCTCGACGGGCCGCAGCAGCTCGAACCACTCGAACCCGTCCGAGCTGTCCACCGTCCCGGCCCGGTTCGCGAAGCGCTTCTCCAGCGTCTCGCGCTGCTCTTCGGGAACGGTGAGTACGTTGATCTTGACGATGCTCATGGGCTCATCCTGCCGGACGGGTGATCAGGTGGGCGTGAGCGGTCGGACGGAGTTCGCGCGGGTGCCGAGGCGGCTTCGGACGCGGCCTCGCACACGGTCTCGACGAAGGAACGGACCCGTGCCGTGACCCCGTTGCGGGGCCAGAGCAGGCCGTACTCGATCGGTGGCGCGTCATGGAACGGCACGAAGACGATGCCGGGCCGCGAGTGGTACCGCGCGGCGCGCACCGCGGCGGGCGACACTCCGCGACCGGCCGCGACGAGCGAGAGCACCTCCATCCAGTAGACGACGGTGACGGCGTGAGGGATGGGCCGTCCCTCAGGGGTTCGGCGAGGGTAGTGGTAGTCGAGCCAGTAGGGCGGGACGTCGCCCGACACGCTCACCATCCGAGTACGCGCCAGGTCTTCGAGCCCGACCGACTTGCGCCGGGCGAACGGGTGTTGTGCGGGGACGATGAGTGCGCGCGGTTCTGAGAAGAGCACGGGTCCGGCCACCAGATCCGGCTCGGCGACGGGGAACTCGGTGAGTTGCAGATCGAGCGCGTTCGCGCGCAGCGGACCGAACGGGTCGCTGAGTTGGACCTCCTGAATCTCCACCGCGCAGTCGGGATGCCGTTGGACCAACGACGACCAGCCCTACCCGTTGAACGTGCCCGGGGTGCTGAGCGTTCCTACACGGTGGAACTCAACGACCTGGGCCTGTTCTCCAAGGGCACCACCGGGGCCGAGTTCGTGCAGATCGTCAAGGATCAGTACGAGCAACTGCGCGCCGACTCCGAGCACAGTGGACGCGTGATGGCCCTGGCACTGCACCCGTTCGTGATCGGCCAGGCCTTCCGCGCCACCTATCTGAACCAGGCGTTGGCCCATCTCGCGGCCCAACCCGACGTCTGGCTGACCACCAGCGACGAGATCGCGGAGCACTACCGGCGCACGGTCACCCGACACATCGCGCCCCCTTTCGGGTGATCTGTGCGCAACGTAATAGGCGTAACGTTTCCTCAATTTAGGCGCGGAGCTGGGCTTTTGGGGTAAAACGGCCGTAACTGGTCAGTAGTTCGGATCGCGTCACGCTCCCGCCCCGATCTTGATCCGATCTACAGTCGTGCCGCTCGTCCAAGATCACTCCCGAACGAGGCGTGTGTGACCCTCCGACTGCCCAGCGCAGCCCCCCTCTTGAAGCCGACGCAGACGGCCGTCCTCGAGGGCATCGCCGGTTTCGTCCCGCCGGACGCGGTGGCGAACGACGCCCTGCCCGCCGCCTGGGACGTCGACGACGCCTGGGTCCGCAGACGTACCGGCATCCGTGAACGGCGCCGCGCGGCACCGGGCGTGACCACCGGAGATCTCGCCCTGGAGGCGGCCCGCCGCGCGCTCGCGGTCGCCGGCCATCCCCTGGTCGACACGGTGATCGTCGGCACCTCCACCCCGGACCGGCCGATGCCGGCCATGGCACCCCGGCTCGCCACCCGCCTCGGACTCGGCGGGACACCCGCCTGGGACGTCTCCGCCGCGTGCAGCGGATTCGTCTACGGCCTCGCCGCCGCCGTCGGCGCCCTGAACTCGGGGTGCGCCGACCGCGTTCTGCTGGTCACCGCCGAGGTGTACTCGACACTTCTCGATCCGCAGGACCGTTCCTGCGGAATCCTGTTCGGGGACGGCGCCGCGGCGACCGTCCTGCGGCGCGGGGCGCGGGACGAGCCGGGCGGCGTAGTGGCGTTGGACCTCGGCAGCGACGGCTCGGGCGACGAACTGATCCAGGTGCCGGGCGGCGGTGCGCTGGAGCGCTCCCGCCCCGGCGACCACGGCCCCGACGACCGCTACTTCCGGATGCGGGGACGCGAGGTGTTCCAGCACGCGGTGACACGCATGACGCAGTCCGCCCACACCGTGCTCAAGCGCGCCGACTGGACGCCCGAGGACATCGACCGCTTCTGCGCCCACCAGGCCAACGCCCGCATCCTGTCGGCCGTCGGCGACCGTATCCCGGTATCGCGGAACCGACACGTCACCAACATCGAGCGGGTGGGCAACACCGGCGCGGCCTCCATCCCGCTGGCCCTGGCCGACGCCGCGGCCTGGGGTGAACTGCGCGCAGGGGAACGGGTGTTGCTGACGGCCTTCGGGGCGGGGTTGACGTGGGGGTCGGCGGTCCTGGTATGGCCGGAGCTGCCGCGTGTGCCTCGGATCGACGCGGGCGTCGCGGCCGGCGCCGACCCGGCAGCGGATGCCGCCGAGGCGGCTGTGCTCGTGCCGGCGGGTGCGTCCAGCGCGTCGGTGGTGGGTGTGGCCGGGTGCGGAGCCGACCCGATGGGGTCCATCGCCGATCCGGTCGTGTGCGTCGCCGATCTGGCCGTGTGCGGCGCCGACCTGGCGGTGTCCGCCGCTGATCCGGTGGGGTCCATCGCCGATCCGGCCGTGCGCGGCGCTGACACAGCCGTGTGCGTCGCCGATCTGGCCGTGTGCGGCGTCGATCCGGCCGTGTCCGCCGCTGATCCGGTGGGGTCCATCGCGGACCTGGTGGTGTCTGCCGGTGACTCGGCCGTGTGCGGCGCCGATCCGGCCCTATGCGGCGCCGATCCGGCCGGGTCCATCGCCGATCTGGCCATGCGCGGCGCTGACCCGGCCGTGTGCGGCGCCGATCCGGTGGTGTCCGCCGGCTTGGCGGCATCTGTCACCGTCCCAGCCGTATTCGTTGAGCCGGGCGCGTCCGCTGTCCCAGCCGCTTCCGTCGCCGACCCGGCTGTATCCGCCGCCACCCCAGTCGTACGGACCCCGATCGTCTGAGACCTCGTCCGGACCACGCCTGTCCGCAGGCGCCCCCGCTCCCAGGCGCCCGCCGCCCGGGAAACAGGTCGAGCGCCCTCATTCCGACATTCCGAAGATCGTCCGCTCGTCCGCTCGTCGAAAGGCAGGAACGCCATGTCCCCCGTTCAGACCGCCGTGGCCACCGTACTCACCGGAAAGTTCGAGGTCAGCCCCGACAACATCCGACCGGAGGCCACCCTGGAGAGCCTCGACCTGGACTCCCTCGCGTTGGCCGAACTCGCCCTGGCGTTGCAGGAGGCGCTGGGTGTTCCGGTGGCGGAGGAAGAGGCCGCCAAGGGCAGCACCGTGGGTGAACTCGTCGCCGCGCTGAACGCCAAGCGGGCGTGATGCCGGCACCCTGCGCGCCCGTCTCCGTCACCGGCCTGGGGCTCATCACCCCGGCCGGGGTCGGCCGCGAGGCGACTTGGGAGGGGGTGATGAGGGGGCGGTCCGTCGCCGCCACCGATCCCCGACTCAAGGGCTGCGCCGTCGACTTCGCCTGCCGTATCCCGGACATGACCCCGGAGCAGGCGCGGATCGGCGGCGGAAAGGCCTGGCGCATGGGCCGGTTCAGTCAGCTCGCCGTGCTCGCCGCGCGCGAGGCGGTCGCCGACGCGGGGCTCGACCCCGCCGGGTGGGACGGCGCCCGGGTCGCCGTGGTGATCGGTTCGGGGCTGGCCGGGGCCGCGCATCTGGAGGACCAGACGGTACGTCACCATCAGGGCGGCCCTGAACTCGTCTCGCCCGCGCTCGTGCCCATGCTGATCTCCAACATGGCTGCGGGAGAAGTGCTGTTGGACCTCGGAGCCCATGGTCCGTCCATGGCGACCGAGACCGCCTGCGCCTCCGGTGCCAGTGCCCTGGCCACCGCACGCCACCTGCTGCTGGCCGGGCTGTGCGACATCGCGGTGGCGGGCGGCGCGGAGGCGGCCGTCACCCCGGTGATCACCTCCGGTTTCCAGCGGATGGGCGCGCTGTCGTCCCGCGTCGACGATCCCGCGGCCGCCTCACGGCCCTTCGCGGCGGACCGGGACGGCTTCGTGATCTCGGAGGGAGCCGCCGTGCTGGTCCTGGAGCGGGAGGCGGACGCCCGCGCCCGTGGACAGCGGCGCTACGCCCGGTTCGCGGGCGCCGGTCAGACCTCCGACGCGTATCACCCAACCGCCCCCGCACCGGACGGAGTTCATGCCGAGGCCGCGTTACGGTACGCGCTCGCCGAGGCCGGGCTCGACGCGACGGACGTCGACCACGTCAACGCGCACGGGACCTCGACCCCGCTCAACGACCTGACCGAGGCGGAGTTGATCCGACGGGCACTGCCGCACCGGCCAAGTGTGACCGCAGCCAAGGGGGTTCTCGGCCACAGCCTCGGCGCGGCCGGTGCGATCGAGGCCGCGCTCACCGCCCTGACCGTGCACCGCTCCACCGTGCCGCCCATCGCCAACCTCACCCCGCACAACCTCCCCTACGACCTGGACTGCGTGACGGGCGCGCCCCGCGCACAGCGCGTCCGGGCCGCCGTCAGCCACTCCTTCGGCTTCGGCGGCCACAACGTGGTGCTCCTCTTCACCACGGAGGACCGATGACGTCATCGCCGTAGGCCGACCGTTGAGGACCGACCGAGATGGGTTCAATGACCGTTCACAGCACCATCGTTCACGCCACCGTCCACATCCCCGAGGGACGGCAGAGCGTCTCCGCGGTGGAGGACCGGTTCCGCGCGGCCAGCCCCGCCGTACCGCTGTCGCGTGGTGTGCTCCAGCGGATGTACGGCCTGGCCGAGCGCACCGTGGCCGACGACCTGGAGCAACCTTCCGACCTGGCCGCGCACGCGGCCCGGCGTCTCTTCGAGGACACCGGCACCGATCCGCGCGGCGTCGACCTGCTCCTCTACGCCGGCATCCTCGCCGACATGGAGGAGCCGGCCACCGCCCATGTCGTCGCCGACAAACTCGGCCTCGGCTGCCCGGTGTTCGACCTGAAGAACGCCTGCAACGGAGTCCTCAACGCCCTCGAGGTCGCGGACGCGTTCATCCGGGGTGGCCGGTATCGCCGGGTGCTGGTGACCACCGCCGAGGTCAGCACCCGGGAGAGCCGTTGGCAGGTGGACGACCCGGCCGACCTGTCGACCGCGTTGCCAAGTCTCAGCACCGGCGACATGGGCTCGGCCCTGCTGATCGAGGCGGGTGAGCGGCCCGGCATCCTCGGCTCCCGTTTCTTCGCCAACTCCTGGGGCTGGCGGGCCGCGACCCTCCCCAACCCGTACGCGCAGCACCGCAGGCTCGGCCATCTCCGTATCGACTCCGCACAGTTGGTGGAGTCGTTCGAGGGGCTGCCCGGCAAAGTGCGGGACGCGCTACAGGAGTTGGGCGTCGACGCCGACGACCTGGACCTCGTCTGTGTGCACCAGCCCTCGGTGCCCTTCACCAAGGTCGTCTGCGACTGGGTCCGCGTGGACCCGGACCGCGTCCTGGCCACCTTCCCCACCCACGGCAACGTGGCGACCAACACCATCCCCCTGCAACTGGCCACCGCCCTCGACAGCGGCCGACTCCAACGCGGCGACCTGGTCGGCATGTTCGGCTTCGCGAGCGGGGCCAGCGCGGGAGTGGTCGTCTGCCGCTGGTGAACTACGCCAACTTTTCGTCCCCATCCAGCCCAGCCCAGACCCGCACGGGTACGAACCTGAAAGAGCTATGACCAAGACCCCCGCCCTCGCCCCCGTCCCCCGCATTCCTCCCCTCCCGCTCGCCCAATGGCCCGCGTCTCTACGGTCCTTGCTCGCCGACTCCCACCAGGACGGCCCCGGCCGGAAGAACCTGTTCGGCACCCTCGCCCACCACCCCGCGCTGGCCCACGCCTGGCTCTCCCTCGCCCGCGTCCTCACCCACGAGGGGACCCTCGGCCACCGCAGACGCGAACTGATCGTCCTGCGGGTATCGCACCGCCTCGACGCGCCCTACGTCCACCGGCGGCACCGCACACCGGCCGCGGCCGCCGGACTGACGAGCGAGGAGATCGACGCGACGGCGGCCGCCCCGGGCTCCCACGCCTGGACGGACGAGGACCGCACCCTCCTGGAGGCGGCCGATCTGCTGGCCGCCAACATCCCTGTCCCGCAGAGCCTTTGGGACCGGCTGGCCCGCGCCCTTCGCCCCGAGCAGCTCGTGGAACTGCTGGTCCTGACCGGCCAGACCGCCAGCATGTGCACCACCCTGAACGTGCTGCGCACCCCCTCCGACAGCGAAGCCCCGCGACCGTCGTCCCTCGCCGTACTCCTGGACCGGGAGCGCTGTTGCAGCGCGGGCCACTGCGTCGGCGCCGTACCCGAGGTGTTCGAGCAGGACGAGTCGGACGGCCGGGTCACCCTCCTCCTACCGGACCCCGAGCCGTGCCACGCTGCCGAGCTGCGTCTCGCCGCCGACTTGTGCCCCAGCGGAGCCATCACGCTCGTAGCCCACGAGGAGTCGGCCCGCCCATGACGAAGGTCTCCACCCTCAATCTCCCTTCCCCCTACGGAAGTTGCCCCTTCGACCCGCCGCCCGCGTACACCGAGGCCGCCCGTGAGGCCGCCGTCACCCGCGCGGTGCTGCCGGACGGCACCGCGTGCTGGCTGGTCACCGGCTACGACGAGGTCCGTGCCGTGCTGTCCGACGCGCGCTTCAGCGCCGACGCGCGCACTCCGGGATTCCCTTTCCTCTCCGCCGGACAGCGTGAACTGGCCACCGCCCAGCCGAGTTTCATCCGCATGGACGACCCCGAACACGCCAGGCTGCGCCGCATGGTCAGCAAGGATTTCCTGGTCAGGCGGATCGAGGAACTGCGCCCGGGCATCCAGGACATCGTGGACCGGGCGGTGGACCGCATGACCGAGGGACGTACGTCGGCCGACCTGGTGACGGACTTCGCCCTGCCGATCCCCTCGCTGGTCATCTGCCTGATGCTCGGGGTGCCGTACGAGGACCGCGACCTGTTCCAGTCGCTCAGCCGCACCCTCCTCGACAACCGCACCACCCGACCGGAGGCGGTGCGGGCACACGCCCAACTCCTGGGCTATTTGGCGGAGTTGGCCGAGCGCAAACGCAGCCGCCCCACGGACGACATCCTCAGCCGACTCGCCGCCCGCGACGACCTGACCCCGCGGGAGACGGCGTCGCTGGGCTTCCTGCTGCTGGTCACCGGGCACGAGTCCACCGCGAACATGACGGCCGTCGCCGTACTCGCCCTGCTGCGCCGCCCCGACCAGGCGGACCTGCTGCGCGCGCAACCGGGCCTGGCCCAGGGGGCGGTGGAGGAACTCCTGCGCCACCTCACGATCATCCACCTGGGCCTGGGCCGCGCGGCGACCGAGACCGTGCGGGTGGGCGGGGTGACGATCCCGGTCGGCGAGGGCGTGATCTGCATACTGTCCACGGCCAATCGCGACGAGCAACTCTTTGGCACCGCACACGACTTGGACCTCACCCGCGACGCCCGCCGCCATGTCGCCTTCGGCTACGGCATCCACCAGTGCCTGGGCCAGACCCTGGCCCGCGTGGAACTCCAGACCGTCCTCACCACCCTGCTCCGCCGCCTGCCCGGCCTGCGCCTCGCAGTCCCGCCGGAGCAACTCTCCTACAACCAGGACGCCATCGTGTATGGCCTGCGGTCCCTCCCGGTGACCTGGACCTGACCGGACCGCCCGCCCGGGGACGCACACGGCAAAGGGGTTGGCGATCAGGGCTGGGCGGGCATGGTCCAGCAGTTGGAGGCGGCGGGCTTGCCGGACAGGCGGGCGGTGAGCCAGGAGATGGCGTCGCCCTGGTCGGTCAGCAGGGGGGTGAGGTGGTTGAGGAGCGCGCTGCCGAGACTGGGCAGGACGACGGGCTTGTAGATGACGTCGGCGCCCTTCGCGCACCAGTCGAGGGCGAGTTGGCGGGCCTGCGCGTGCGGTACGAGGTTGTCGCTGACACCGGTCGCCAGGCGGACGGGTCCCGACGGTTTCAGGGTGCCGATGCGCTGGTTGTCGAGGAAGGCCTGGAGTGCGGGGGTCGCGGCGATGATGTCGCTGATGGACTGCCCGTCCGTGGTCCAACTGGTGCTCTTCGTATAGCCGTAGCCGAACAGCGCGTCGCCGACGCACATGGTCGACAGATCGGTGAGGGCGGCCTTTCCGGCGTCGTTGAGATGCGCCTCGGCGAGGGGTTTGAGCTCCGGGTCGGACTGGAGGAACCCGTTGAGCGACCAGCCCAGCGCGCCGGCGAGTTCGCTGCCGTCGATGGCTTTGGTGACCGAGGTCAGGTCGGCGGGCGGGGCTCCGGCGTAGGTCCCGGACAGGGTGACGTCGGGGGCGTAGGAGGACTGGAGTTCGGCGGCCGCGGCGGTCGCCCCGCCGCCCTGGCTGTAGCCGTAGAGCCCGACCGGTGAGGCGGCGGTGACCGAGGCTCCGCCGACCGAGCGGGCGGCGCGTACGGCGTCGAGCACGGCGTGCGCCTCGTCGACCCGGTCGACGTAGGTGTGCAGTCGGTCCGTGGCGCCGAGCCCGACGTAGTCGGTGACGACGACGGCGACCCCTTCGGCGAGGAGGCGGTAGATCGCGAGGTCCTCGTAACCCACGGACAGCGTCTGGGTGTTGACCGTGAGCGGGTGTTCCAGGCCCATGGACGCGGCGCACTGGTCGCCCTGTCCCAGGGTGCCGGGGGCGACCGCGACGAGGGGGCGCGGGCCGCTGCCGGACCAGTCGGCGGACGGTTCGATGTAGGCGCCGGTGACGGCGACGGGCCGGCCGTTGGAGTCGGTGGACTTGTACATCAGCCGGGTCGCGGTGCCGGGGAGCGTGCCGTCGAGGCCGGGCAGGCTCAGGGCGAGGGGGAGGGGCTCGCTGCGGACGAGGGCGCCGTCGGCGGCGGGCAGGGTGGTCGGCGGGTTGTAGAACGCCGGGATCGTGACACCTCTGGACACGACCTCGTCCGACGCGGTGGCGGCACCGGCCGCGGTGATGGCGAGCGCCTGGGTACCGATGCAGGCGGCGGCGGTGACTGCCGCGGCCAGTATGCGTGTGCGTGCGGGCATGGCGAACCTCCTGTGGAGCGGCCGTCAGGAAACGGCGGCGCGGCTCCGCACCCACGCGTCCCACGTGTGTGCGTCCGCGCCACCCGAAAGTGGTTCGCCTGGAACTTACCTGCGGGTAAGTTACTCGTGATACCCGTTGGTAGGTTACGGTTCGGTAATGTGGCGGACTGTTAGTTCGCTGTGTGGTGGGTGGGGGGCGGTGCGGCGGTTGGCGATGGGCTGCGGGTGGCGGTGGCGGTGGCGGTGGCGAGGGCGGCGCGTTGGATCTCGGCTCACCGGCTCACCTGCTCACCGACGCGGTGGGTGGACGTGGCCCTCCGCGCGCCGCCCGACGAACTCCCTCTCCGACCCCGGTACTTCAGCAGTCGAACACCGACCAGCAGATGTCGTTGCGCAGCCGCTGGTCGTCGAGGACGAGCTCGCGGATGGCCTCCGGGAGCTGGTCGCGCTGCCACTGGCACTCAAGTCGGCCGGCGGCCTCGCCCTCCCCTTCCGGTGCCGCCGCCCGCGCGGCCTTGATCGCGTAGGCGGCCGCACCGAGCTCGTGCGCGGCGACGTGGGCCACGGCTCCGGCCTGGCCGGCGGCGTACGCGGCATGCCGTGCCGCCCCGCGCAGCTCCCTGGCCGCCCCCATCGCATGCCCACCCGCCGCACGGGCCTGCATCATCCCGACCTCACCCCGCACCCAGGCCCTGGCCTGCTCGATCGCTTGCCGCGGCTGCGGATCCTCGGGCCGCACCGACTCGAAGAGACCAAGGACGTGCTCCGCGCACGAGGCGGCCCACAGTGCGAGGAGATGGTGATCCGCGTCGGTGAGGGTGCCACCGCGCCGGATGGTCACGAAGCGGGGGTCCCGGACCTTGGGGAGAATCACGGTGCGGGTCCCTCCTGCCTGCATTCGAGTGGATACATATTCGGGTGGATTCAGGTGAATTCAGGTGGGTCTCGACCGTGTCCTTGACGTCGAGGTGGTCCGCGAAGCCGATCCCTTCGATCTCGTACCAGTTTGAGGATCAGGCCCGTGTTCAAGGGGAGTTGGGGGCGGTGGGTCGGCTCCGGGGGTACGGCGGCTTGGGCCAGATCGGTTCCGGTTTGTCCAACTGATCGGTGATGACCGCTGTTGTGTGGTCGGTCGCGTGGAAGTAGTCGTACAGCGCGCCCATGTCTCGCCCCGTCGCTCACGGTGTTCTGCGATCGAGTAGAGCAGACGGCACTGACAAGGTGGACGAAGCCGCGTGGTGCGGAGCGGAGTTCGTCCAGTGGCTGATCAGCCGGGCACGTTCCATTCGTCGAGGCGGATCTTCACCTGGTGGTTGTGGTCCGCGTGCCAGATCACCTCACCGGCGACGATGGTGCCCAGTTCGGGCAGCTCCATGTGGTGAGGCATGGCGGTGATCTCGGCGAGGCCCACGGCGTTCGGCACGCCGTTGAGGAGGAGGAAGACGCCGAACGGCTGCCGACCGACGACCCGTCCGCTGACGTGACTTCCAAGGGGCAGTGCGGAGACCGTTGCCGGCCAGCTTCGGACTATGTCTTCCGACACCGGAACCTGCGAGCGGTCGGGCCAACTGAACTCGGGCATGGGCCAATCATGTTCAGAGCGCGGGAAGTTGTCGACGGGCGGCTGCGGTGGCGCACCGCTCGGGCCGCGAGACCGACACGCTGGAGGCGGGGCGAGCGTCTCCGTCGTGCTCCCCTACCGAGACGTCCCTCAGCCCTCATGTGCGTCGGCGGCGAGTGGGGCGGTGTCCTTCGTCAACCGTGCCAAGGCCGCGAGCCCAACTCGGTGTGCGTCCTGAGATCTGCTGGGGGCTTGGGAGGTATGTGTGTCAGACATGCTTGCGCCAGGTTCGGCGGCCGTACGCGTGGCCGGGGCTCTCAGCTTGGGAAACTGCGGGCATTCGTGGGGTAGTTGGGGCGCTGGCCTGGGCGAACCGTGGATCTGGCACCTCATGTTGCCGGGCCGCTTTCCCCGTGGTTCCCCGCCCTATCTGGTGCGCCTTAGCGCACAGCGTCTCCGGCACCGGGCACAGGCGGCGGGAGTCCCGCTCGGTCAAGACCATGGCCATCGCGGCGAACCTCGGCGGGATCGCCTTCCCGCAAGCGCGGCTGGCACTGCGCATCCACCGGCGCCGCCAGGAGAGCGGCAAGCGGCAGACCCCGGAGACGGTCTACGCCGTCACCAGCCTCGATACCCACCAGGCCAGCCCTGCCGACCTGGGCGGATACGTGCGCGGGCACTGGGGAATCGAAAATTCCAGCCACCATGTCAGAGACGTGGTGTTCGCCGAGGACGCCTCCACCGTCCACACCGGCAGCGCACCGCGAACACGCCCTCTGGATCTGGCGCATCACCGACAGCCCGCTCCTACCGGGAACTTGAAGCCATCCTGAGGTGATCTTGGTCGAGAATCCGTCTACCAGGGGCTTCGTCGTTGCGCAGGATGGTCCAACTCGCGGTCACCACCGCCAGCTTGGAAAGAGCTCATTGAATCGTGCGCGAAATGTAAATCCTGCCGACTTGCGATCAGGATTGCGGAGTGCTGCTCTGGAATAGGTAGGGGTAAAGAGCTAAATGATCGGGCCCGAACGGGTGGGGTTCAGCCGAAGTAGGGGGACGACGCGTCGTGTGACGACGGGATGCCCCGCGCTGCGACCCGCTATCGGAGGTTCACGATGACACAGGTCTCTTCTGCCCGCATTCCACTACGCCAGATCATGGTCGCGCTCTTGACGGCCGCCCTGACGCTCTCCCTCTCGGTGGTGCTGACCGTCACCTCGACGAAGGAAGCAGCTGCCTTGTGCTCCGCCAGCCGGTTCAACGGCACGTGGCGCTCGTCCGACGCGAGGCTGAAGCGTATTGACGTATGGCAGGGAGGGGACTGCCACCTGTACGCCAGGGCCTGGTCCGTCTGCGAGAACGACTCGTCGTATATCTGCAGCTGGGGAAACAGGAGAATGGGAGACAGTCCCGAGCCGAACTTCCAGTTCGTCGGATACAACTGGAGCGACGCCGATGAAGTGCTGCAACTGCGGATGCAGGACACGTCTCACATCTCGGTGTGGGACAGCACCGACTACCACAACGGTAAGAAGGTCAGCTTCACGGTCCCGATGTACAAGAGCGGTTGAGCCCGCGAAGGGCAGCAACTCAGCTGCCAAGGCAGGTGGGGCCTCGCCGCTCGTCCCTCGCCCCCGACAGGATGCGAACCGCGCCGGGGTGGGCCCCTGTTCGCGGATACCGTGCCGGCTCGACGAGCGAACGGAAGCACTGAGCGTTTTCAGCGTGGTCACTGATCGGGATATCCGTCGGCACCGTCCACGCGTAAGTCACCACCGTGACCGGCCCGCTCGCCGAACGAGCCCCTGGCCTGTTCAAGACACTGCGCGAGCACGATCCGGACTTCGTCCTGCTGGACGGAACTCTCGCCGAGTGCGACCGCGTCGGCGACTGCTGGGCGGACTACTCGGCCAAGCACCGTCGGCACGGCGTGAACGTCCGGGTCCTTACCGATCCGGCCGGCGAGCTGCTGTGGATCTCGCCCGCCCTGCCCGGCCGCACTCATGACCTCAGCGCGGCGCGCACCCACCGGATGATCCGTATCTGCGAACGCGGCATGGCACGGCGGAAGTCCTGGCAGATCTTCCGAAGATCCCGCATCAGTCCCAACCGCAGGACCGTCACCACCAAAACTGTCCTCACCCTGGAGGGGCAACGCTGAAAACGCCCCGTGAGTTCGTG
This sequence comes from Streptomyces sp. NPDC005492, assembly GCF_040605995.1. Classification (NCBI taxonomy): domain Bacteria; kingdom Bacillati; phylum Actinomycetota; class Actinomycetes; order Kitasatosporales; family Streptomycetaceae; genus Streptomyces; species Streptomyces sp. NPDC005492. The sequence goes on from NZ_JBEXDX010000002.1 coordinate 131,768, forward strand.
CCCCCCGAGTCCGCTTCACGAGTTCGTCAGGCGCGCTCCTTGATCCCGAGATCTGCCTTGAACAGGTCGATCACCTCGTAACGCCGCTGGTTTACGGCCTCAACTGCGGCCTCGGCTACGGCCGTACGCTCGGCGATGCGTGAGTGCACATCCAGGACCGCGTTTGTGAGGTCACGCGCCTGTCTGGCGACATGCTGCCCGGAGAGGATCTCGATCTCGGCGGTAGTCGCGAGGAGCCCGGCGTCCTCGGAGCGCTCTCTCTGTCCTGACGTCGCCTGGACGTAGCTCGCGCTGATCGATCTCAGATACTCGGTGTAGACGCCGCGTTTCGCTCCCTGAGGGAGTCTTCGCGTTCCCATCTGTGGCTACGTGCGGCCTGTACTTGCTGGAGGGTGCTGCCGATCAGGACCCCCGACAGGGTTCCGATGACACCGACGATGACGGAGCCCATGCTCATCCTCCTGATGTGGCCGGACGATGGCTTCCCGGGATGTGCGGTGTTCTGTGCGGCCGGGCGCCCGGACCCCGCTCACGCCAACATGCTCTGCCCGCCCGGTAGTTGATCGCCACCGGCACCACACAGGTCCGGGTCCACGACTCGAGCCCGTCCGTGGAGCGGGCGGCCCCGTCAGGCCGAGGTGTCCGGCTTCACGACCGTGCTCACGAAATCGCCGATCGCGTCCAGAGTGGCCCCCAGCGCCTCGATCTGCGGGAAGTGGGCCGCATCCGGGATCGGGACGAAGTGGCTGTTGGGGAAGGCGTCGGCGTAGCCGCGGCCGTACTTCAGGGGGGCTATGCCGTCCTTCTCGCCCCAGACGACCAGGACCGGGACGGTGACGCGGTGGAGGCGGGCGCGGAGCTTCGGGTCGTAGGTGAAGTGTTCGCCGCCGTAGATGGCGAGGGTCTGCTGGTTGGCGGCGTTCGCGGCGCGCTGTTCGTCGGTGAACGAGGTGAAGTCGGGGCGGAACTCGGCCTTGGCGAAGGAGAGTTGGCTGATGTCGGCCGGGGCCATGGGGCGCGGGTCGACGACGCGGTTCTCCGCCATGTGGGCGTGGATGCCGACCGCGTTCATGAGGGTCAGTGCGGCGATCCGGCCCTGGTTGTCGCGCAGGGCCATCTCCGCCGCGATCCAGCCGCCGACGGAGTTGCCGACCACCATGACGTCCTTCAGGTCCAGGGTGTCGAGCAGGTCCAGGTAGGCGATGGCCAGGTCGGCGACGGTGTCGAAGCGATCCGGGCGGGGGGTGCCGTCGAAGCCGGGGTGGGTCGGTGTCACGACGTAGACGTGCTCGGACAGGGCCGTGGAGATACCGGTCACCGTGCGCGGGCCGGCGCCGCCGTGCAGTACCAGCACACCGGTGCCCTCGGTGTTCTCGCCGAACTCCTGGATGGTGACGGAGAGTCCGCCGGGGAGGGCGACGGTGCGGGTGGAGGCGGGGGTGGGAGCGGACGTGGTCATGGTGGGGTCCTTGTCATATCGCTGGTTCTCGCGTGCTGAGAGCTGGCTCTCATGAAGGTAGGGGGTGCGCTCTCTTTATGCAAGCCAACTCTCACGATGAGGGTCGGCCGTCCCTCTGCTGTCTTGGGGTGGGCCTCAGGTGCTAGTCGGCCGTGCCGGGGCGCGGGTGTTCGACCGGCGTGCGGGCCGGTAGGCCTCGCAGGAGGGTGTCCAGGAACAGGTCGAAGCGGGGGCGGGCCGTGCCCAGGCCGAGGTCTGTCTCCGCTGTGCCCAGCCACTGCGTGACGCCCAGTCCGAACGCGTACCAGCTCTGCTCCGCCTCCGGCGGCTCCGCGCCGGCCGCGACGAGGGCCGCTACGACGCGCTCGCGCAGGCGGCCGAAGGAGTCGGGGTTGTGGCGGTGCGGGCGCGCCACGTCCCTGAGTGGTGCGCATGTGAACGGTAGGGCCCCGACTTCCACCGCGAGTGCGGGCGGCCGTGGAACGGTTCGGCGGTCGCCGGGCGTCGTCCCTCTCCAGGGCACGGTGGCCGTGTCGCAGGGAGTCCCAGGGAGGGGAGACCGGGTGCGGACGGACGGATTCGCCAAGTGGACACAGCGGTTCGAGGACGAACGGGAGCGGCGGGAGGCCGAGGGGGACCCGGACTGGGAGCAGGGGGCGACGCTCCCGTCGGCGGTGTGGGCCGGTATCCAGCGCTTCCAGATCGGCGAGGACGGTGACGGTACGAACCTCATCGGCAAGGCGGATCAGGCCGGCGACGCCGACTACGCGCGGGCGGTCCGGCTCTTCGTCGCCGAGGAACAGAACCACGCCCGCCTGCTCGCCCGGTTGCTGGCCGCGGGGGGCGTGCCGACGCTGAGCGGGCACTGGAGCGACACGGTCTTCGTACGGTTGCGCCGACTCATGGGCCTGCGCATGGAACTGCTGGTGCTGATGATCGCGGAGGTGGTGGCCCTGCGCTACTACCGCGCCCTGCGCGACGGCACCCGCGACCCGCTCACCTCGGATGTGGCGGCCCGGATCCTGGCCGACGAGCAACGCCATGTCCCGTTCCACTGCGACCGGTTGCACGCGTCCCTTGCCGAACTGCCCCGTCCGCTGCGCCGCCCGGTGATGTTCCTCTGGCGACTCCTGCTGCTCGCGGTCACCCTCGTCGTCGCCGTCGACCACGGCCCGGCGCTACGGCGGCTGGGTGTCGGGCGGCTCCGGTTCGCGGCGGACGTCGTTGCACTGGGCGGCAGGGTGGTCTCTTCGGTACTGGCGCCGGTGCCGGACGCGTGGTCGCCGGGAGCCTGAGGCTCAGGACAGCCGCCGTAGATCCTCCAGATACCGCAGGACGGCCGCGACCCGGCGGTCCACCTGGTCCGTGGGGGAGAGGTCGAGCTTGGCGAAGATGCTGCGGATGTGTTTGTGGACGGCGCCGTCGGTGACGACGAGTTTCTCGGCGATGGCGGAGTTGCCCAACCCCTCGGCCATCAGGGCGAGTACGTCCCGTTCGCGGGGGCTGAGCCGGTCCAGGCGGGTGTCCTGGCGGGAGCGGGTGAAGAGCTGGGCGACGACCTCCGGGTCGATGGCGGTGCCGCCGGCGGCCACGCGCCGCAGGGCGTCGAGGAACTCCTCGACCCGGCCGACCCGTTCCTTGAGCAGATAGCCGAGGCCGTTCACCCCGCCGCCGAGCAGCTCGGTCGCGAAGCTCTGCTCGACGTACGCCGACAGCACGAGCACCGCCAGATCGGGCCGCCTACGCCGGGCCTCGACCGCGGCGACGATCCCCTCGTCGGTGTGCGTCGGCGGCATCCGTACGTCGAGGATGGCGACGTCCGGCTTGTGCGCGTCGATGGCGTCGAGCGCCTCGTCGGGCGTGCCCGCGGTGGCCACGACGTCGAGCCCCTCGGCACGCAGCAGCAGGGCGAGGCCTTCGCGCAGCAGCGGGTCGTCCTCGGCTATCACGATGCGCATGTCAGGTTCCATATCTCGCGTTCCGTGGTCCGTCAGTCTGGTGGCGGATGCCGGGGAGTCCGGAGCCGCTGTTCTTGCGGGCGCCGCTCCGGCCGTCGTCCCCGGCTGTCACGTTGGGGCCGCGGTTCTCGTGGGCGCCGCACTGGCCGTCGTCCCCGGTCACCACGATCCGCACGGCAGGCTCCACCTCTCCGGACCTCTGACCCATGGGTCTCAGGCCCCGCATGGAAGGTCCATTTTGAGGGTGGTCGGCCCTCCGGGTGGGCTGTTCAGGGTGAGGGTGCCGTCGTGGGCGGCGATGCGGCGGTGGATGCCGGTGAGGCCGGAGCCCGCGTGCTCGTCGGCGCTGCTGGCCGTCGCCGGCCCTCACGATCCGCACGGCAGGCTCCACCTCTCCGGACCCCTGACCCATGGGTCTCAGGCTCCGCATGGAAGGTCCATTTTGAGGACGGTCGGTCCCCCGGGTGGGCTGTTCAGGGTGAGGGTGCCGTCGTGGGCGGCGATGCGGCGGTGGATGCCGGTGAGGCCGGAGCCCGCGTGCTCGTCGGCGCCGCCGTGGCCGTCGTCCTCTATCGAGAGGAGGAGACGGCCGGCGCTGCCGCGGGCCGTGACGACGGCGTGCTGGGCGCCGCTGTGCTTGGCGATGTTGGTCAGGGCCTCGGCGACGACGAAGTAGGCGGTCGCCTCGACGGACGCGGCGCAGCGTTCGGGCACGTCGACGTCGACCCGGCAGGGCACCGCGCAGTTCGCGGCGAGGCCGGACAGCGCGCCCGCGAGCCCCCGGTCGGCCAGTACCGGTGGCAGGATGCCGCGCGCGACCGTGCGCAGTTCGGCCAGCGCCTGTTCGGCGGCGGACTGGGCGCGTTCGAGGAGTTCGTCGGCGCCGGCCGGGTCGCGGGCCACCATGCGGCGGGACGCCCCGATCAGTACGGCGACGGAGACGAGCCGGTTCTGCGCGCCGTCGTGCAGGGAGCGTTCGATGCGCCGCAGTTCGGTGGCGTGGGCGTCGAGCGCGGCGGCCCGGGTCGCGGTCAACTCCGCTACCCGCAGGGAGAGATCGGCGTCCGGTCCGGCCGACAGCAGCCGCCGCCCGGGCCCCGCCTGCAGCCGGGCCATCCCGGGGGCCAGCCCCAGGATGATGGCGATCCACCCCACGCCCAGCAGCGTCACGCCGAGGGCGTCCGCCCAGGTGTGTGCGTTGCCCACGCCCACGGAGGTGGCGGTCGCGCCCTCGGGCATCAACCTCCAGTACAGCGGAAACGCGGTGTCCCGCACGGCGAGGATCGGCAGCAGGACGCCGAGCAGACCGAGCAGCGCGCCCGTCGTGGAGTGCCTTACCAGCCAGGCCAGTTCGCGCCGGGTGGTCGTGTCTACGAGGGCCGCCCGCAGCCGCGTCGGCGGGGGATCGGGGGCAGCGACCTCCGGCCCGAAGCGGGCGAGCCGGTCGCGTTCCCGGCCCGCCAGGGCGTGCAGCGCGCGCAGGGACGCGGGCGCCATGAGCAGTCCTACGCCTACGAGGCTCGTCGCGGCCGTCAGGGCCAGCCACAGCAGCAACAGCACAGCCGGCAGGCCCGTGTTGAACCCGGAGACGAGTTGGGCGATGGCCCGACCGGCGGCACTCAGCGTTCGTAGGGCGATGTCCTTGAAGCTCTCGCGGTTCTCGGCAGTCTCGCCGTTCTCGCCGCTCCCGCTGTCCTCACGCGGGCCCGCCGCCGCACCGCCCGCCTCGCTCGTGCTCGCTGCCATGCGAACGACCCTATGTCGCGCCGGAGTTCGCCGTCACCCGAGAGACAAGGGAGTACAGCCTGCTGTACCCCGAACCGGGCGGACTGCGGGATCGGCCGCGAGGGGTGCCGATCCATAGCGTCGGTGACGACAGCGGGTACGGCCCACGGCCCCCTCACCCACTCACGGGAGCAGCCCCGATGCACAACACGCAGAACACGACGACCTCCGATCCCGCCGACCGGCTCAGCTCCGGGGACATCGCCCGCACCCTGCTCTGGATGGTGGTGGTGGCCAGCGCGCTCACCAACATGGCGCTCTCCTTCGGCGGTGCCCACACCTGGGTGCACCTGGTGTGCGGCGCGGTCACCGTGCTGTGCGCGGGCGCCCTCGTCGTACGCAACCTGCGGGGCCGTCGATGAACGCCAACGCCCCGGCCATCGCCCTGGAGCGGGTCAGCAAGGCGTACCCCGGCGGCGTACTCGCCCTGGACGACGTCTCGTTGACCGTGGAACGCGGCACCTTCCTCGCCGTGATGGGACCCTCGGGTTCCGGCAAGAGCACACTGATGCACTGCGCCGCCGGACTCGACTCCCCGACCTCGGGCAGCGTCCGCATCGACGGTCACGAGATCGCCGGGCTGAACGAGACCCGCAGGACCCAACTGCGCCGCGAACGCGTCGGGTTCGTGTTCCAGGCGTACAACCTGATCCCCTCCCTCTCCATCGAGGACAACATCACGCTGCCCCTGCGGCTGGCGGGACGCACGGCGGACCGCGACTGGCTGCGGACGCTGGTGGAGCGGGTCGGACTGGGCGACCGGCTGAGCCACCGCCCCGCCGAGCTGTCCGGTGGGCAGCAGCAACGGGCCGCCGTAGTAAGGGCGTTGGTGGCCAGGCCCGCCGTCGTGTTCGCCGACGAGCCGACCGGCGCGCTCGATCTGCGCAGCGCGCACGAGGTCCTCGACCTGCTGCGCGACCTCGTCGCCGATCTGGGCCAGACGGTGGTGATGGTCACCCACGATCCGGCCGCCGCCGCCCGCGCGCACCAGGTGCTGGTGATGGCGGACGGCCGGGTGGTCGAGGCCCTCAAGGCGCCCACCGCCCCCGAACTGGCAAGCCGCATGGTCGCGTTGGGAGAGGTGTGAGTCATGTTCCGTCTCGCGATACAGATGGTCGGGCACCGCGTCACGGCGCTGATCGCCGTGGCCTGCGCGGTCCTCGGCGGCGCGGCGCTGATCACCGCGACCGGCGTCCTGGCCGAGTCCGGCCTCCGCTCCCACCTGCCCGCCGGCCGGCTCGCCGGAGCGTCCGTGGTGGTCGCGGCCGACCAGGAGTACCACCCGCCCGGCGACCTGCCGCTCGCCCTCCCGGAACGCCGTAGGATCCCGGCCCAACTCGTCGGCGAACTGGGCAGGTTGCCCGGTGTCACGGCCGCGGTCGGCGACGTCGGCTTCCCCGCCGCCCTCGTCGAAGCCCACGGACAGGTGGCCGTACCGGCCGGCGATCCGCAGGCCGCGGGGCACGGCTGGTCCTCGACGAAACTGCTCGCGAACGCGAACGCGGACGCGCACGTCACCGGCAGCGCGCCGGACGCCTCCGACGAGATCGCCGTGGACCGCGCCACCGCCACGGCGGCGGGCATCGGGCCGGGCGACAGGGTCCAGGTCGTCGTCAACGCCCGCCCGGCCACCGGCTATCGGGTCTCCGCCGTGGTCGACACGCGGGGCGCGGGCGCGGGCTTGTACTTCGCCGATACGACGGCCCTACGACTCTCCGGTCGCGCGGACCGCGTCGACCTGGTGGGTCTGCGCACCGCGCCCGGCGCCGAGGGGCGGGTCGCCGCCGAGGTCCGTACGGAGCTGAAGGGCACCGGCCTGCTGACCGTCACCGGCGACGGGCGGGGCGACACGGCCGCGCCCGGGGCCGGCGCCTCCCGCTCGCTGCTGGTGCTGCTCGCCGGTTCGCTGTCCGGGATCGTCGTGCTGATCACCGGGTTCGTGATGGCGAGCGCGCTGGCCGTGTCGATCGCCGGGCAGCGCCGCGACCTGGCGTTGATGCGGGCGGTCGGCGCGACCCCGAAGCAGATCCGCCGACTGGCCGCCGCCCAGTCCAGCGTCGTAGCGGCGGTGGCCGTGGCACCCGGCGTCGGACTCGGCTACCTCCTCGCCGGACAGTTCCGCGGCCTGCTCGTGGACCACGCTGTCATTCCCGCCGAACTCCCGCTCACCTTCAGCCCGTTGCCCGCCCTCGCGGCGATCCTCCTGCTGCTCCTGGCCGTCCAGGTGTCGGCCCGCTGCTCGGCCTGGCGCACCTCGCGGATGCCGGCCACCGAGGCGGTCGCCGAATCCCGCAGCGAACCGCGCGAACCGTCGCGGACCCGGACCCGGATCGGCGTGATCGTCATCCTCGCCGCGCTGGCCATGTCGGCCGTGCCGCTCTTCCTGCGTACGGTCATCGGCGCCACCGCCACCTCGATCGCCGGCATCGTCGGGGCGATCGGCCTGGCGCTGGCCGGTCCGGCGCTGGTGCGGGGCATCGGTGGTGCGGCGGCCCGCGCCACGCGGTACGGCGGGTCCGCGTCGACCTGGCTGGCGATGGCCAACCTCCGCGCCTACGCCCTGCGCAACGCGGGGATCGTCTCCACCCTGGCCATGGCGGTCATGTTCGTGCTGACGTACACCTTCACCCAGACCACCGTCCTGGCCGCCACCGCCCACGACACCCGCACCGGCACCCTGGCCCAACTGCGCCTGAGCGCACCGGAGTTGGGCGGACTGCCCCCGGACACCCTCGCCGCCGTACGGAAGACGGCCGGGGTGCGGGCCGCCGCCCCGGTCGGCACGACGACCGTGGTGTGGGAGTACGAGCAGTTCGGCGACCCGGCGTCCGAGTCGGGTCCCGCGACGATCCTCACCCCGGACGCGGCGGGCGTCCTCGACCTCGACGTACGCGACGGCGCCCTGGACCGCCTCACCGGCGCGACCGTCGCCGTCAGCGCCGATGTCGCCCGCTCGCGCTCCGCGACGGTGGGCCACCGGGTGAACCTGGTCCTCGGCGACGGCACCCGGGTCCGTGCCAAGGTCGTCGCCGTCTACGGCCGGGGCCTCGGTTTCGGCACGGTGGTGCTCTCCCACGACCTGGCCGCCGGTCACACCACGACGGCCCTCGACCCGTCCCTCCTGATCCGCACGGACGGCACGGCGAGGGCGAGGCAGAGTCTGACGGCTCTCGCCGCCTCCCACCCCGGCCTGGACCTCGCCCCCGCCAACTCCCCCTCCACCGGCGGCCTGAAGGACGCCCCGCCCGAGGTGTGGATCAACCTGGTCACCATCGTCGTCCTGCTCGGCTACCTCCTCCTGAGCATCGCCAACAAGCTCGTCGCGGCCACCGCCCAGCGCCGGGTCGAACTGGGCGCCCTCCGCCTCAACGGCACCACCCCCCGCCAGATCCGCGCGATGATGCGCCGCGAGGCCGCGGTCACCGCCGCCACCGCACTCACCACCGCCCTGCTGCTCTCCGCGCTCCCCCTGGCCCTCCTCGGCCAGGGCTTCCTCGGCCACCCCTGGCCGGCGGGCCCCACCTGGCTCCTCCCGGCCCTCGCCCTCACGGTCACCGCCACGGCGTTCCTGACCATCGAACTCCCGACCCGGCAGGCCCTGCGGACGGCACCGGCGGAGGCGATTCGGGCGCAGTGAGCCGCCTTGCCCCGAGCCTTCAGGGAGCGGATGCCGAGACGTCGACGTCCTCGGCACCCGCCCGCCGCTCCCGGTCCCGCCCCCTCCCGACGAAGAAGCCCAACACCGCCGTGACGGTGGACGTGAGGGCGATCCGCACGGCCCATGTGCCGACGAGGTCGTCGCCGATGACGGAGGTGACGGCCGGGCCGTGGAGCAGCGCGTCGCTCAGGAGCACGGCGCCCGCCGCGCTCAACGCGTAGATCCACAGCGGAGGTTCGTTCGCGGCGATGAGGACCGAGGCGGCCGCGACCACGACCGCGCTGAGTACGACGGTGAGCGAAATGATGTCCATGGCCTCCAGCATTCCGGCGGCGGGGCGGCCGGTCGTCGGCGCTGCGGAGGAAAGGGACCTATACCAAAGGATGGAGACGGTGGGTCGTGCGCGCCCCCCGGGGGAGTGTTACGGGACCGTCGGCTCCTTCGTGCTCCGGCCGCGCGGCCCGTCCAGTTCCGCCGCGAACTGGGCGCCCGTGAGCAGCGCCAGGTTCGACAGCCACAGCCAGACGAGGAAGACGACGATGCCGGAGAGCGAGCCGTACAGCCTGCTGTAGGCGCCGAGGGTCGAGGCGTACGACGAGAAGCCCGCGGAGACGCTCAGCCACAGCGCGGCGGCCAGCGCGCCGCCGGGCAGGGTGTGGCCGTGGCGGCGGGCGGAGGCCGGGCCGGTGTGGAAGACGACCACGACCAGCAGGGCGACCAGGCACAGCAGTACCGGCCAGCGCAGCAGGCTCCATGCCCAGGCCGCGGTGGTGCCCATGCCGAAGGCCCGGCCGACGACCTCCGCGAGCGGGCCGGTCAGCAGCAGGGTGAGCGAGCCGACGAGCAGCAGACCGAGCAGGACGAGCGCGGTGAGCACGATGCGGTGCGCCTTGCGCCAGGTCGAGCGCTGGTCCTCGACGCGGTGCATCCGGTGCAGGGCGCGGCGGAACACGGCGAGATAGCTGGACGCCGACCACAGCGCGCTGGCCGCACCGGTCACGAGCAGCGGCCACGCCGTACCGTCCGCGTCCAGCGCGTGGGACAGGACGGCGTGCAGGTCGGCGCCGGAGCCGGCCGGGGCGTAGGCGGTGACGTGGATGACGAACTCCTCGGCCGTCTCCGGGCTGATCAGACCGAAGGCCAGGACCGTCGCCAGCATCGCGGGGACCACCGCCAGGATCGCGTAGTACGTCAGCGCCGCCGCGTAGTCCGTGATGTCGTCGTTCCACAGCGACACCGGCGTGCGCCGCAGCGCGGGCCACCAGGCGGCGGGCGGCCGCAACCCGGCGATACGGCGGGCCCGGCCGGCGTACGGCTCCGCCGCGCTCACGGCTTCCCCGTCAGCGGCGGGACGGCCGCCGGGGACGTACGGATGGAGCACGTCACAGGTCGTCTCCTGGTGGGTCGACAGGCGGCGGTGGGGGTGGCTCGTGCCCATCTGCCCCCAACCTCCGGATTCCCTTCTGCCCGGGCCTGGACGTCCTACTCCACGCGGGGCGGCTCGGGCGGTCCGGCCGAGGACGAGGTCGTAGAGGATCGGTTCGCCGGTCGCGGACGCGCGAGTGCCCGGAGTGCGGCATGCCCGCGCGCCGCTCACCCCTCCCGGGATGGGAGCGGCAGGAGCGTGGCGGTGAGGGTGTTGGCCAGCCACTCCTCGTAGGTGGCGGCCGGCCAGCCGCGTCCCGCGGTGAGCTGGGTGAACAGTTGCGGTCCGGCCAGCGCCCAGACGGCGTCCACGACGTGGGCCGGGTCCGCGTCCGGACGCAGCGCGCCGGTCTCTTCGAGGTGGGTGACGAACGCGGTGACGCCGGTCAGCCGCTCCTGCTCGGCGGTGGCCAGAACCTCGCCGACGTCCGGGCCGGCCTGGGTGAGCAGGGCGAACAGCGCGGCCACGCGTTCGTTGAGCCCGCGCACGAACGCGGCGTAGAGCAGGAACTTGGCGACCGGGTCCGTCGTCCGCAGGACCTCGCGCATCTGGGGGCGGTCGGCCATGGCCACCGGTTCGTCGTCGCCGGCCAGCGTGATGTCCCACAGGGCCTTGACCATGCCCGGTTTGCCGCCGAAGGACTTGTAGATGGTCTCGGCGGAGACACCGGCCCGTTCGGCCACCGCGCGGATGGTCGTGGCGTGGAAGCCGTCCCGGAAGAGCAGCTCTCGGCAGGCCGCCAGCACCGCGGCGCGGTTGCGGTGCGCGGCTTCTCGCCGGCGCTCGGAGTTGTAGGGCCGGCGTGGCGTCTCGCCTGGCATCGGCGCTCCTCCCTCAATCTGTTACAGTCGACTGTATTGAAATTCCGAATTCGTTTCGGCACAGCTCCGTTGCCGGAGGCTCTCATGTCCCGTCCCGCGACCGTGCAGGTGGCACCCGGCGTCCATCGCCTCGGTGATCACGGCGTCAACTTCTACCTGATCGAGGACCCCGACGGCCTCGTCCTGGTCGACGCGGGGCTGCCCGCGCACCGGGAACAACTCGACGCGCTGCTGGACGACCTCGGCCGTCCGCCGGCCGACATCCGTGCCGTGCTGCTGACCCACGGCCATCTCGACCACACCGGCCTGGCCCACACCCTCCAGCAGGCCGGCGCGGACATCTGGATCCACGAGCGGGACGCCGGCATCCTGCGCGACGGCCCGCGGAGCGCCAACCGCCATGCCAAACCGGAGCGTTCGATGCTCCCCTACCTCCTGCGCCGGCCCTCCGCGCTCGCCCTCCCGCTCCGACTGGCCCGCTCCGGAGCCTTCACCGCCCCCGCCGTACGGGACGCGCGGGTCTTTGACACCGACCGGGTGCTGAAGGACCTGCCGGGCGCCCCGCAGGCCGTCGTCATGGCCGGACACACGCCCGGCAGCACCGCGTACCTCTTCGCCGACCGGGGACTGCTCTTCACCGGCGACGCCCTGGTCACCGCCGACGCGTTCTCCGGCCGCACCGGGCCCACGCTGGTGTGCCGCTGCTTCACCCACGACAGCCGCGCGGCGCTCGCCGCCCTCGACCGGCTCGACGAACTGCCCGCGGTGGGCATGCTGCTGCCCGGCCACGGCGAGCCCTTCACCGGCGGCATCGGGGCGGCTTCCCGGCTGGCACGCGAGTACGGCGTGCGCTGACCCGGCCCGATCCCACCCGTAGCGCGGCTCGCGGTGTCGCGCCACAGACCTCCGGGCGGTGCCCCGTCGCCGCCCGGCGCATCGATGCACCTCACGTTCCGAACTCCCAAGGAAATGACATGAGTTCTGCACCGTCGAACAACGACACCGAGACGAAGGACCCGCAGACGGCGGACTACCTCCGTCCGCGCGTCATGCACGTCCCCGCCGAGAAGGGCATCGTCAAGTGGATGTCCGGCGACGTCTACTCGACCCTGGCGCCGGCCGACTCCACCGGCGGCATCCTGGGCTTCACCGACTGCCGGCTGCCTCCGGGCGGCGGGCCGATCGCGCATGTCCACCGGAGCGCGGACGAATCCTTCTACGTCATCTCGGGCGCGGTGGAATTCCTGAACGGTGAGGAGACCTTCACCGCCAACCCCGGCGACTTCGTCTTCGTACCCAGGGGCACGCGGCACCGCTTCCGCAACCGCACCGACGAACAGGCGCACATGGTCTCCTTCTTCACCCCCGGCGGAGGCGAGAACCTGTGGCTGGAGGGCGGGGACGACCCCGTCCCCGGCGAGGAGCCCACGTTCTGGCCGGCGGAGCGCGGCATAGCCCTGGGCCCGCTCCTCTCCCGTCCGGAGATCGACTTGGTGCTGCTGCCGGAGGCTCCGGACTTCGAGACGCCTGCCGACGGGGCCTGATCCACTTCGACGAGGCCTGACCTGCGACGGCCTGGTCTGGTCTACGAAGATCTGGTCTGGTCTCGCCGACCTGGTCTGGTCTACGCCGACCTGGTCTGGTCTACGACGGTCTGGTCTGATCGGCGCCGCGCGGCCCGGTCGGCATAGCGGGAACCGATCGCTTCTGCGCCGTCGCGGGTTCGCCGCTTGTCTCGTCCCCGCGCCTGTCCCCGTCTTCGCCGCCCTAATCCCTGTGCGCTCGCGCTGAGCCGTCGATATAGACACGGTCGACGTAGGGACGAAAGACGGATGGACGGGGCGGGCGGTCTGGAGCGGGCTCCCGCCGTCTCGAACGCGTCCGCGATGCCGTCGTCGGGGGCGGCCGGTAGAGGTCTGGGCTGGACCGGGGACTGGCCTGGGCGCATGCCGCATTCCCGGCCGTGTCGGGTCCGCGTCACCCCACGACGTGGCCCGCGCGGGGTAGGTCCGCGATGCCCTGGTCGGGGGCGGCCGCAGATGTCTGGGCTGGCCCGGACCGGCCGGACGTGTGGACCTCCGGACTTGGCTGGGCGCGTGGCTTGGCCACTGCCCCGGCCGCGTCGGCTCCGCGTCACCCCCTGACGAGGCCCGCGCGGCGCAGATCCGCGATGCCCTCGTCGAGGGCGGCCCGCAGATGCGTGGACCGGCCGGTCGACAGCAGGATCGACACGCCCCCTTGGATCGCGGCGAGCAGCGCCGCGGCCCGTGCGTCGACATCAAGGCCGTCCGAGAGCTCGCCCGCCGCCTGTAGCGCCCGGATGCCCGCCGCCAGGCTCTCCTGCCATCTGCGGAACAGCTCGACCACGATCGCCCGCGCCCCGGGGGTCGAGCGCCCGACCTGGAGGAACAGTGCGCCGAGCGGACACGCGTCCCCTTGTGCCTCGTAGCGCTTGACGACCGCGTCCCGCCACTGGTCCCAGGCCTCCCAGGAGTCGAGGCTCCCCAGATGGGGCTGTTGGTCCTCCAGGACCTGGTCCGCCTCGAACTGGGCCACGGCGAGGAGGAGTTCGTCCTTGCCGGCCGGGAAGTAGTGGAACAGTTGGCTCTTGCTGGTACTGGTCCGCGCCATGATGTCGTCCAGCGTCGCCGAAGCGACACCTTGCTCCCGCAGCACCTCCGCCGCCCCCTGGACGATCCGGCCCCGCGTAGCCCGCCCCTTCGCCGTCAGCTTCCCGGACATGACCCGCCTTCTCGCAGTGGCAGTGGACTGGGTGGTCCATCTTGCCCGCCGCGCGAAGTGAGATCCATGAGGGTCAGTCGGGCCACGGCGACGAGCCCGAATACACCAGGGAAGGGGAACTCGTGCCCCAGTAGCGGCGAGGCCGGGATGAGCCGGATCGACGAGGCCCACTGGGTCGGCGTGCCAGCTGGCGCCGGGCTCTAGCGCAGGGCGTCCTCGGGTTCCCGCCAGGGCGTGGAGGCGATCGCCTGACGCGTCCAGCGGCCGTAGGCCACGAAGCCGAGGCGCTGGGTGTCGGACAGACGCGTCAGTACGGCGAGGTCGACGGCCGTGATGCCGGGGGCGGTGGCGAAGCCCTCCTTCAGCGTGGCGACGATGTTGGAACCCACGGACGTCAGCCACCACAGGACGCGGTCCCGCTTGGTGAGGTTCTTCAGCGTCGGGCGTCCGCCGGGCGTGAGCCCAGGCGTCTGGCGGCATGGAGTCGAGGTCCTGTTGCCGCACAACAACCGAAAGCACCGAGCAGTCCACGCCTACGGCACAGCCGGCGGCCGGATTGTCCGAGAAGGCGGTGTTCACCGCTTCGCAGACGGTGTCCTCGTCATTGGCGAGCAGGGCGTGCCACCAGCGTTCGGCCTCGTCCGTCAACCGATGGCGAATCTCTCGCAGTCGCGCTGTCTCGGCGGCCAGGTAGGCGGGCGCGTCCTGTTCCGCCCGTTGCCTGGCCGCAGCCCTCTCTGCGCGGGCCAGCCGCCCCACGCCCTGAAGATGGAACGTCCGGGCTTCGGCGAGCGCCCAGGACAGGCTCAGTTGAGGGGCGTCCGGGATGACGGGCGGATGCGCCTCGGGGAAGGACTCCAGGTGAACGCTGGTCATCTGCCGCCTGAGCTCGCGCAACTGAGCGATGGCGGCATCACGCTCCGCCTCCTGCTGAGCCCGGTCCGCCTGACGGCGAACCCGGTCCAGTTGCGCGACTGAGGGGGCGACCGCTCGAGATCCTGTCGTACGCCGCGTACTGGTACGCCGTCGATTGCCGCGGAGGGAACTCGATGCCTAGAAGGGGCCGCGTCCGGTCGACATCCTGGCGCCGCCACTGCCCACGCTGAGCCTCGCCGCACGTGGCCCGATCGAGGTGCGCACCCCACGAGTGGAGACCCGCACACTCATCCCGGGCACACCGACACGGAAACCGAACCCCATGACATACCCCTCTCCCGTCCGGATACATCAATCCGGTACATGGACTACCCTTGGTACATGTCGATGAAGCGCACCAACGTCTACGCCGACCCCGAGGACCTGGCCATCATCAAGGAGGCTGCCAAGCGCCGAGGTATAAGCGAGGCCGAGATCATCCGCCAGGGCATCCACCTCGCGGCCATGGCGAACCGGGTCTGGGACGAGCCGCTTTTCTCGCGGACCTTCGAGGGGTCTGGGCGGACGTTGTCCAAGTCGGAGGTCCGCGACACGGTCGCCGAGGCCGTCCGGCGTGAGACCGGCTCGGGTTCCGGATCCGCCGCGTGATCATTGTCATCGCCGATACGTCCGGCCTTCTGGCAGCCCTGGATTCGACTCATCCGGAACACCAGGCGGCGAACGAGGCGATCATGGCGGCCGGCCTACTGGTCATGTCCCCGCTCCTGCTTGCCGAACTGGATCACGTGGCGACGCGTGAGCTCGGTAGGGAAGCAGCCCTCAGCGCGGTCGACGACCTACGGCGCTGGATGAGCCGCGGTCGTGTCGTCATGCCGGAGATCACCGAGGCCCACCTGGGTGCCGCCCAGTCCGTCCGTGTCCGCTACCGCGCGCTGGACCTCGACCTCGACCTCGCCGACGCCGTGAACGTGGCGCTTGCCGCCGACTACGACACGGACGCGATTCTCACCCTCGACCGACGAGACTTCCGAGCCGTACGCCCATTGGGCTCCTACAAGGCGTTCCGGGTACTTCCCGACGACCTCCCGCTCTGACGCAGGGCCCGGAATCGTACGCGTACAGCGAATTCGCGAGTCGGCCGATCCTGCCCAACCAGGCCCCGGCGCGGTCGAGTTGTCCGCGGGACCCGCGTCGACCTGAGCTTCGACGAGGCGCTGCGGCAGGCGCGGGCGTTCGCTCCCTGCCTCATCGTGTGCGAACAGAACGACTTCGTCGGCCCGCTGGCGCTCCCCTTGCGACCCGCGGCCAACTAGTCGGATGTCCTGCTCGTGACGCTCATCGGCTTCGCCGCGCTCCTCGCCGGACGGGATGTCAGAACGCCTTCAGCTGCTTCAGCAGTTCCAGGGTGTCCGAATTGAGCCAGTACTCCACGAACTTGCCGTCCCGTATGCGCAGCGTGTCCGTGCCGGTGAAGGTGACGGCCGTGCCCGGCTCTGCCTTGGCGCCGGGGAAGCCGCCGGCGTAGGTGCCGGTGGCCGTCCAGCGCACGGAGGCGTAGTGGCCGTCGATCAGCGGCTCGACCTGTGCGGAGAAGTGAAGGTCGGGGAAGGCCGCGCGGGTCTGGCCGATCCAGGCCACCAGACCGTCGACGCCCCTGATGGAGCTGCCGTCACCGCCGTCGAGGAGGGCGGCGTGGACCCGGAAGTCGGGAGAGATGATGCCGGGCGCCTGGGAGAAATCGCCGTTCCAGACCTGGATCCAGGCGTCGAGCATCGCCTTCGTGGTCTTCGTGGTCTTCGTGTTCGTCGCGTTCTTCTCGTTCATCGTGAGTCCCTTGTGGTTGTGGGTGGTGACCGCGTGCGCGGCTGCGGATGTGCGCGCCGGGTGTGCGGCGGCCGTGGTGGCGGTGATGGCCAGGGCGGCCAGTGCCGTGGGGATGATCAGGCGGAGACGGCGGCGGGCGGTGGTGATCGTGGGCATGGCGATACCTCGTACTTCCGGACCTCCGGTGGTGGGAATCAGTCGGTGCAGGTGGTGCCGGGCGCGGGCAGGACGCGGGTGGTCAGGTACTTGTTGGTGGCGTCGCGCACGCACTGGGAGAGCGGGAACACGCTGTAGTCGTCGCCTTCTCGGCTGAGGACGACGCTGCCGGGCAGTTGGGCCGCCATGGCGTAGCCCGCGCTGTGTGTGGGGGGCGAGGGCGCGATTCTGAACATGACAGCTCTCCCGGAGCGTCGTCGAGCCACGACCGGCGCGGAAGGGGAGGACCGCGCGATGGCCAGCTGCCGTGCGGGCGCTACGGGTTGAGTACGACCTTCCCGGCGACCGTGCCGGACTCCGCCAGCCGCAGCGCCTCGGCGGCGCGGGCAAGCGGCAGTTGGGCGGCGATCTGCGCGGTGATCTCGCCACGCTGGAGCGCCGCGAACACCTCGGTGAGGTCGGAGTGGAGCCGGGCCCGGAAGCGGCTGCGGCTGAAGCCCCGGCCGGCCCAGACGTTGAAGAAGTAGGCGCGGCGGCGGTTGGGCAGCGCGTTCCAGAGCCACACCCGGCCGAGCAGCTTGAGCACGGGCCACTGCTTGGAGCCGCTGTCGTCGCGGGTGGAGGCGCTGCCGTAGCAGACCAGCGTTCCGCCGGGCGCGAGGAGGCGCCAGGAGTCGACGGCGCTACGGCCGCCGACGTGATCGAAGACGGCGTCCACGCCGCCCGGGGCAAGCTCGCGGACCCGGGCCGGGATGTCCTCGGTGCGGTAGTCGACGGGGATCACTCCCCGTTCCCGCAGGGCGGCGTGGTGGCGCGCGGACGCGGTGCCGATCACCTTCACGCCTGCGGCGTGGGCGAGTTGGACCAGGACCGTGCCGACGCCCCCGTTGGCGCCGTGCACGAGGATCGTCTGACCGGCGCGGACGCGGGCCTTGCGGTGCAGCATCTGCCAGGCGGTGATGCCGTTGACGACCACGGTCTCCGCCTCGGCCGCGCCGACCCCGTCGGGCACCGGCACCACGTCGGCCGCGTCGACGAGCACATGGCTGGCCCAGCCGCCGACCTTGACCAGCGCGGCCACCCGGGTGCCGACCAGGTCCGCACGGACACCGTCTCCGATCTGCGCAACGGTGCCGACCAGGTCGTAGCCGGGGATGAACGGGAACGGCGGCTGGTCGTAGTAGCGGCCTCGGCGCATCTGCTGCTCGGCGAAGGAGACGCCGGTCGCCTCCAGGCGGACCAGCACCTGACCCGGCCCCGCGGCGGGGACGACTCCCTGCCGTATCTGCAGCCCTTCGGGCTCCACCGTGCCCGGCAGTACGACCTCGACCAGTGTTTCGGCGCTCATCGCAACTCTCCAGAGGATCTCGCGTATGTCAGTGACTCACTCGTTCGTTAGAAGTTATAACTGACTTCAGTCGTGAGGGTCAAGTACTTTCGCTATAGGGTCTAACTGGGAGCAGCTCGCCGCTTCAGGGGCGTCCGGCACCCTCGCCGACACCGTGCGCGACGCCGCCGCGACCGGAGCGGATTCGACCGGACCCGGCCACGCACTGCGTGCCTGGGCGCTGGCCGACCCTCAGCGATACTTCCTCGTCGACGGCACACCGGTCCCCGGCTACCACGCCCCGACGAGGCCCGTCTCGAAGCCCATCTCGCCGAGCACCGGCACTGGGCGGCCGACCACCCCGCGACCCCGCCCGCGCTGCGCCGCGCACTGCTCCTCTGGACCCGCCTCCACGGCATCCGTCCCTGGAACTGGCAGGCCACTTCACCGGCATGGGCCTCGACCCGGCCGTCCTCTACGACACCTACGACACCGAACCGCACCAGCTCACGGGACTGCGCGCGCCGTGTACCTCGCGGCGCTGAGGGTCGATAACAAACAAACCCCAGGCCAATGGCCTGGGGTTTCATCACGGAGCGGGTGACGAGAGCGGCTCAACGGCGCGAGACCGCCTCGGCCCCGGCGGTGACCGCGGACGGCGTACTGACCCTCTCCTCGGTGCCCCGTCCGCGACGGTGCGTGATCATCCAGAGCGTGGCGAGCAGCGCGGTGGAGGCGAGGACGAGGAGCAGTTGCGATGTGTGCGTTCCGGCGCTGTCCGCCGTGCGGGCGACGGGGTTGGGCAGGCCCAGGCGGTCGAGCAGCCAGCCGAGGGCCAGAGTGGCGGTCAGCAGCGCGCAGGCATTGCGGACGGCGGAGTGCCTGCGCAACCGGACCAGGCAGATCAGGCTCGGCAGGGCGAGCAGGACGAGGAGGAGTTGCATGCACTCGATGCCGAGGTTGAACCCCGCCAGACTGAGGGCCAGTTGACTGGTGGAGAGGTTCATCTCGGCCAGGGTGAGGGAGAAGGCCAGACCGTGTCCGAGACCGAAGACACCGGCGATGACGGCCTCGTGTCCCGGGAAAATCGGACGCACGGCGTGGACGGCCCCGACGAGAATGCTGAAGGCGATGAAGGCCTCGACCGGCTGGGCCGGGATGTCGAGGCGACCGAAAGCGCTCACGGCCAGCGCCAGGGAGTGGCCGAGCGTGAACGCGAGAGTGGTGCGGCCGATCCGGCCGAGGGCGGTGCGGGTGCGCACCGATCCGCGCCAGCGGTTCCCGGCCGCCTGGAGCGGTGCGGGCAGCAGCAGGATGAGCAGGAACAGCAGATGGTCGGTGCCTTCGAGGATGTGGTCGGCGCCGAGCCGGAACATGGCGTAGGTCCCGCTCCAGACACTGCCGCCCTCCAGGTCGACGGTGAGGGGGGCGATGGTCATGGAACGGGTGTCGATGCGGATGACGCCGACCTGGGTCGCGCCGTCCTGGCCCTTGTCGGCCACTTTGCCGGTGGCCCAGTCCTGCCGGACGGAGACCAGGACGGTGTGGGTGACGACCTGGTGGACGATGGCGTCGTAGTCCAGGACGAACCGCCGCACGTCCCCGCCGGGAGGCGGTGTGAGGGTGGCCTGGACGGTCAGCTCCCGGTAGACACCGGTGGAGGTCTGCTCCGCCCGGCTCAGTGCCATGGCACCGAACGTGACGGCCCATGCCTTGCCCTTGCCTTTGCGGGAGGTGGGGCGGACGTGGGCGGACAGGTAGCGGCGGATCGCGGGGATCCGTGCCGACAGTTGCCTCGCCGTGGTGGTGTCGTCCAGGGCGATGCCGCTGGCCCGGGAGAAGTCGCTGAGCGGCAGGTCCAGTTCGGCGGTCACCGATGCCTCGTGCACGTCGAGCAGGAGCACCGAGTGCGGCATGGGATGCGCGGCGGCCGGCGGCGCCGCCAGAAGCAGCGCCGCCAGGACCGCCACCGCCAACCCGACCGTCACGCGGAGCGCTGATGACAGGGAGAGCGGCGAGCGGTTCATCAGAAGGCGAACTCCCCGCCGTAGTCGCGGGTGTGGTCGCGGTAGACGGTGTGGTAGTGCACCTGGTTGCGGTAGATGACGCCGTTCTGGCAGACGAACTCGATCCAGACACCGGGTCCGTCGATGCGCACGTAGTCACCCTGGCTGCTCAGGCCGCTGCCGCCCGAGTAGGAGATGTAGGTGCCGGCGAGCTCCGACTGGTAGGTGGCCAGCAGCGAGGCGGAGGTCGTGTCGTCCGCGACCTTGACCCACGGGGTGATGGCCGCGAGCACGAGCGCCTGCTGGGCGCTGGAGAGTCCGCTGACCGCGAGGCCCTGCTTGGTCGTCGGGAACTGGCCGTCCTTGCCCGGGCCCAGCAGGACATCGCTGAACGACGACGACAGCTTGGCCTGGGAGAGCTGGCTGCTGCTCAGGCCGGCGAGCATGGCGACCATCGCGTCACGCATCCCGCTCAGCGGTGCGTACGTGGTGCCGTTCGAGGTCCAGCTCGACGGCTCCACGCCCACGAAGTAGGGGGTCGTGCCCTCGACCGCGCCGTCCTTGTAGGTGAGGTTCACCGCGAGGTGGTGGCCGCCGAAGTGAAGCTGCCAGGTGCCGCTCGTGCTCGGGGTGCCCAGGAAGGCCAGGTAGTAGTTGCCGCTGCCGTAGCCGCCGGAGCTCTGCCCGAGGATGTCGTCGGCGGCCAGGATCTTGGAGACCTGGTCGTACCCGGTTCCGCTGCCCGTGCCGGTGGCCGCCTGGACCACCGCCTTGGCGGCGGCGAGCTGGGTGCTGCTGAGCGTGCTGAACTGAATGCCGACGCGGCAGGAGGAGCCGCACGGGAGGTTCGACCAGGCTGTGGCGTTGGCCTCCGTGAAGCCGAGGAGCACCTGCGATTTCTGGCTCGTGGACAGGGTGTTCAGGAACGTGTTGGCCGCGGTGACCACGTCCGAGACCGCCGCGGTCGACACGGTCGTGGTCGCCGAGGCGTTGGACGAGTCGCTCTGGGCGGTGGCGGCGTTCGCGTGGACGTACGCCCCTCCCACGAGGAAGACGGTGGCCGCGGTAACGGCCACGCCCGTCCGCTGCCAACTCCCCGCCAGTCTGCTGCGCGTGCTGTTTTCTGGCACCTCAAGGGTCCCTTCGGTAGTAGTCCGCAGGGCTTCCGAAGACCGCCTCACCAGCATGTTTGTCATGCATCTGACAAGTCTTGCCTCGTGTCGGGCCGGAGAGGAGAACCGGAAGTCCTGTGTCGTTGTCCGAACGCGCTGGAGCGCAGAAAACGCTGCTGCGCATCGCCCCGAAAAGCAATCTGAGCAACCTGTGAATTCACCCAGGAGCCGAGAGTGGCTGTTTTTGATCGTCGGGGAGGGATGTTCCCACTGGACAACAAGCAACCCCCAGGCCGCTGACCCGGGGGACGGCATCACACGTCGAGCTTGGACACGTCCGGCGCGTCGGCAGCGACGTGCCGACCGGCACGGGGGCGGACGGGCCGTCCCGGAACGGCATTCCAGGGCAGTACCGTTCCCGCAGGTCAAAGGGCATCTTTCCATTCCACTGTCCCGTACCTGTTGAAGATCATTGCCTACCTCGGGGCAGTCATCCCACGCTGTTGTCCAGCAGCGGATCCGGGCCGTCCGGATTCCACGGAACAGACATGTGAACGGGGAAGAACACTCATGCTCCAGCACCGCATCCGTACCACCGCCCTGGCAGCCACCACCCTCCTGGCCGCCCTGTCGCTCACCGCCTGCAACGGCCTGAACGACACCGCGTCCCCCGCCTCCACGCCCAGCGCCTCCAGCACTTCGGGCAAGAACACCGGCGGTACTCAGGACACCGGCGCGAACGGCGCCGCCAGCACCGGCAGCACCGGCAGCTCCGGCAGCTCCGGCAGCACCACGGGGAAGAAGACGACCGCCGGTGGCTCGTCGTCCGGCTCCGGCTCCTCCTCCACCGGCGGGTCCTCCTCCGGCAGCGGCGGCAAGAGCGGCTACGGCCAGAGCTGCGGCACCAACGACCTCACCTGGAGCACCCGCTCCGAGACCCAGGCCGGCGGCTACATCCTCATCATGGCCAAGGCCAAGCCCGGCATCACCTGCGTCCTGCCCAGCGGCCTCCCCGTCGTGGCCTTCGGCTCGGACGGCACCCAGGCGCGCAACGCCGAACAGGTCGTCGGCAACGAACTGACCCTCAGCGGCTCCACCATCGCCTACGCCGGCGTCAACCCCAAGACCACCAACACCAACGACGGCAAGGAACTGACCAGCATCATCGTCAGCGTCAGCAACAACGACCCCCACCCCGTCTCCCTGAAGACCGGCACCATCACCGTCGACAAGCCCATCGTCACCGACTGGCACACCTCACCCGCGGACGCCGTCCCCGGCGACGGCGGCACCGACGACTGACGTCTCCCACACGGGGGTCCGTGGCCCGCGGGCGGCATGTGTAAGGCATCGGTGCCGTCATGCCGCCCTTCGGCATCGCCACTCCTGCCGCTTCCCCTTTCCACATCTTCCGGTCCGTGTTCGTTGGTTCTTCGACCCCAGTCTTGAGGCTCACCTGTGCCCAGATCCTTGCCCGCCGCCACTGTCCGCGGCCGTCACCGCAAGCCCAGAGCGATGAGCCCGGCGGCCCGCCGAGCACTCGTGGTCGTGGCGACCGGCCCCATCGCGGGGTCGATCCTGGCCGCTCCGTCAGCCTTCGCCGCCGGCGAGGCCGTCCCGAAGAGCACCGTCACCTCACTCGATGCCGCCGAGCAGAAGATCGCGGACAATCTCAACACCCGCAGCCAGGACGCACGGCTCGGCAGCACGCTCAGCGGTGTCGTGATCGACGCCAAGTCCGACAGGGTGGTCTGGGGCCATGACGCGACCACCGCGCTCATGCCCGCTTCCAACACCAAGCTCGCCACCTCCACCGCCGCGCTGACCGTGCTCGGCCCCGACCATCGGTTCACCACCAAGGTCGTCTACGGCGACGGCACGCTCACCCTCGTCGGCGGGGGCGACCGCACGCTGTCCACCGAGGACCTCGACGCACTGGCCAAGACCGCGGTGGCGGGTCTGAAGAACGCCGGTCTCAGCTCGGTGAAGGTCCGCGTAGACGACAGCCTCTTCCCCGAGCCCACACTCGCCAACGGCTGGAACACCGGCTACTACCCGACCGAGGTCGCGCCGGTCCGGGCCCTGGTGGTGGACGGACACGCCGTCACGGACACCTCCTTGGACGCGGGGCAGGCCTTCGCCAAGCTCCTCGCCGACGGGGGCGTCACGGTCACCGGTGATGTCACCCGCGGTGTGGCCGGGGACGCGGACGTCCCCGTGGCCCGGCACCGGTCCGAGAAGCTGTCCGCGATCGTGAAGCACATGCTGAAGGTGAGCGACAACAACATCGCCGAAACGCTGCTGCGGATGACCGCGCTCGGCGCGGGCCGCCCGGCCACGTTCGAGGACGGAACGGCGGTGGTACGGGAGGTACTCAGCCACAGGTACGGGGTGTCCCTGGACAACTTCGAGATGTACGACGGCAGCGGGCTCTCCCGCTCCACCCGGATCCCGGCCCGGACCCTGGCCGACATCCTCGATCTGACCACCGACCCCCGTTACCACCGGACCCTGAAGTACATCGCGGACGGCCTGCCCGTCGCGGGCGAGGCGGGAGCCACCCTGGGGCCCGAGTGGGGGCGGTTCGACACTCCGGACTCCCAGTGCGCCGTCGGAAAGGTCAAGGCCAAGACCGGCACCCTCACCGGCGCCATCGCCTTGAGCGGCATGACGAAGGCGCAGGACGGGCGCTGGAAGGTCTTCTCCTTCGTCGAGAACGGTTCCACCGCCGCCCCGGGCGACATCAAGGACGCCTTGGACGGTCTCGCCGCCACCGTCAACGGCTGCTGGGCGTGACACGCGGCAGTGCTACGGGATCCGTCAGCGATGTGGCGGATCCCGTGTGCCGTCGAAGCCGCCGGCCTGCCGCACCGACCTCACGTCGGGTGCCGTCGTCCTGTGGATCGAGGACGACGTCGTCCACCGCCCAGCGGGTAGTCGTATCCCGGGCGGCCCGCATCCGCGCTGGCCGTTCTTGACGAGCGTCGACGTACTCATGTGCAGCCGCTTGGCCAACGCCCCATAGCTGCCCCCCGGTGTTCCAGTCGCGCATTCCAGGGCAAGTGCGTTCCCCCTGGTCAGGGCGTATTTCGCCGTTCCAGTGTCCCCACCTGCCCGCCCGGCGTGGCGGCTGGGACGGATCACCTCACAAGCTTCAGTCATCCAGGCATCACCCCACCCGAAGACCGAAGGGGGTCAGTCACGTGTCCGACATCCGGGCCTCCCGCACCCGCCTCGTCGCCGCCGCCGCGACCGTCGTACTCGCCGCGCTCTCCCTGACCGCGTGCAACGACGGAACTGGCATCAAGGACGACGGCGCCGCGGCGAAAACCTCCAGCACCCTCCACCACCCCACCGCTTCCACGACCCCGCCCCCCTCTTCCGACGCCGACGTCAACGCCTCCTCCTCGGACTCGGACGCCAAGTCGGCCCCCGCCGCGAAGAGACCCGGCGTCTCCTCCGGCAAGCCGGTCACCTGCGAGGGGTCGAACACCAAGGTGGTCGCGGTCCCGCTGACCCGCCCCGTGAACCACATACTGCTCACGGTGACCAACACCGGCGGCAAGAGCTGCTTCCTCTACGGCTACCCGGCCGTCCGTTTCGGCGAGGCCCAGGCCGTGCCCCCGGTCATCGACGGCTCGCGGCCGCAGGCGGTCGTCACGCTCGAGGCAGGCCAGTCCGGCTACGCCTCCGTGAACCTGTCCGCCGCCGACGGCAGCAGTTCGAACGGCCACACCGCGAAGTCCCTGACCGTCTCCTTCTACGGTCCCTCCCTCAGCGGAAGCGTCGGCGCGGCCGCCCGTCCCTCGTTGCCCGCGAAGGGCGTCTACGTCGACGACTCGCTCAAGGTCACGTACTGGCAGCAGTCGATGGGCGACGCCATCAGCTGGTGATGTCCGAGAACACGTTCGAAGAAGCACAGCGGCCCACAAACCCGGTCAGGCAGGTACCTCACATGAGCAGCACTCGCAAGATCTCCCGTCTCGTGACCATCTTCGTCGGCGCGGCCTTCCAGGTGATCGTCCTGGGCGGCACCGGCGACCTCGCGGAGGAGGCAGGGGTCGTCCGGCGACGCCACCCGGCCTGAACACGCCGGCCGGATGGGCTCCTTCGCTTGCTCATTCACATGTCGTGAGGTGCGTGCTCGTACGGGTCGAAGGACTCGTCGCGCTGGACCACGCACAGGGCCCAGATGATGAACCCGGAGAGCGCGATCATCACGACGGACCACACCGGGTAGTACGGCAGGGAGAGGAAGTTGGCGATGATGACGAGTCCGGCGATGGCCACGCCGGCGACGCGTGCCCAGGTCGCGGTCTGGAACAGCCCGATGCTGACGATGACGGCGACCGCGCCCAGGGCGAGGTGGACCCAGCCCCAGCCGGTCAGGTCGAACTCGAAGACGTAGTTGCGTGTGGTGAGGAAGATGTCGTCCTGGGCGATGGCCATGATGCCCCTGAAGATGTCGAGCAGGCCGACGAGGACCAGCATGACGCTCGCGAAGGCGGTCAGGCCCCCTGCCCACTCCTGCTTCGTCGCGTCCGCCTGCCGTGTGTGTGTCGCGGTCATGCCCGTGCCCCTTTTCGTGTCGTCCCGCGCGTGCTCAGCCTCCGTAGGAGGAGGTGGTACCCGAGCCGGTGGCCGGCCCGTGGCCGGTCAGGACCAGTTCCTTCGCCCTGTTGAACTCCTCGTCCGTGATGTCGCCGCGCGCGCGGATCTCGGACAGCGTGGCGAGTTCTTCGACGCTGCTGCGTTGACCCTGGTCGCCCGCGGCCTGCCTGATGCGGGCGTCGAAGGCGTCCTGCTGTGCTCGGGCCTGCGCTATCTCTCGGCGGCCCATGTTCTTGCCGCGGGCGATCACGTAGACGAGGACGCCCAGGAAGGGCAGGACGATGGTGAACACCAGCCAGCCGGCTTTCGCCCACCCGTTCATGGCGTCGTCACGAAAGATGTCGACGACGACCCGGAAGAGCAGGACGAACCACATGATCCACAGGAAGAACAGGAGCATGCTCCAGAAGACGCTCAGCATGGGGTAGTCGTACGCAAGGTACGTCTGCGCGCTCATGTCTCTCCTCCATCCCGGGCGCTCGCCCGGCCGCCGTTGTGCTCGCTTCAGGGTGCGCACGGGCCAGGGCCCGGTACCTCACCCTTCGCGGGTGAGCGTGCGGGCCGTCCAGTCCGCCCGGTCGACGCGCTCCGGCGGTCGGATCAGGGGCCGGCCTTCGTACGGCGGCGGGGTGCGGCGGCTGTCCGGTACCTTGCCGGAGCAGTCGGCCGTACTCCGCGCGTTCCTCGGCGGTCAGGACATGGGAGGCCTCCGCGGATCCTTCCGGGTCCGGCGAAGCCGGGGCCGAGGCCGGGTTCATGGATGGTCCCCTCGTCATGTGGTGAGCGGGTCGCGTTCCGGCCGCCCGTCGGCACCTGCCGGTCTCGCCGGCCGGGCCGGTCGTCAGGTCGTCGTGGCGGGGCGGTGCGGGCCGCGCGCCCTTCGGAGCGCGGCCCGCCAAGCGAGGGCGACCGCCGCTTCGGCCAGACCGAGCAGGACGAGCCACAGGCCGAGCAGCCGGGTCAGGGCGCGGGCCGATTCAGTCGGCAGGGCCAGCACCACGATCCCCGCGACGATGCCGAGCACCGCGACGCCCAGGACGACGCCGCGGTGCGGCAGGTCCTTGTCGGCGATGGCCGCGTAGAGGGTGAGGACGCCGGACACCAGCCAGACGACGCCGACGATCAAGGACAGCGCGGCGATGGTCTGGAGCGGGTTCCGCAGGCACAGCACCCCGGCGAGGACGTACAGCACGGCCAGCAGCAGCCCCGGGAGCCGTTCGCCGCGCTCCTCCCGGCCGAAGCAGGCCACGAACCGGAACCCCCCGGTCAAGAGCAGGTGCAGGCCGATGAGGACAGCCAGGACGTGCAGGGTCTCGTCCGGCCAGACCAGCACCAGAACGCCCGGCACCATCGTCGCGACCGCCGAGCCCAGGATCCAGGTCCACGAGCGGCCCAGTTGCGCCAGTACGTCCGCGGCATCACTCACCGGGCGGGGGGCCGCCCCGTCGGCAGGAAGTTCCGGTTCGACAGGCGACGCCGGGTCACGCGACGTGGTCATGGCTCCTCCTCGCACGATCGGGCGGGTCGCTCCCGGACCGCCGACGGGGCGGTGCGTGGGGAACCCCTGGCTGCCTCAGCGTCCCGCGTGCCACCCGACCGCCGGGTCACCCACGGCGGGTGATCGGGCGGCACCACCGTGGCGATGGGGTTGGGAAGTGGATGCGTTCGCCGAGCCTGCGATGAACGCGCGACGTGCGGCGAACGGAACGAAGAGTCACGAGATGAGCGGCGAGCAGGGCGCGGAACCCGGCCGCGACCGGCGCCCACCGGCCGGGCCTGAGCCGTCGGCCCCAATCCGGCTGCTCTTGTGTCGGGATTGTCAGTCGGCCTGACCCTCCGGCAGTTGGCGCATCTCCAGGACACGCAGTCCCAGCGACTGGAAGCGGGCCAGCAGTCCGTAGAGGTGCCCTTCGTCCACGACGGGGCCGAACAGGACCGTCTGGCCGGACATCAGCACATGGCCCAACTCCGGGAAGGCTTTGGTCAGCGTTTCCGACATGTGTCCCTCGACGCGAATCTCGTAGCGCATGGGCAGGTCTCCCGCGGGCGGCGTGGGGGCAGGCGGACGGCGCCCTTCTCTGAGATCGTCCACCTCCCTGCCTGGCCGGACCTCACCCGGTACAGGTGACCCGCCGCCCGGTGCACATTTGATTTCGTGTGGTATCCGACGGCGCGGGCCAGGCCCTCGGATCACGCCCGACGGGCGTGCGGGCTCCTGGGCTCCTGGGCCCCCGGTCCCAGTACCGGGTCGAGCCGCGGTCCAGACGTTCGTGCCCCGCATCACGAGGAGATGCCATGGACGACTACCCCCCGATCGCCGATCACGGGCTCGTCGGCGACCTGCAGACCGCGGCGCTGATCGCCGCCGACGGCACCGTCGACTGGTGGTGCACCCCGAGGTTCGACTCTCCCAGCGTGTTCGCCTCCCTGCTCGACAACGACCGCGGCGGCCACTGCCGACTGACCGCCGACGTCGAGGAAGAGGTCACCGTACGCCAGCTCTACCTTGCGGACACGGCCATCCTGGTGACCCGCTACATGGCCCCGGACGGCGTCGGCGAGGTCCTCGACTTCATGGAGCCGGACCCCTCGACGACCCCGTCCGCCTCGCACCGCTTGGTCCGGGTGGCCCGTGTGGTGCGCGGCAGCCTGCCGTTCGAACTGATCTGCCGGCCGCGCTTCGACTACGGCAAGGCCGAGCACTCCCTGGACCGCCTCGACGACGGTTCCGCCGTCTTCCACGGTCCCGACACAGACCTGCACCTACAGGCCACCGACCCGGTCGACCTCGACCCGGACGGCAGCGACGTCACCGCCCGCTTCACCCTGCACGCCGGCGAACAGGTCGCGATCGTCCTCACCAGCGAGAGCGGCGACGCCCGCAGCGGGCGCCCCGGCGGCCCGACTCCCGACATCGAGGCGCTCACCGCGGCCTTCCACGCCTGTCGCGCGTTCTGGCTGACCTGGCTGCGCTCCTGCCGCTACCGCGGCCGCTGGCACGAGATGGTCGTCCGCTCCGCGATCACTCTCAAACTCCTCACCTACGCCCCCACCGGCGCCCCGATCGCCGCCGCCACCATGGGCCTGCCCGAGCAGATCGGCGGCGAACGCAACTGGGACTACCGCTACACCTGGATCCGGGACGCATCGCTCTCCGTCCGCGCACTGATCGACCTCGGTTTCACCGACGAGGCCAACGCCTTCCGCCGCTGGCTGCGCGAACGCCTCGAAGCCGGCGCGTCCGCCTCCGGCGAACCGCTCCAGATCATGTACCGCGTCGACGGCGAACCCCACCTGAGCGAGGAGGTCCTCGACCACCTGGAGGGATACCGTCGTTCCGCACCGGTCAGGGCCGGAAACGAGGCCGCCGACCAGATCCAGCTCGACATCTACGGCGAGGCCGCCTACGCCATCGCCCAGGCCGAGGACATCGGCGGCATACGCGGCTGGAAGGCTTTCGCTGGCCTCCTGGACTGGCTCGCCGAGCACTGGGACCGTGCCGACGAGGGCATCTGGGAGACCCGCGGCGGCCGGCAGGACTTCACCTACAGCCGCCTCATGACCTGGGTGGCCTTCGACCGCGGCGTCAGGCTCGCCACCGCCCACTCCCGCCCCGCCGACCTCGCCCGCTGGGGCGCCACCCGCGACACCGTCTTCCACCAGATAACGGATCGCGGCTGGAGCGAGAAGCGCCGCGCCTTCGTCCAGCACTACGACACGGACGTCCTCGACGCCTCCCTGCTGCTCATGCCCCGCGTCGGGTTCCTCGCCCCCAACGACCCCGACTGGCTGACCACCCTCGACGCCATGGACGAGGAACTCGTCAGCGACAGCCTCGTCTACCGCTACGACCCGGCGGCCTCCCCCGACGGACTGAAGGGCTCCGAGGGCACCTTCAACCTGTGCAGCTTCCTGTACGTCCAGGCCCTCGCCAAGTCCGGCCGCCTCGACCAGGCCCGCTATGCCTTCGACAAGATGCTCACCTACGCCAACCACGTCGGTCTCTTCGCCGAGGAGATCGGGCCGTCCGGCGAGCAACTCGGCAATTTTCCCCAGGCGTTCACCCACCTGGCCCTCATCGATGCCGCGATCGCTCTCGACGAGGAGCTCGACAGGGCGGAAGCCGCGGCGGGTTGACCGCCGGCGCTACGACAGGACGCGAGGCGCGGAGGGACCATGACCGAGCAGAGACCCGCAGCAGGCCCCCGCACCCCGTCGCGTGCCGGTTCCGGCCGACGGGTCCTGGCCCCGCTCGCCCTCGCGCAGTTCATCTGCAGTTTCGCCGGGTCGAACATGAACGTGATGATCAACGACATCAGCCACGACCTCGACACGACCGTCCAGGGCGTCCAGGTCGCCATCACGATCTTCCTGCTGGTCATGGCGGCGCTGATGATTCCCGGTGGCAAGTTGACCGACATCCTCGGCCGTAGGCGCTGCTTCCTGACCGGCCTCGTCGTGTACGGGATCGGTGCCGTGCTCAGTGCGGTGGCGCCCGGGCTCGGGGTGCTGATCCTCGGCAACTCGATCCTCGAGGGCGTCGGCACCGCACTGCTGATCCCGCCGGTCTACATCCTCACCACGCTGCTCTTCACCGACCTGACCTCACGCGCACGCGCTTTCGGTGTCGTCATGGCGGCCGGCGGAGTCGGCGCGGCGGCGGGTCCGCTCATCGGCGGTCTGATCACCTCGGCGATCAGCTGGCGTGCGGCGTTCGTCTTCCAGGCCCTGGTGATCGTGCTGATCGTCGTCCTGAGCCTGCGGCTCGAGGACCCGCTGCCGCCCGATCCGGGCCGGCACTTCGACGGCCCCGGCGCCGTGCTCTCCGCGGCCGGCCTCGTACTGATCGTCACGGGCATCCTCGCCGCCGACAACAACCTCTGGCTGACGGCCGCGCTGCTGACGGCGGGGACACTCGTCCTGGTCTGGTTCTTGCTGTGGGCCCGCAGAGAGGAGAAGGCCGGGCGGGAGCCGCTGCTGTCGACCGGCCTGTTCCGCAACGGCACCTCCAACCTCGGCCTGATCACCCAGAACGCCCAGTGGCTGCTGCTCATGGGCACGTCGTTCACTGTCGCCGCGTTCCTGCAGGTCGTCCGCGGCTACGATGCCGTCCAGACGGGCGTGATCTTCACCGCGGCCACCCTCGGCCTGCTCGCCTCCTCGCTCGCCGCCGAACGCCTCGCGAGACGATGGCCGCAGCGCACACTGATCATGACCGGGTTCGCACTGGCCATCGCCGGGATCGGCGTCCTGATCGCCCTCGTCGCCGGCTCCCCCGGGCCGTGGGCGTTCGCGCCGGGCCTGCTGCTGATCGACCTCGGGCTCGGCGTGATGCTGACTCCCTCCGTCAACGTCGTCCAGTCCGCCTTTCCCGAGCAACGCCAGGGCGAGATCTCCGGTCTCTCCCGCAGCGTCTCCAACCTCGGCTCGTCCTTCGGCACCGCCATCGCCGGCACCATCCTCGTCGCCGGCCTGTCGAAGAACGCCTACGCATCCGCGATGGCCGTCCTCGCCGTCGTGGGGCTCGGCGGCCTGACCGCCGCCGTCTTTCTCCCCCGTACCACCACACCGACCGCGGGCCACCACCCGGATGATCTACGGCAGACGCCGGGACCACACCGGTGACCGGCCCCAGGCATGCGGGGGATCCCGGCACCCGTTCATCGACGCGGATTCACAGCAGCTGACGCGGATTCACAGCAGCTTGAGGTCGCGCGCGCGGCGCACCGCTTCGTTGCGCCGGTTCACCGCCAGCTTCCGGTAGACGCTCTTGAGGTGGGTCTTCACCGTATTGACCGACACGTAGAGGTCGGCGGCGATCTCCTCGGTCGACATCATCCCGGCCAGCCGCTCGAGGACGTCGTGCTCGCGTCGGCTCAACTCCTCCGCGACGAGCGTCAGGGGCCGCTCGTCGACCGCAGTCGGCTCACCTGGTCGTGACGGACCAGGCGTGAGCCAGCCCTCGGCCAGCTCGCGGAGTGGCTCGGTGGACAGGAAGGAGTTGATCCACGGTCGGGCATCGAGGAACGGCCTCCGAAGTCGCTCGCGCCGGGCACTGAGGAGTGCCTGCTCGACGAGCCGGCGGGCGGTGGCCGCGTCCCCCGCCCCGTCCGCGACCTGGGCTCTGACCAGGCCGGCCCGAACAGACACCGCCGGCCCGGTCTGGCCCCGGGGTGCGATGCTGTCGAGCAGGTCGACCGCCGCTCCCGGACGGCCCGCGGCGAGCAGAGTCCGCGCGGCCTCCACCGCACATGCCGGTTGGTCACCGGACACGCCCTGGAGCACCTCGGCGGCTCTGTCCGGCCGCCCTTCGGCCACATGCGCGGCGGAGGCGACCAGCGCCTCATGACTCGCTGCCCAGGGTGAGGGCACGACGGCGCGGACGCCCGGGTCCGCCGCCTCGACGGCAGTACGTGCGTTGCCCCGAACCAGCAGCAGACGAGCCCTGGCCATGGCATGCCCCGCGGCCATCACCGGATCGTGTGTCGTGGAGGAGAGCAGGACGGTCTCGTCGAGGAGAGCCTCGGCCCGGTCCAGCTCATCGCGGTCGACGGCCACGGCGGCGAGCACCAGCAGTCCTATGCCCGTACCCGCGACCGAGCCGGAGGCGCACGGCTGGGACGAACCGAGCCGCCCCGCCTCGGAGACCCCCGCCAGAGCCTTGCGCTCCGCCCGGCCGATCCAGCCGTTCAGGTAGTCGATCAGTGCCAGGTGCCCCATCGACTCCTCACGGGGGAGCACAGTGGACGATCCGCCAGGAGTGCCGGCCACCGTGGTCAGGGCGGCCCGCGCGTCGTCGAAGCGCCCGGCCCACAGGAGTGTGGAGCCCAGATGGGTCAGCAGGAGCGCGGTGAGTTCGGGATGCCTGTCCAGGAGATGTCCGGGGACCTCCCGCTGGAGTTCATCGGCCGCCTCCGCGGCCTTCTCGGCCCGTTCGGGAGAACCGGTCAGCCGGGCGGCCAGTGCCTCCAGCAGCGCACAGCTCAGTTTCGCGGCCGCCCCGACGGGCGCGGCGGCCAACCGCTCCTCGGCGTGGTGCAGGTGGGACAGGCCGCGCTCGACATCGCACCGGGACAGTTCGCGGGCCGCCCGGACGAGGTCCGTCGCGGGGCCGGCGGCCTCGAGGTCCATCCCGGCGAACAACTGGTCCAGTTCACCCGAGTGCAGGCCGGTGAAGAGCTGTCCGATCGCCAGGTCGTCGATGAGGGCGCCGGCGGTGAAACCCCAGTCGCCCGAGGCCGCGCCGTGAGCCAGTGTCTCCGGGAGGGATCCGCAGCTGAGCAGCCACTGCGCGGCCCGCCGGTGGAGTTCGGGCTCAAGGCCGGGCTGGCGCACCCGCAGATGGGCCCGGAGTATCTCCCCGAACAGCGGGTGGAGCCGGTACCACGAGTGCCCCAGGTGCTCGACGAACGCGTTCGCGCGGTGCAGTCCGACGAGAATGGGTTCGGCATCGGTCCGCTCAGTCAGCGCGTTCGCCAGATCGGGACAGAAACGCTGCAGGACGCTGACGCGCAACAGGAGGTCCTGCGCCTCCTCCTTCTGCCGCTTGAGCACCTCGGCCAGCAGGAAGTCCGCGACCGTACTGCGGCCCGCCTCGAACTCCTTCAGATACACCTCCGGGTCGGCGCTCTCCCCCGCGGCCAGGGCGCACAGGCGCAGGCCGGCAGCCCAGCCCCGGGTGCGGTCCACCAGGGCGCGCGCGGCGTGGACCGGCAGGCTCAGACCGTGCAGCTCCAACAGGGTTACGGCCTCCTCGGGGGTGAAGGCCAGCTCCGCCGCGCGGATCTCCGTCAGCTCGCCGGCCGTCCGGTAGCGGTGCAGCGGCAGCAGGGGTTCCGTGCGGGTGACGAGGACCAGGCGCAGGCCAGGACCGGCGTGGTGCAGGACGAATTCCAGCTGCTCCGCCA
Organism: Streptomyces sp. NPDC005492; assembly: GCF_040605995.1. NCBI lineage: Bacteria > Bacillati > Actinomycetota > Actinomycetes > Kitasatosporales > Streptomycetaceae > Streptomyces > Streptomyces sp. NPDC005492. The sequence goes on from NZ_JBEXDX010000002.1 coordinate 165,436, forward strand.
CCTCGGGGGCGGTCACCCGGTCGTACTCGTCGAGCACGACGACCACGGGCCGGTCACGTTCGTTCAGTTCGGCGGCGAGCGTCGCCAGCAGCTTGTGGTCCACCCTGGCCGCCTCACTCGGAAGCCCGACGGCACCGGAGACCGGCACACCGCACGCGCGCAGAGCCTGGAGGACGTACGCCCAGAACACACCGGGACGCCCGTCCCCCTCCTCGGCGGTGAGCCAGGCGACCGGCTGCCGCAGTCCGGCGGCCCAGTCGGCGGCCAACAGCGTCTTTCCTGTGCCGGCCGCTCCGTTGACCAGCGTCAAAGGCGTCTGGAGAGCCTGGTCCAGGTGCCGGACGAGCCGCTGCCGCCGCAGGTATGTCGCCGGCCTCGACGGCAGCGCGATCCGTGTGCGGAGAAACGGGTCCCCCAGAGGATCGACGCACAGAGCAGTGGGACCGGCCGTTCCTTGAGCACGGTCATCGGCATCCGCCACGGCGCTCACCACCACTGTCCGTCAGAGTCGGGTCATGGGCAGCGCTCTTTGGTCCAGCATCCCAGTGTTCCTGCTCCCGCGCTCGGGAGCAGGGTCCGACGGTTCGTCGGGGTCACCCACCACGGTGATCCGTCGACGCCGCCGCGGCGGTGAGGTGGGAATTCCCGGGCACCCTGTTCCCTCGGTCATCCGGCCGGACGGAACCAGAGGGAACCAAGGCACATGAGATGAGCGATCCGAGCACCGCCGGGGCGGACCGCACCCGGTCCGGCCCAGGCGGGCACCGGCGACGGCGGCCGGGGAGCGGGTAGGACGCCCTGCACTTCACGCTGATCACCTTCAGTACCGTCGGCTTCGGAGACCTCACGGCACGGTCCCGGACCGGGCGCCTGCTGACTATGGCGCAGATGGCGGGAGGGGCCGCTGCCAGTGGACGTCGCCGCACGGCGCCGGCGAGCGCGGTCCAGGCGTGGCCGCTCCGTCAGCGCGGTGGGCCGTCGGCGAAGTCGCGTGCTGCATCCGACGTCGGAACCCCCGACCGGGAGGCCGGACCATGACCGTACCGAGCAACTTCACCGCGTCCCTGCCACTGACCGACCGAGCGGCCCACGGCAGGAGGGCGCGCACGCGCGCGTCGCGTTCGAGTCACGGCTGGTTCGAGGTGGATCAGCGGCGGCCCGATCCGGTGGAGGTGATCGAGCGTCAGTCGGCCTAGCGAGTACCGGAGTTGGTGCCGACCCGCTACAGCCGGATGCTCGAGTCACCGTTCCGTTTCTACCGCGGCGCGGCGGCGAGCATGGCAGCCGACCTGGCGCCCCTCCCGAGCACCGGGCTGTGGGTGCAGCTCTGCGGGGACGCCCATCTGCTCAACTTCCGACTGCTGGCCTCGCCGGAGCGTCGTCTCGTCTTCGACCGCCGGTACGCGCACCCTGGACATCTGGTACGCGCAGGACGACGCCGACCGGGTGGGGCAGCTGCTGGCCTCCTCGATGAACGAGGGGGTCCGGCGCCGTACCTCCCGGGCAGCGGAGCGGGCTCGCACGCGTACTCATCTCCGGGCTTTCGCGAAGCTCACCCGGGTCACGGCCGAGGGCCGGCGCATCGCACCGGACCCGCCGCTGATCACTCCGCTCGGGCAGCCGGCGCCGACCGACCCGTCCGAGGCCGGGCGGCCGTCTGGTGGACATGGCCAACCCAGGAGTCGGTGCTGGCCGTTCACACGGGCGGCGAACGCTACGACAACCAGGGCCGCCGGGTGGTGGCCGGTCAGCGCCTGATGCAGACGGGCTTCGACGGGCCGGACCGGGACTTCTACGTGCGCCAGCTGTGGGACTGGAAGGGCATCGCCCGGCCGGAGAGCATGAGTCCGGCTTTGCTGGCCCTCTTCGGCCGGTTGTGCGGGGCGTCCCTGGCACGGGCCCACGCCCGCTCGGGCGATCCCGTCGCCATCACCGCCTACCTGGGCGGCAGCGACCGCTTCGACCGCGCACTCACCGAGTTCGCCCAGTCCTACGCCGACCAGAACGAGCGGGACTACGAGGCACTGGGAGCCGCCTGCCGTACAGGCCGGATCAGTGCTTCAGAACGATCTTGAAGGAAATGATCAGCAGGCCGAGCACCAGGTTGACCGACGCCGTGGCGGCCACAAGCCGCCGCGAAGCACCGGCGCTCCGTGCCGCGGCCACGGACCAGCCCACCTGGCCGGCCACGGCGACGCAGAGAGCGAGCCAGAGGGTTCCGCGCACATCCAGGCTCAGGAGCGGGCTTACGGCCACCGCGGCCGCCGGCGGTACGGCGGCGTTGACAATCGGCCACTCGTCGCGGCAGACGTCCAGCACGACCCGGCGGTCCAGTGCTCGCTGCGCCAGGCGCGCCCCGAACAGGTGGGCGTGCACATGCGCGATCCAGAACACCACGCCGGTGAGCAACAGCAGCACCACCAGCTCGGTACGGGGGAACGAGCCCAGGGAGCCGGCGCCGATCACCACGGAGGCCGCGAGCATGGATCCGTAGACCCCGCCCGTGTAGTCCGCGCGGGCCCGGTGCTCGGCCCGGTGCGCACTGCTGGCCGTGGTCGGGCCGGTCCTGGTTCTGGACACCGGCGACTCCCTCCAGTGGAGCCGGCCGGAGTGTGGCCGGCGAACGGTCCACCGCTCCGCTCATCGCATCCGAAGTACGCGCCATGTGCCTCCCCGGAGCGGGTCAGGAACCGAGGAGCTTGCGCTTCTGGTCCTCGAACTCCGCCTCGGTGAGAATGCCCTGGGCCTTGAGGTCGCCCAGCTGCTTCAGCTGTTCGATCTTGCTGGTCATGTCGGAGGCGGGCGGAGCGTTCCGCTCGACAGGAGGCGCCGACTGCGGTGCGGGCGCCTGGTACTCCTGCTGCGCCGCCCACCGCCCCTGCTGTCGGCGGGATACGCGGTTCGACACGGCGGTCGCCGTTCCGGCGACGACGGCCGTGCGGGCGACACCTCGGAGGAGTCCCGGCATGGCGATCTCCCTTCTCGCTTCTCGTTGTTCGTCAGGGCGCGGTCTCGGTCGCGTCGAGCGCGGCCAGAACGGCCGGCGCGGGAATTCGTCCGGAGGCGACCAGCTCGGCACCGCCGCGATGCAGGGCGGCGGCGAACGGCGCGGCCCAGAGGTTCTCGTAGATCAGAACGCCGGCGGAGTTGCCGGGTTCCAGGGCGGCGGCTGTCTCTTCGAGGTCGTCCTGGCCCAGCAGGCCGGAGGACGCTCCTTCGAAGACGGTCAGGTCGAGTCCGCCGTCGCCGGTGAGATCCCCGATCTCCAGGCCGGTCACGGATCCGTCGGTGTCCTTCCGGATGAACGTCAGGTCGAGGATCCGGATGAGGCCGCGGTCCACCAGATCGACCAGGAGGGGGAGGCCCTCGCCGGTCATTCGGTTGCCGGGGAACTCGACGACCAGATAGTCGATCGGTCCCATCTCGCCGGATGTGTCGACTTCATCGAATGCGTCGCTCACGGCGTCACCTCTGAGCTCGTGGCTGCCCCTCTGCCATTGCATCATCGGACCGTGCCGGTCGCACGTCGTGGAAGGTTCACTCGTCGGGCCCACCCCGGTGGCGCCTGCGGCATCGCATCGATCTTCTGGTGTCCATGGCCCACACAGGTGACGAGCCGCTCTCGAACCAGGAGCGCAGCGAACTGGATGAACTGCGGCACCGCGTGGGTGCCCTCGAGAGTGGCACGCGCCCGCAGGCGGCCCGGCATCACCCGTTCCGGTCCACGGGCTCCGTGCTGCTGATTCTCTTCGCGGCCCTGCTGTCGCTGCTGTCCGTCGTCGCGGTCTGGGCGAACAGCGTCGTGCGGGACACGGACCGCTACGTCGCCACGGTGGGGCCGCTGGCATCCCATCCGGAGGTGCAGAGGGCGGTCACCCGGCGGGTCACCGACCAGGTGCTGGCACAGATCGACGTGGACGCACTGGTCAAGCAGCTGCAGGACACCGTGTCGGAGAAGGGCGTCCCACCGAGGGCAGCCCAGCTGGTCGGCAATCTGCATGCGCCGATCACGAGCGGTCTGAAGCAGCTGGTCAGCGGCACCGTGGAGCGGGTGGTCACCAGCACTGCCTTCAAGACGGTCTGGGTGGAAGGCAACCGCAGAGCGCACTCGGCCGTCGAGAAGGCCCTGACGGGCAGAGCCGATGGCGCGGCCTCCCTCCAGAACAACCAGGTGGTGATCGACGTGGCACCGATCGTGGCCAGGGTCAAGGAGCGGTTGGTCAGCGCCGGCCTCGGCGTGGCCGCGAAGATCCCGGATGTCCACACGAACTTCGTGGTGTTCGAGTCGAAGGACATCGGCAAGATCAAGACATACGTGAGGGTGCTGCAGATCATGGGAAGCTGGCTGCCCGTCATCGCCCTGCTGGTCGCCGCTGCGGGGGTCTACACCGCGTTCAACCGCCGGCACGCGCTGATCGGGGCCGCGTTGGCGGTGTTCGCGGCCATGCTGTTCCTCGGCATCATGCTCACCGTCTTCCGTGACGTGTACCTCGACCATCTGCCCCCCGGCGCCTCCCCGGCCGCCGCCGGAGCGGTGTACGACGCCCTGATCAAGTTCCTGCGCGCCGGGGTACGGGCGCTCGGTGCCGCAGCCCTCGTCACCGCCGTCGGCGCTTTCCTGAGCGGCCCGTCCCGGATCGCCGTCCTCGTCCGCACGAGCTGCCGCAGGAGCATCGGCGCCATGCGTGACGTGGCGGTCTCCGGAGGGCTTCGACTGGGGGCGGTCGGGCGGTTCGTGCACCGCTTCAAGCGGTGGATCGGGGCCGCGATCGTGGTGATCGCCGCGATCGTCCTGTTCACCTGGAGTTACCCGACCACGATGGTCGTCGTGTGGACCGCGGTCATCGTGCTGGCGGGCTTCGCGATCCGCGAATTCCTGGACACCGGATCCGCACCGGCCGCCACCGACTCCCGGTCTACCGCCACTCCCTGACGTGCTGTTGGTGGGAGCCTGCTTTCCGGCCGGACGGCGTCGAGCTCGCCCACACGCCCCAGCCGGTCCATCACCCAGAGGTCACGCCTCCAGGCCACTGACCTGCGCTTTCGCAAGAACGGGGCGTGGAACGCGTCCAGGGACGGGCGGCCCTGCAACTCGGCCGTGGCCGGCCGCGACGAGGTCGACAGGCCCGGCACCGCGGTGCTGTCCCGCGCTGGGCCAGGATCTCCTGGACCGGCCGGGCGCGGTCGTAGGCGCATCGTCGACCGGCACCCGGGATCGGGCACTTGCGAGGTGCGGCGGGATGCCCGGCCCACAGGGGAGGCCGGGACCTTCGGGGTCGTCGTGCCACCGGCCGGGGGCTACCGCCCCGTCGACCGGGGTTGGGCCGTCGGGATCCGTGAAGTGAAGAACAGGGCAAGCAGCGCGGTCAGGGCGAGCGCGGCGAGTGCGGCGCGCAGGCCGTCGAGCCGAGCCTCGGTGTTCGCGTCGAGGACCTTCTGGGATGCCTCCGCGCTCACGCCGGCCTTGTCGAGAGCCGTCTCCAGCTGAGCGTCCGACAGAAAGGGCGCGCCGCTTTGGAGTTCGACGGACACCTGGCTCTTGACGTCGCCCGGCACCGCCGGGTTCTGCTCGACAGCGGTCAGGAACGACGACGTGAGCGCGGCGATGAGGATCGACCCGGCGAGTGCCGTGCCGATCGAGGCGCCCAGGTTGGTGACGGCGTTCTGGACTCCCCCCACTTCCGGACTCTGTGCCTCGGGCACCGCGGACACGGTGACCGAACCGAGCTGGGACGCGAGCGCGCCCATGCCGAGCCCGATCAGCAGGAGCGGGATGGTGACGATCTCCCCACCGGCGTCCGCGTCGAGCGCGGCCATCAGGACCACCGCGCCCGCGAGCAGCGCGAGGATCCCGAGCCGCACCACCCGCCGTGGTGAGACGTCCGGAAAGAAGCGGGGGATCAGGATCGCGGCCGCCAGCAGCGTCAGCGAGAGGGGCAGGAGGCGGGCGCCGGTCTTGAGCGCGGACAGGCCCAGGGCGACCGACAGATACAGCGGTACGACGAAGAACACACCCATCTGCACGAGGTACTGGAAGAAGAACATCGTCAGACCGCCGGCGAGCTGCTTGTTCTCCAGCATGGCCGGGTCGACGAGCGGCTCCCCGGACCGCCGCACCACACGTGCCTCCCAGCGGAGGAAGAGCCAGAGCAGAAGCAGACCGGCCAGCATCAGCCACACGACCAGCGACACCCCGAGCCACGAAGGCGCGTCGGGTTTCGGCTGGAACCAGCCCCACTCGTCGGAGCGCAGGACCCCATAGACGAAGACCCCGAGCCCGGCGGCGGAGAGCACGACACCGACGAGATCGATACGCGCGCGTTCGCCGGTCGGCGCGTCGGCGATCCGGCGGGCGAGCAGCAGGATGCCGAGCACCACGACGACCTCGCCGGCGAACACCCAGCGCCAGGAGAAGTACGTTGTCGCGACACCGCCGATGAGCGGCCCGACCGCGATCGCCACGGCTCCCGCCGCCGTGACGAGTCCGTAGGCGGCGGGACGGCGTTCCACGGCGAAGTTGCTCGCCACGAGCGTCACGATCGCGGGCAGGATGAGCGCGGCTCCGATCCCCTCCAGGAACGCCCAGCCGATCATCAGGACGGTCAGGTTCGGTGCGAGCGCCGTGGTCAGGGAGCCGCAGCCGTAGATGGCGCAGCCGATCATGAACGCGCGTCTGCGGCCGATCAGCGCGCCGATCTTGCCGCCCGGGATCATGAACATCGCCATCACCAGGGTGTAGGCCGTGATGGCCCCCTGGATATCGGTCACCGTCGAGTCGAGGTCCTCGGCCACGGTGGCGATCGAAACGTTCATGACCGAGCTGTCGAGAGCCATCAGGAACTGCCCCGCCCCGAGTGTCAGCAGGACGACTCGCGCTTTCACCGGATGTGGGGCAGCTTCTGCGATGGGTGCCATGAACGAATCGTGTCGGTTGCGCCGAGGGCGGGCCCTCGACGCGCCACCGGGGTCGACCGGTTGGCGGCGACGGGGCGAGCGCCGAGCTCCTCAGAGCCCGTTCAGAGCGATTCGGCGGGAACCCGGCCCGTTCGGACGGCGTCGACGAGTGCCTGGTGGTCGTGCTCGTTCTGGTCGGCATAGCGTTCGGCGAACACCGCCAGCGCCCGGTCGAAGATGTCCCCACCGCCGAGGTATGCGGCGATGGCGATCCGGTCACCGGACCGGGCGTGGGCCCGTGCCAGCGTGGCACCGCACACCTCGCCGAAGGTCCGCATGTTGTCGGGCGTCATGGTTTCCGGCTCGGCGATGCCCTTCCAGTCCCGCAGCTGCCGTATGTAGAAGTCCCGCCGTCGGCCGTCGATGCCCTCGACACGTTCCCAGCCCAGGAAGATGTCGCTGGTGGCCTGCATCAGGCGCTGGCCGGACACCACGCGCTCGCCCTGCGTCCGGTGGGCGCCGGCACCGGCGTACGGTGCGAGGACGGACTGGTCGGCCTCCTTGGCCTGCAGGAACAAGGGGTCCTCGTCGTCCCTGCCGAGCAGGAGCAGGATCCAGCAGCGGGTGCCCACGCTGCCGACTCCGACGACCTTGCGCGCGATGTCGGCCAGCCGGTACTGCTCCAGCAGGAAACGCCGGTCCGACTGCAGGGTCTGTCCGTAGCGCTCGATCAGACGGTGGAGGTCCCTCTCCAACTGGTCGCGCTCGCCGCCGGGAAGGAGGTCGTGCAGGGGCATGATCAGCGGCGGGTCCGGGGCGATGCGTCGATGGCCGTCGACGACGGTGGTGAGTCTGTCGAACGCCTGGAGCGTGTCCCGCCGCTTCGCCTTGGCCACCGTACGGGCGAAGCGCTTACGGACTTGCCGGTCGACCTGGGGCGAGTACCGCTCGGCGATCGCGTCCACGTCGAACTGGGCGTACCAGACCGGCAGATTGCCCATCCCGGCGTAGACGCGCATCTGCTCACGGTACGAGCGGACGGTCGCCCGTACGATGGCGGCCCGCTCCCCGGTGCTGAAGCCGTTGGCCCGGCCGGCGATGACGAAACTGGCGGACAGACGCTTCACGTCCCATTCCCACGGGCCGGGCAGGGTTTCGTCGAAGTCGTTGATGTCGACCATGAGACGGCGTTCGGGCGAGGCCAGCAGCCGGAAGTTCAGCATGTGCGCGTCGCCGCAGAGCTGTGTTCTGAACCCGGTCTTCGGTGTGTCGGAGAGATCACCGGCCATGATGGCCGCGGCACCCCGGTAGAAGCGGAACGGCGACTCGGTCATCCTGCCGTAGCGGATCGGTACCAGCTCGGGCACCCGCGTCGCCGACTGTTTCTCGATGACCTCCACCGGGTCCGGCCGCTTCCCCCGGGGTTCGTACTCGGCGTGGCTGGAACGCGGAACCGCGGACCGGGCGTCCTTGCCCCGCGCGGCACGTTCCTGAGGTGTGCGGTGGAGTATGTCGTCACTCAACGCGTTGTTCATGGCCATTGCAGTGGCTCCCCTCAGGGCGCCGACGCGTGGGCAGGAACTCGGGTTGACCACATCGGGGTTCGGTGCTCCAGACGGTGGATCCGTCTCGCGGCCGACGCCGCCCGGTGGGCGAGTGGCTCTCCCCACAACTTATCCCCGGTGGGAGACCTCTACCAGTCGGCGAGGGACCGTCCACTCGCGATCCGCTCCGCCGCGTCCACCACCCGGCCGGCATCCGCCCGATCCGTTCCGCCGCCGCTCCCTGAGGCCGCTGTACTCATGCGGGCCCGTGCGGCGGATACGACATCCTGTGCGGCTGACGCTCCTCGGACAGCGGGCGTTCCTCGGACAGGTCGAAGAGGTTGTCGCGCGGGACCATGCACAGGGCCCAGATGATGAAGCCCGAGAGTGCGATCATCACGACCGACCACACGGGGTAGTACGGCAGGGAGAGGAAGTTGGCGATGATGACGAGCCCGGCGATGGCCACGCCCAGGACGCGCGCCCAAGTCGATGTCCGGAGCAGCCCGATGCTGATGATCACGGCGAGCGCGCCCAGCGCGAGGTGGATCCAGCCCCAGCCGGTCAGGTCGAACTGGAACGCGTAGTTGCGTGTGGTGAGGAAGATGTCGTCCTGGGCGATGGCCATGATGCCCCGGAATATGTCGAGCAGGCCGACAAGGAAGAGCATCACGGCCGCGAAGGCGGTCAGGCCGGTTGCCAATTCCTGCTTCGCGGTGTGTGCCGGCGATGTCTGTGCCGCAGTCATCCTGCGCCTCGATTCGTGTCGTGCCGATGCTCACAACTCGTCGTCCGTGATGTCGCCGCGGGCGTGGATCTCGGACAGCTTGGCGAGTTCGTCGACGCTGCTGGGCCGGGCCTGTGCCCCGGCAGCCTCCCTGAAGTGGGCGTCGAAGGCTTCCTGCTGTGCTCGGGCCTGGGATATCTCCCGGCGGCCCACCCGCCCAGCCGTTGGTGGTGCCGTCCTCAGCGTGGGCACAGCCGGAGCCGGTGGCCTCACCCGACGCGGGTGACCTTGCGGGCGGCCCGGCGCCCGTCGATCGGCGCGCCACCGCCAGTACCGGTCGGCGGAGGCGACGTACTCGCCGAGGGCGAGCCCCGAGACGGCCACGCGAACTGAGACTTCGTGTAAGCGGCTTCGTCCGTCCGCCGCCCTCGAATTGGACTGGACAACAAACAACCCCCAGGCCGCTGACCTGGGGGCGAATGCTGGAGCGGGTGACGAGAAATCGAACTCGCACTCTCAGCTTGGGAAGCTACGACGCGGCCCCTGCAACGCCGGCCTGCGTCAGTCGGGGCCGCTCCAGTCGAAGGGGAAGTGCTTGCTCGACCTGCCGGAGCGATCCCAGGAGAAGCCGAACGCGTTCGCCTGGTCGACGGTGGCCCGGCCCCAGGTGGCGACCTGGCCCGGCCCGACCTCGGCGCCCGGGGCGTTGTGGACCTGGACGCGCCCGCCGTCGGTGGTGGTCGGGCCGGTGAGTGCCTCAGCGACCGCCGTGACCCGGCCGGGGACCTCGGCCCGCCAGGTGGCGAGGTCATCGTCTATTTCCACGTGGATGGGAGCGACATCCATCCCGCGCATCTCGGGGTGGAGCATCTCCCCGAACTGCGCAGGCCAGCCGCCCGCCTCGCCGCCGAAGACGGCCCCGAGAGCACCGCGCTGCTGTTCGTCGGCGCGTTCGTCGAGGAACACCGCGGCGTAGGGGTCGCTGTGCTCGCCGGCCCAGATGTTGCCCGTGAAGGAGCCGAGCATCAGGACGTTGAGGCCGTCGAGCCGGACATCGCCGTAGCTGCCCTCCCGGATGTGCCAGACCAGGACGCCTTCGCAGTCGCCGTAGGTCGGGGGTTGTGCGAAGGTGCACGGGCAGGGGATGGCGCACTTGCACACATCGAACCAGTCGCCGGTCAGATGCCAGCGCGTCGCAGTCGTGGCCTGTTCTGTCATCTCGCTTCCCTCCTGCCGAGCTCCAGGGAGCTCACTCGGAGTGGCGAGACCGCGTGCGCCGAGCCCGGTCCCGGGGACGGGATACGGTCTCCCTTCCAGCTTGCACCTCCCGCCCCCTGCGCGGAACCCGGTTACGCGCAGGGATCACATGTCGTCCATCGACGGCATCGAGCCCTGCAGCCCGGGCAGCAGCCAGTCCTGGAAGGGCGCGAGCACGGCCAGGACGAGGAATGCCACGCCCACGACCCGCCCCAGCAGCACACCCCGGGGCGACAGCTTCTCCAGGAAGATCACCAAGGCCAGCCCCGCCATAGCCGCCACGTTCATCACGCCCAGCGGAACGAGGACGACCATCAGCCCGGCGCAGCAGCCGACGCAGTAGGCGCCGTGGTGGAGGCCCACCCGCAGGTCGCGGGTCGGCCCCCGGAAGCCGGAGTAACGCACCAGATGGCCCAGGGGGTCGCGGCAGTGCCGCAGGCAGACGTACTTCAAGGGGCCGAGCTGGTAGAGGCCGGCGAGCAGGAAGGCGACCGAGCCGATCCAGCGACCGGCTGTGGGGTGGTTGTCCACGAGGCTGCCGGAGAGGGCCAGTGCGACGTAGGCGAGCAGCCCGAACGCCGTCCACACCAGCAGATATCCGGCGACGAACTCGACGGTGCGGACGGTCCGGGCCCAGCCGGAGGACTGTCGGCCGATGCCCCGGACCCAGGTGATGGCCACCGGCGCCATGGACGGCAGCATCATGGCCGCCATCATCGTCACCCAGAGCACCAGGAACAGCGGCAGCGCCATCCCCATCGTGCCGGGCTCGACCCCCATGTCCTGGGCCTGCCCGATCGTCAGCACCCAGGCGGGGACGGCGATCAGGACCACGAGGAACCAGGCGGCCGCGAGATCCCGCGTGGGCAGCAACCCACCACCCGTTCCGGTCGGGGCGACCGACCGGCCGGCTGTGACAGCGAAACCCCGGCTGTGACGCATCGGCGTGTTCTCCTGCGGCTCCTTCCAGGAGAGCATTTCCCCGCCCTCGGCGCGAGCTGGTCCGGGCAGTTCTTCGCGAAGGTCTTGGCGCGCATTCCCATGCCTGCCGGCTTGACCGGCAGCGGCGGCCCGGCGAGCTCTACGCCCTTGGCAGGAGCGGTCTCGACGGCGAGCCACGGGTGGCGGCAGTCATCCTTCAGGCGGCCTTGCGGGCGCGGACGACGACCGCCACGGCGACCGCGTCCTGCCGCGCGGCCGGTACGAGGCGCCGCATGAGGGCGATGGTGTCGGCGTCGAAGAGCGGGTAGCGGGTACCGGGCGCAGTCGTCGACGGAGAGGGGGCGGCGGTGGACGATCTGGATGTCCTGGAAGCCGGCGCGGGCGAGTTCGCGTACGACGTCGTCCTCGGCGAGTGCGCCAGCCACACATGCGGCCCAGGCGGCGGGGCGGGTGAGGATCTCCGGGGCAGGTCCTCCTGGTGGACGGTGAGGTCGGAGACGCACAGCCGTCCGCCGGGGCGCAGGACGCGGGCGCATTCCGCCATCACGCGTGCCTTGTGGGGCGAAGTTGTCCTGACCGCCATGGGCTTTGAACCAGCCCGCGCGCTCGGGGCGTTGCGGCTGTCACTGGGACGCTGGACCACTCGGTGGCCCGCCCGCCCGGCCGACCTCGCCCAGGCCCTCGACACCGCCTGCCGGCCTGCAAGGCCCACCCCTGTGACCTGAGCCCCCGTGCCCGCCGCGTGTCCTGTTTTCGCGCGCCTGGAGGGCCAGAACTGCCGAAGAACCCCAGGCAACACTCAAGCCACAGGCCGCTGACCTGGGGCTTCAAAAAGAGCGGGTGACGAGAATCGAACTCGCACTCTCAGCTTGGGAAGCGACGGCGCTCGGGTGGCCGTATGGCCTCTGAGCTGCGTGAATTCGCTGGATCTGGGACGCCTCACCAGCCGGTTGGCGCCGCTGTCGACCGTGGTATGGAAGCCGGTAGCGGCCCGAAGGCTCCTCTTGCAAAGCACACCATCGGTTCCCGCAGGTCTTCGAAGCTCGGCAATTCCGGCAGCCGGCTTCTCCCGCACGCCGGGCATCGGCGTCCGGCAGTGGGTCTGGCCGCCGGTCCGGTTCCGGGTCGTCGGCCGGGATCCGGCGGAGCCCGGCCGCTTTCGGGTCCTTTACGCCGGGTGAGCGGAGCTCTGTGCACCCGGCCGCGTGCCCCTGGTTCAGATGGCGGTTCCGGCCTTGATGACGTGGCGCAGGTTCTGCTCGGGGCGGGTGAGGACGCTGATGTCGTTCAGGGGGTTGCCGTCGACGACGAGCAGGTCGGCGTGGGCGCCGATGGCGAGTGTGCCGATCTCGCCTTCCATGCGCAGCAGCCGGGCGGCGGTGGTGGTGGCGGAGCGGAGGATGTCGGCGGGGGGCTGGACCTGGGCGCGCAGGGTGAACTCCTCGAGTTGGGCGGTGTGGAGGGGGCCGAGCAGGTCGCTGCCGTAGACGAGGTTGACGCCTGCCTTGTGGGCGCGTTCGAGGGCGCTCAGGCCGGCTTCGTGGACGTCGGCGATCTTTCGGTAGGACTGTTCGGCCATACCGGACTGCCTGCCGAGCCGTGCCATCTGGTCGTAGGTGACCAGCGTCGGAACCAGGAAGGCGTCGTGTTCGAGCAGCAGGCTGATGGTCTCGTCGTCGAGGAGGTTGCCGTGTTCGACGCAGCGGACGCCTGCCCGCAGGGCGCGGTTCACGCCGCGGGGGTGGTAGCCGTGCACGGTGACGTAGCGGTTGTGGTTCTCGGCCTCGGTGACAGCGGCACGGATCTCCTCGTCGGTGTACTGGACGGCCGAGACCTCGTCGTGGGGTGAGGCGACGCCCCCGCTGATCAGCATTTTCAGGTGGGCGGCGCCCTTGCGGAACTCGTCGCGGGCGGCGGCGCGCACCGCGTCCACGCCGTCGGCGACGCGAGCGAAGGCGGGGCGGCTCTGGCAACAGGGCAGGGTGTCGTCACTGAGCGGGCGGACGTCTCCGTGGCCGCCGGTCTGGGACAGGGCCTTGCCGCCGAACACCAGTCGCGGTCCGAGGGCGAGGCCCTCGTCGATCGCCCGGGCCATGCCGTGGTCGGCGCCGCCGACGTCGCGCACGGTCGTGAACCCGCGCCGCAGCATGCGCTCGGCTTCCCGCAACGCGCGGACGGTGGCGTATCCGGCCGTCCACGTGCTCGCCTCCCTCGCGTCGAAGGTGGTCAGCAGGATGTGGACGTGGGCGTCGATGAGGCCGGGCAGGACGGTGGCCCCGGCGGCGTCCAGGACCGGCACGTCCTCGGGGGCGGCGGGCGGGCGTCCGGTGCCGTGGTCGGCGATGCGGCCGTCGGCGACCTCCAGCCATGAGGCGTCGGTCAGTTCGCCGCTCTCGGGGTGCAGCAGACGGGCGTTGGTGATCAGCAGGCGGGCGGCGGCGGGGGCGGTCATGCCGGGAGTTCCTTCCAGTTGTTCCAGGCTGCGGCCGGAGGTCTTCTCGCCGAGGGGGTGTCCTGGATGGCCACCATGCCTCCAGCGGGGACGGAAGAGCCGGACGGAGGGGGGGAGGGGGCCAGAAGAGCGCGGGGCAGAAGGGTGGTGGGGATCTAATGCAACGTTAAGTGCATATGAAGTATTCATGCAACAGTTGATGCATGACATTCACCGCACTGTCCCTCCGCCCCGCGCCCGGCCGCCGGGACGAACTGGTCGCGTACTACCGCTCAGCCGGCATCCTCGAAGCGTCCGGTGCACTCGCCTCGCAGGTCCTGATCCCCGAGGACGACCCGGACACCGTCGTCGTCACCGCCTTGTGGGCCGACGACGACGCCCGCGCCGCCTGGCAGAATTCGCCCCGGCGTCTGGAATTCGCCCGTGGCATGGCACCCTTCTTCGACTCGGCCGACGCCGCGAGCACCCGCGCATTCCGCGTCGCCCACCATCACGTCACGCGGTGAACCCGCCCGGCCCGCTAGGAGAATCGGCGCAGTGACCATCGAGGCGTGGCTCACCGACCGAACCCGTGGGACGCTCGGCCCCCAGGCCGGGCGCGTCGTCCATGTCCTGGCCCGCGCACCCCAGTTCGCCGGCTACTCCTCGGCCCGCGAGGTCGCCGAGCGCGCCGGTGTCAACGTCTCCACCGTGGTCCGTACCGCCCAGCAGCTCGGCTTCGACGGCTGGCCCCAGCTACGCGAAGAGCTACGGGCTCGCTTCCTCGCCTCGGTCTCCTCGGGAGACCTCACCCCCGGCCCGGCAGCCGACACCGCGGCCCAGACCCTGCGCCAGGACGCCCACAACATCAACGCGCTCGCCACCCCCGAGACGCTGGACGCCATCCGCGCCACGGCGCGGGCCGTCAAGGCGGCCCGCCGCACCCTCGTCATCAGCTCCGGCAGCGGCGCGGGTCCCGCTCACGTCCTCAGCTACCTGGGGACCATCGCAGGCCACGACATCCAGCTCGCCCTCGGCTCCCCCACCACCCAGGCCGTCCAGGTCACCCGCCTGGAAGAGGGCGACTGCCTCATCGCCGTCAACGTCTGGCGCCTGACCCGGACCCTGCGCGCCCTCACCCGCCTCGCCCACCAGCGCGGCGCCACCGTCATCGTCCTCACCGACCTGCGCTCCTCGCCGCTCGCCGAAGACGCCGACCATCTGATCGTCACTCCCATCGAAGGCGTCCACGGCGGCCCGTCCCTGACCGCCATGGTCGCCACCGTCCAAGCCGTCCTCAGCGAACTGAGCGACGACGACGCCCTCCGCTCAGCAGGCCACATCCAGCAGATGTGGGACGAACTCGACCTGATGGACGACCAGCCCTGAACGGCGGTCCGCCGTGCCCGCTCCGCTGATCACGGCGGCGGCAGTGCGAAGGGCACGCGGCCCGCGGACCGGCCCTGAAGGTCGAGGAGCCGGTCCATGCGCTTGGCGGAGTGGAGCACCACGGTACGGTCCCGCACCTCCAGCTCCGGGAAGCGGTCGGCGAGCAGCGCCTCGAACGGGTCGACGGCGGCGAGCCCGTGGAGCCACACCATGACGAGCAGGCTGTGCGGGCCGCTCACGGAGACACACGTGCGCACCTGTTTCACACGGGCCAGGTCGTTGCCGGTCGCCTCGCGCCGGGAGTGCGGGACCGAGGCGCCGTAGATCATCGCCGTAGGCAGTCCCGCGAGGGGGCGGGCCAGGTCGCAGCGGAGGGTGATCTCGCCTCGCGCAGCATGCGCTGGAGCCATCGGCGGGCGGTGTGCTCGCTCATGCCCGTCATGGCGGCCAGTTCGGTGTAGCCGAGTCTGGCGTCGTCACGCCGAGCCCGGCGGCCACCGCGACGGTCTTGTGTGCCACCACCCAGATCCGCTCGCGGGGGAAGCGGTCCATCTCCTGGGGGAAGCCGACCGACGGGTTGAGGGCCCGGTATCCGGCGTCCTGGAGTGCCTGGGTGACCTTGCGGGCGGCGTGGTTGGCCTGTTCGTCGGTCTGGTGGAACTCCTGTTGGCCACGCTGCGGGCGGGGGAGCGGCAGTTGTCGCGGTTCATCCGGACCGCCATCGCGATCAGGGTGCGGGTACCGGGCAGTGCGGACTGGGCGTACTCGCGTTCACCGGCCAGGTCGGGGTGGTCCAGGCTGACCGCGGCCGCGTCGTCGGCGCCGGCCGTCAGGCACAGCTCGCGCAGCCAGGCCGCGTCGATCACCTTCGGCGGGCGCACCACGTCACCGGCCCTGCGCCGGGCGAGCACTGCCTGCACTGATAGGTGGGCGGCCAGCTTCGCCGGAAGCCTGAGAGGCGGGGCCGTCGGTTGCCCCTCTGCGTCGCGTGCGGCGGCCATCCAATGCTCTTGGGGATTCGGGATTCGGGATTCGGGATTCGGGATTCGGGGCTCGCCTCGACGGCGACGAAACCGATCAGTTTCCACCTACCCTGAACCGATCGGTTTTCGCACGCAAGCCCTAGCGGCGAGCCTCTCCTTCGGGCTGTCGGTCAGGTTCCTCGCGGGCGTCGGTGATCGATCGTCAGGCGATCAGGACTCAGCCGGAGAGTCAGGCCGCGAGTCGGGCCGCGAGTCGGGCCGAGGTGCTGGCCCCCGGCTGGCAACGGGCATGGGGGCCCATGGGAGTTGCTCGGTCGCCGGGAGTCGGCTGCGACTCGTCGAGCGCGTCGCTCGCCGCGGCTGTTCGTCGAGCGCATCGCTCACTGCAGCCGCTCGTCACGCGATACGTCAGCGCATGTCCGCCGCATCGAGCAGGGTGGTCACGGTGGGGACGATGAGCCCTGCCTGCGTGTCGGCTTTGATTCCCGCACGGGCGCTGGCGCCGTCGAAGACCAGGATCAGCTGACGGGCCAGCAGGTCCGGGTCGCTCGCCCCGCCCTGTTCGGCCTCGGCGCGGAAGAAGGCTGTCAGGTTCTCCTTGACCCGATGGGCCACCCGGCTCGCGGGGTGGCCCGGGTCCTTGAGCTCGATCTGCACGACGAGGTACCGGCAGCCCTGGAAGTCGGGTGCACCCGCCTGTGTCTCCGCCCGTTCGAAGACGTGCAGGATCCGCTCGCGGGGTGGACGGTTGTCGTCCGCCGCGGGAAGGAGGGCCGTCACGTAGGCGGAGGTGCGTTCCTCCAGGCTTGCCGCCAGCAGTTCGCCTTTGCTCTCGAACAGCTTGTACATGGAGCGCTTGGACACCCCCGCCGCCTTGCACAGCGCGTCGACGCCGATGTTGACGCCGTCTCGGTAGGTGAGCGTGGCCGCTGCCTCCAGCAGTCGCTCTCGGGAGCTTGGCATTGTTTCGGTGGTCATATTGCGAGGTTAACTCGATTCCGGCCTATTGGAAACCGATCGGTTTACGGTGAATGCCGCGAGGAAGCGGTAGAGGCCGGGCGACGCCTTGATGGGGGTGGCGTCCGGGCGTCGGCACCCCCATCGCGGTCTGCGGAATTGGTGCGCTCACCCTCCTTGCCGCGCCCGGTGCGCCCGGCATCGCTCGCCTGCCGCTGCTCTGAGCTGCTGTGGCTTCCCCCCGGGGGCACCTCCGAGGGCCGGCGTGTCCACCGGCCTCGGAAGTTCAGCCCGCATCGTGCGTGCCTCCACCGGTGATGATCGGAGCGCAGGACATTTCTCGCCACGGTGGACAGGCTCAGTGGGCGATCACAGGCTCGCCCTCCGACGGTGCCAGAGCCGCATTCGGCATCAGGAACGCCGTGAGCACCGCACCGACCACGAAGATCCCGGCGCCCCACGCCAGGGTGGCCGTGTAGCTCTCGACCCCGGCTTGGGCCACGGTCAGCGCGCCGGGCTTGTGCGAGGACAGGTAGTCGGTCGCGGCGGATGAGGCAACGGTGGTCAGCAGTGCCGTGCTGATCGAGCCGCCCACTTGCTGGCTGGTGTTGATCAGCGCCGAGGCGACGCCCGCGTCCTCGTGGTGCACGCCTGCGGTCGCACCCTGGAACGCGGTGGTCATCACCGCACCGATGCCGAGGCCCAGCAGGATCATGCCCGGCATGATGTGCGCGACGTAGGTGCTGTCCAGCGTGAGCCGGGTCAGCAGGGCCATGCCGGATGCGGAGACCAGGAAGCCGGCGCTGACCACGGCCTTCGGGCCGATCTTGGGCAGCAGCAGCGAAGGCACCGTGGTCGAAGAGGCGACGATGCCGCCGACCATCGGCAGGAAGGACAGACCGGCCTCGATCGGCGAGTAGCCGATGCTGGCCTCCAGGTAATAGGTCAGGAACAGGAAGATCGAGAACATCCCCATGCCCAGGACGAACACGGCCAGGAACGAACCGCCTCGGGTCCGGTCCAGCACGACTCGCAGCGGCAGCAGCGGATGCGCGACCCTGAGCTCCAGCCAGACGAATACCGCGAGCAGCACCACGCCGCTGATCATGGAGCCGAGGGCGACCGGGTCGGTCCAACTGGTGGACTCGACGTGCGCGAATCCGTAGACGATGCCGAACAGCGCGGCGCTCACCACGACGGTGCCGGGAATGTCGATCTTGGGTCGTTCGGTGACCACGGGCTTGGCCAGCAACAGCAGCGCACCGACCAGTGCGACGCCCGCGAAGACGACGTTCA
This sequence comes from Streptomyces sp. NPDC005492, assembly GCF_040605995.1. Lineage (NCBI taxonomy): Bacteria > Bacillati > Actinomycetota > Actinomycetes > Kitasatosporales > Streptomycetaceae > Streptomyces > Streptomyces sp. NPDC005492. The sequence continues at coordinate 183,856 of NZ_JBEXDX010000002.1, forward strand.
CGTACATCACCCAGCGCCATGACGCCCACTCGGTGAGCATGCCGCCGAGCAGGAGTCCGACCGCGGCGCCCGCACCGGACAACGCACTGAAGATGCCGAACGCCTTCGGCCTTTCCGCCGGGTCGGTGAAGGTCACGCTGAGCAGTGACAGCGCCGCGGGCGCGAGCAGCGCGGCGAACAGCCCCTGGGCCACGCGGGCCGCGACGAGGATCTCGAAGCTGCCGGCCGCGCCGCCGACGACGGATGCGGCCGCGAAACCGATCAGGCCGGTCACGAAGGTCGTACGCCGGCCGAACAGGTCACCGAGTCGGCCCCCGAGCAGCAGCAGGCTGCCGAACGCCAGGGCGTAACCCGTGATGACCCACTGCCGGCTGCCGTCGCTGAAACCGAGGTCATGCTGCGCCTGTGGCAGCGCGATGTTCACGACGGTCGCATCGAGCGTGACCATGAGCTGCGCCACGCCCAGCACGACGAGCACCAACCAGCGCACGGCATGTGAGCCGCGGCGGCCCGAGTCTGTTTTCCCGGAGGCGGGCGCCCCGCGGTCGAAGGTGGTACTCACGTTTCCCCTTAGTCGCTGGTCATGGGCCGACCACTGGTCGGAAACCGATCTGTTTCCACCCAGGAAAACAGATCGGTTTCCTAGGCGCAAGTCAACGGATCGCTTCTGGCCCGGGAGTGACCCGACAGGGTCGAAGCCCGCGCAGGCCGATGGCGCCGCCTCGGCAGGCGACTGATCGCTCGGCGTCGCGGCACGGCCGTTCGGTCGACGGAGCGTCCATATCGGAGCCGGCAACGTGTGCCGTACCGCCAAGACAGCGGGACGCCCGGCCGTGCTTGGCCGGTGGGTCGGCCGTCTACGGCGACACTCTGGACGCGCCCGGGCCGGGTGCTGCCGCCACTGAAGGCCGTCTATGGCACGGCAACCGCGGCGGGCCGGGCCGCAGGACGTCGGCCGCCTGGCCGTGAGTGCGCGCTGCTGATGTTCGTGTCACGGGGAGTCCGCCACCCGACACGGGTCCCGTTCTCCGCGGCGGCCGTGGCGATCCGCGACCTGAAGGTGGCCGTGCCCGGCGGCCCGCAGTGCCGCGCGTGCATCGACGGTGCACCCGGCTCGACGTCCACGCTGCGAGGTGACCTCTCCAGTCCTCCGGCTCCACCTCGCGACCGGCATCGTCCCGGAGTGGCTCTACGGCACGGTCGGACCGGGAACCTGCTGGGCTTGCGCCGGGAAACCGATCGGTTTAGCCTGCTGGAAACCGATCGGTTTCTCATTCTCCGGTGAGAGTCGTGACCGTTTTGGTAATCCCCCTCACACACCAGGAGTCGGCGAGATGCCCAGCCAAGAGTCACGTCCCACGATCCACATTCCGGGTACCACCAGTCACACCATCACCCCGCGCGCGGGCCTTGACGGCCGCGAGGGAACGCTGCGGTACCTCAAGGCGGGTACCGGTGCCCCGCTGGTCCTGCTGCACACCGTGCGCACCCAGGCGGAGCACTTCCGCCACCTCATCCCGCTGATCGCGGACCGGTACACGGTGTACGCCCTCGATCTGCCGGGGATGGGCTACTCCCAGATCGTGCCCGGCGCCTCGTACGAAGAGCCGGCCATGCGCGCGGGCGTCGAGCGGCTCCTGACCGAACTCGACCTCCACGACGTGACGTTGGTGGGGGAGTCCATGGGTGCGGTGCTCGCCCTGACCACCGCTGCCGAGTTGCCGGAGCGCGTCCGGCGCGTCGTCGCGGTGAACGCCTACGACTTCCGCGGCGGAATCGCCCGCTCCAGCCTCCTCGCCCGCGTGGTGGTCACCGGTGTCCTCGCCCCCGTAGTGGGCCCGGTGATCGCCGGGGTAGAGCCCAAGCCCGTCCTCCGCAAGATCCTTCAGGGCGGCCTCGGCGACAAGAGCGCCCTGCGGACGGACTACGTGGATGAGCTCCTCCAGGTGGGCGCCCGCCCCGGCTACCCGACCGTCGCCCGGGGCGTGTACCAGGCCCTGCCCAGCCTCATCGCAGCCCGCCCGCGCTACCCCGAGGTCAAAGCCCCCGTCCACCTCGTCTACGGCGAGAACGACTGGTCCCGCCCCTCGGATCGGCAGGCCAACCAGCGACTGATGCCGGCCGCCGACTTCACCCAGGTGCAGGGAGCGGGCCACTTCATCGCCCTGGAGAGGCCCGACGTGCTGGCCGACCTGTTGAACGCGGTGGCCTGACCCCCGGGAGCGCCGACCCGAGGAGGAGCGCGGCGCGCAAGGCGTCGGGGTCCGGGTCGGTGAGAGTGTCGTCGTCGGGGAGTTCGCACCAGCCGCCGAACCAGTCGTCCATCAGCTCCGGGCCCGGTGCCACGAGCCAGGAGTTGCTGCACAGATGCCGTACCGGCAGGCCGTCCCCGCTGCTCTCGGCGCCGCCGGTCTGGATGGCGTAGTAGAGGCGTTCGCTGGGGCTGTCGTAGAGGACCGGGCCGATCGGGGCGCCGAGGGCGCGTGGCGCAGCGTGGTGCGCACGGACATCAGGTGCCTCCCTGCCGCTGGAGGTGGACCTCGACAACTGCTGCCGGCCGACGGGCCCAGGGAGGCCGTCCGGCCACGGCTCAGGCCACACCAAGGGCACGCCACCCTCAAATTGGTCTGGATAACAAGAAACCCCGGGTCATCGACCTGGGGGTTTCATATGGAGCGGGTGACGAGAATCGAACTCGCACTCTCAGCTTGGGAAGCTGATGTTCTACCACTAAACTACACCCGCGCAAGACGCCGGTTGAACCGGTGTCGGAACGCTCCGTCACTCTACCGCATGTCGGGTCCCCGGTGCTGATGCCATGGGGGCCCGGTCGCGTTTCGGAGGGCGGACGGGGCTGCGGGGGGCCGGAGTTGGGGCGTACGGTGGAGGCGTGGGAGAGGGTCCGGGTGGGACCGGAGTGCCGCCTGGAGAGTCGTTCCTTTCATCCCGTAATGTGGCATTTGGTGTCCGGCGAGCAGCAGCCGGACGCGGCTCTTGGGGAAGGGACTCATGGACTTGATGGAGCGCACCGTCGTCCGTTGTGCCGATGGGCACGTGTTCAGCACCGCTTCGTTCCCGATGCAGCAGGCCGAGCGGCTCGGTCCCGGACGGCTCGTCCGGTGTCCACGGTGTGCCCGGCTCCGCAGCGCGGTGCCGGTGACCTTGGAGAAGCGGTAGAGGCCGAAGAAGCAGCGGTACCGGAGTAGTCGCAGGCGCGCGGGTCCGTCCGATGGTGGTCGGTCCGCGCGTCTTGCGTATCCTCGGGGCGTGCTTCTCTCAGACAAGGACATCCGGGCCGAGATCGACGCCGGGCGGGTCCGGATCGATCCCTACGACGAATCCATGGTGCAGCCGTCCAGTGTCGACGTGCGCCTCGACCGCTACTTCCGGGTGTTCGAGAACCACCGCTACCCTCACATCGACCCCTCCGTCGAGCAGGCGGATCTGACGCGGCTGGTGGAACCGGAGGGCGACGAGCCGTTCATCCTCCACCCCGGTGAGTTCGTGCTCGCCTCGACTTACGAGGTCGTCTCCCTCCCCGACGATCTCGCCTCGCGCCTGGAGGGGAAGTCCTCCCTCGGCCGGCTCGGGCTCGTCACGCACTCCACCGCCGGCTTCATCGACCCCGGCTTCTCCGGGCACGTCACGCTGGAGCTGTCGAATCTCGCGACGCTCCCCATCAAGCTCTGGCCGGGCATGAAGATCGGCCAACTCTGCATGTTCCGGCTCAGCTCGCCGGCCGAGTTCCCGTACGGCAGCGAGCGCTACGGCTCCCGCTACCAGGGCCAGCGCGGCCCGACCGCCTCCCGCTCCTTCCTCAACTTCCACCGGACGCAGGTGTGAGCATGGGGGACACGGGCGTGCGGGAGAACCTGACCTACGAAGGGTTCGGCGTCGCCGTGCGCGAACTCGCGCAGACCATCGCCGACGACGGCTACGAGCCCGACATCGTCCTCAGCATCGCGCGCGGCGGGGTGTTCGTCGCCGGCGGCCTGGCCTACGCCCTGGACTGCAAGAACATCAGCCTCGTGAACGTCGAGTTCTACACAGGCGTCGGCACCACCCTCGACATGCCGGTCATGCTCGCGCCCGTCCCGAACGTCATCGACTTCTCCGACAAGAAGGTCCTGATCACCGACGACGTCGCCGACACCGGCAAGACCCTCAAACTGGTCCGCGACTTCTGCCTCGACGCCGTCGCCGAGGTGCGCAGCGCGGTCGTCTACGAGAAGTCGCAGTCGCTGGTGAAGTGCGAGTACGTGTGGAAGCGGACCGACGACTGGATCAACTTCCCGTGGAGTGTGTTGCCTGTAGTACGTAAGTCGGGCGAGCAGGTCACGCCGTCACGAGAAGCACTCTGACCTGCTGGCCTGCCAACCGAAGATTTACCGGCGGTTGATGTCGCGGTGGCCTCTCAAGTGCCCAGGCTGTTGGTGGTCGGCAGGAGGGCGGCCAAGTCGGTGTCGTCCGGGCGGTGGACGGCCTCGGCCGCCTTGCGCAGAACGGCGCGGTCGACCTTGTCCGCGTCCGCGATCAGATGAACCACCACGGCGTCGATGGACACCGCGTATTCGTGGCTGGCACCTGCTTTGCGGTACCAGGCGTCGCCGTCGTGCTCGCAGGTGACCCGCTTGTCCGACACCTCGCCCAGTGGCTGCTTGGGGCAGCTCTGCGCTGTCATGGTGCCGTGACCTGCGAAGAGGCCGAACTTGGTGGTGCCCTCGTCGGACCGGTACGCGACAACGAACTCGTCCTCGTACTCGCCGGCCGACTCCTTGAACACGGTGTAGCCGGAGACCTTGGTGACATAGACGAGTTCCGGCGCGACGCCCCAGACATGCGCGGCGGCGTCGAGGTCGGCGCTGTCGGCGGTCGCTCCGCCGTTCTTGTCCGCGTCGCATCCTGTGAGGAGAACTGGCAGCAGGAGGAGGGGGAGCAGCGCACGCGCGGGTCGCATCATGCCCACACCTTTTCGCATGGACATGCCGTAGGAACAATCGATTTCCGGATTCCCTCCCCCACGTTGTGACCGCGGGTCCAAATCCCACCCGCGTCGTGTCCGTGACTGACTGTGGTTCCCCGCTCGATCTGGTCGCGGTTGTGGTGCGAATGTGCAGAGAGTGGGTGGCGCTGCGGTCAGTGCTCGCGGAGGCCGCATTCAGCTGGGTAGAGGGTGGATCCCGGGATGATCCCGGACGGTGTTTGCGTGAGTTGGATGCACGCGGCGCCGGACGAGTCGGCCGTCAGGGCGTCGATACGTACCGTCACAGCAGGTTGCATGAAGGGCGGCACGTGCAGTTCGGCCTCAGCCGGCGGCGGGAGCGGTGTGCCTTCGAGGACGGCGATGGCTGTGAGAGTGCCGTCGAGTTGGAGCTCCGTCTCCTCGATGGTCAGCCGCCAGTGAAGCTCTGCTTCTGCGATGAGTTGCCTGCCGTAGCGTCCGTGGGCGCGAAGGACAGCGCGACGGCTGCGGATGCGCCGCGCTATCGCGCAGCAGAGTGGGACGTTTGTTCCGTGGGCGGTGTCCACTCGGTTGTGGCCGGCGGGCGGCAAGGCGCACAGCGCGTCGAACAGGAGGCCGAGGGCTGCGTCTTTGATGCGCGGCCGTTGGCCGTGCTCGACGAGATTGAGCAGGATCGGGGTGGCCGCGTACGCGGCCGGGAACACCATGCCGGCGTGGTCACAGACGAAGCCGCCACCGGCGAGGAGGGATGCTGCGTCACCCGTCTCGTTGGCGGTGGTGGACACCGTCAGCCGCCGCAGTGCGTGGGCTACGCGCTCTGGGTCGTCGCACTGGTCACCCGTCGGGTTGGATATCGCGGACCAGTTCACGGCGTCGATGGCATCAACGGACACACTCGCATTCTGCCCGAGTCCACTACGGGCAGGCCTTGGCGTTGACCTGGGCGAACGCCGGAAGTACGACTTCGACGGGCTCGGTTGTCTTCAGCGTGGTTCCCCGCTGTTCCCCGCCTTATCCGGTGCGCCTGTGGTGCGGTCACTCGGCTACCCGGTTCGGCTTGTAGCGCTCGGGAAAGTTGGGGTGCTTCTGGTAGGGCAGGGCGAGATCGAGTAGGTCGTCGCAGGGCCAGAGGTCGCCGTCGAACTGGCAGTCGTCACGGTCGTCCCAAGGTCGCTCGGGGTCGCCTTCGGCCGGACTGAGCGTATGCCGGTTCAGCACGTGCCGCTTGGCCTCGACTTCGCGCAGCACGCGGGCAGGGGCGTGCAGGGCCACGTGCTGCGCGATCGCAGTGTGGAAGCTGGTGGGATCACCTCGGCCGAAGTCGACTGCGGCTCTGTGCGCGATCCACTCCGCGGAGAATCCGGCCCCGTCACAGCGCCGGGCCAGGTCGGCGTCTTCGTCCAGGCGCGCCTTGAGGAACGCAACCAGATCGTTGGTCATGGCGGCATCCTCAACCATGGGGCCTGCGTCGGCACTTGCTTTATGCCCGTCGCTCATCTCCGATCGTTGGACCAACACGCTTTCCAACTGTGTTGGTTGGGTGGCGGGTGTTCTTCGGGAGCGTTCACCTGGGTTCGTGTGCGGCCGGTCGCCCACGCGGGGACGGCTTCAGGTCTCCCCTGAACGCCCGTGAACGGGCCTGAACGAGACGGAAAATGAGACGGCCGTGAGCGATCCATCCCTTCTCGTTGGGGTGGTGAGCCCGAAGGAGGACGTAGGCCCTTGTTGGCCAAATAGGCATGCTTGTCCGGCTTCTTGGCGTGTCCTCACACTTCCGGCATGGTGTATCGGTGCCGTGCGCAGACCGACGACGGGACGTTGTGCAAGAACCGAGTGACTGGGCCAGACATGTGCTGCTACCGCCATACCGGTCGGTTGGCTGGACGCGTCCCCCCGCCCCGCAAACAGCCTGCGAAGCGGGCTCAACCCCCGCCCCGAGCACCGCGACAGTCGCGTCTCGGGTGTGCGGCCGTCGGCCCGTGTTAGCGGATATCGGTCATGTGGGTAACACACCTGAGTGGACTGGATATCTCCGGTGAGCACGCTGGCCGGCGCCGTCGTCGGGGTGGGTTCCGCACTGATCGCCGAGCGCATCCGCTCACGTCGTGACCTGGAGCGGGAGGGTGCGCAGACACGGAGGTCGGTCTACTCCGACTTCCTCATGGCACTCAGCCGTGCGCACTCCGAGATGCGGATGGTCGTTCTCAAACCTGACCGCCCGACCGGCGAACGACTCTACGGTGATCTCTATCGGGCCCTGGACAACTCGGGCGTCTGGAGGCTGAGACAGAGCCTGTCGCTCACCGCCTCGGCCGAGATCATTCAACTGGCGGTGAGCGCCTGTGATGCACTGATTCGCATGCGGGACGGGCTCGTCGAGGACCCGGATGTCCGAAGCGACTCCTACCTTCGAGTGAGAGCCGACCTCTGGAGGGAGAACGCTCATCTTCGGGAAGCCATGCGCAGAGACCTGGGCATGGACGGGCCACCGGATCCTGAGGTGGGTCAGTACCGCTATCCGGCCTCATCGTGAACACGCCCGAGCGGGGCTGTGGTTTTCTGCGAAGGCGGTGGGCTCCCGGTGCGGAACCGGGAGCCCACCGCCGTCGGTCGTAAGCCGTCGTAGCGGAGAAGCCTGTCGTAGCGGAGAAGCCCCTAGAAGGTGCCCAGCTTCACGATCGACAGCAGGGCGATCAGTTGGATCGCCGAGGCGCCCAGGGCCTTGGGCCAGGGGAGGTCGTGGGAGCGGCTGACCATCATGGTGAGGAGGGCTCCGGCCGCTACCCAGGTGGCCCAGCCGAGGGCCTGGACGAAGGTCGCGTCGCCGCCGAAGAACATGGCGAAGACCAGGCGGGGAGCGTCCGTGATGGACATGATCAGCATGGAGAGGCCGACCGTGGGCTGCCAGGCTCCGTCGCCGCCCAACTGGCGGGCCAGGGTGTGGGTGACCACGCCCAGGACGAAGGACGACAGCACCAGTGCCACCGCCGTGATCAGGACGATCGGGACCGCGTTCGCCAGTGTGGCGTTGATCGCGTCCTGGCGGGCACCGTCGAAGCCGAAGACGGCGAGCAGGCCGTAGAGGAACGTCACGATCAGGGCGGGGGCCCACATCGTGTAGTCCCGCATCTGGAGGAAGGTCTGCTGGGGGGCGAGGACGATGCCCCTGAGCAGGTCCTTCCAGTGCAGGCGGGGGCCGACCGGACCCGTCGGCGCCTGGGCCGAGCCCGCGCGGTAGGTACCGCCCTGGGTGTACGGGTCCTCGCCCACGGAGAACGCCTGGGTGTTGCCCGGGTTGTTCGCCGCGTACGGGTCCGCGGTGCCCGGGTGACCACCCTGGCCGTGTCCGCCGGCGTCGCCGAAGTACTCCGGCTCGTCGCCGTAGCCGCCGCCGTTGCCCGCGTTCCCCTGGGACCACTGGCGGCCGTACTGCGGCGGCTGCTGCTGCGGGTACGGCTGCGGCGGGGCCGCGGGGTAGCCGTACGGCTGTCTCTGCGGCGCCGGGGGCGCCTGCTGTCCGTACGGAGGTTGTTGAGGGCGCGCTTGCGGGGCCCTGCCGTCCCGGCCGCCGCGTCCGATCCTGAATCCAGCCACGTCATCGAACGTACCTGGTTCCGGAGAGTCACGTGCCGGGCCGGGGGTTTCGGAAGGGGCTTTGCTGCCGAGCTGTGACATCCCCTAAGGGCCCCCTGAGGATCCATTAAGGGGATTCTCAGGGGGCCACAGGGAGCTGGTCTGCTGCCTTCTTTTCTCTCTCCCTCGCGGGTCCTAGTCGGCGAAGAGGGCGCCGAACTGCGCGGTGCCCGAGGTGGAGACGCCGACCGAGGTCACGGAGAGGGCGCGGGAACCGGTCGTACCGATCTTCGTGCCGGTGGACGGCAGGTAGGTCACCGCTCCGTCGCCGCCGTCCTCGTACGAGCCGACGACCAGGTCGGCCTTTCCGTCGCCGTTGACGTCGTCCAGCTTCACGTCGGCGCCGAACAGGTCGCTCTTCTCGCTGGTGCCGGGGACGCCCGTCGTGTTCTGCTCGAAGGACTGGAGGCCGGTGGAGGTGTTGACGCCGCTCGCGGAGCCGTACATGACGGTGACCATGCCCGCGTTGGTGACGGAGCCGAGGTCCTCGTTCGGGGTGGAGACCACCAGGTCCTGGTAGCCGTCACCGTTGACGTCGCCCAGGTCCAGGTCCCAGCCGAAGGCGTCGCCCTTCTCCGAACTGCCCGGCACGCTCCCGGTGTTCTGGGTGATGCCGACGGTCGAGGCGGGGCCGGACGCGGAGCCGTAGGTGATGCTGACCTTGCCGCCGTTCGCGGCGTCGGGGATGGTCTGGCCGTCGCTGGTGGTGGCGTCCCAGCCGACGCCGGTGACGATGTCGCCGTAGCCGTCGCCGTTGATGTCGCCGATACCGGTGACGATGCCCGGCTTCAGGGTCTTGACGCCCGCGACGCTCAGACCGCTCGCGGTGCCGGGCACCCAGTAGTTGGTGTTCCAGCCGTTCTCCGTCTGCGTCTCGAAGCCGTCGACCACCAGGTCGGTGCGACCGTCGCCGTTCACGTCACCGGCGGTGAGCTGCTCTGGGCCGTACGGGAAGCCGGCCGAGCCGGGCGCGATCGGGGGCTTGATGGTGTAACGGCCGCCGGGCTGGCCGGTGGAGTTGCTGAAGCCGCCCTTGTAGACGTAGAGCGTGGCGGAGGAGTTGCCGACGGCCAGGTCGGCCTTGCCGTCGCCGTCGAAGTCCCCGGCGGCCAGGGACAGGCCCCAGTTGTCGTGCGAGGAGACGGCCGGGTCCGGTACGTCGCTCGCCTTGCCGGTGAGGCCGCTCGCCGAGCCCCACAGGATCGCGAGGGCGCCGCCGTCGGTGTCGGTGCCAACCTTCTCCTCCGGTGAGGCCACGGCGAGGTCGTCGTATCCGTCGCCGTTGAAGTCGGCGTAGGCCGTCGCGCCGCCGAATTCGTCGCCGGCCTCGGCGGTGCCGGGCACAGTGCCGGAGTTCTGGCTGAGGACCGAGCGCTTGGCCGAGGTCACGCCGGTGGTCCTGCTGCCGTAGAGGGCGACTATCTGGCCGGCGTCCGCGTGGCCGCTGACGTAGGCGCCGGCGGCGGAGGTCACGACGTCGCCGATCCCGTCGCCGTTGAAGTCGGCCTTCGCGACCCTGAACGAGTCGGCGGCGGTGGCCGTCGTCGCCGAGAGCGTGAGCAGACCGCCCGTGAGCGCGGCCGCGGCGGCCGTCGCGAGGGCGAGTCGCAGGTGGTGCTTCTGGTGCATGCGGGGTTCTCCTGCGGCATGCGGGGGATGCCGGCGGGCATCCGCGTCGATGGGGTGCGGACCGTCCGTGTTTGCCTGGTGTTGTCCTGGGAGACACGGGCGGTTGGCGATCAGGAGACCCCTGGTGGGGCGTAAGGGTTGTACGGGACGCCGGTGGTTCTTCGCCGGCGCATCCCGCCTGCCCCTACGGCTTCCCTACGAGGTGCAGACGTTCTTCAGCCTGTCCGCCGCCGCGTCGATCTTGCTGGAGTCGGGGTTCGTATCGCCGTTCAGGATCGACTTGTTGTAGTCGGAGATCGCCTTGTCGAGGTCGTCGACCGCCTTGTCGACCTTGCTGTCGTCCGAGTCGGAGCCGATCTTGTCCAGGTTCTTCTCGAGCGTGCTGATGGCCTCGTCGCTCTTGGTCGGGTCCTTGGCCGCGGCCGCGCCGGTGTCGTGGATCTCCTGGAGGCTGTCGGTGATCGTGGTCCAACTCTTCAGGCAGTTCAGGGAGTTGGAGGCGTCGGAGGTGTCCGTGGGGTCGCAGGCCGTGAGGAGGCCGGTGGTCAGGGCCAGGGCGGCGACGGTCACGGTCAGGGTGGCCGTACGGCGGCGGTTCGTGGTCATGGGCGTGCCCTTCAAGTCGATGGTGGGGTGGCGCGTGGGTCGCTCGATCGGTCAGGCCCAGGGCTCGCTCACGGCGGGGGACTTGGTGGCCGCCGACTTGGCACGGCGGTTGCCGAGCAGGCCGCCCGCGGCGCCCAGCGAGACCAGGCCCATGCCGGCGGCGGTCGCGATGCCCTTCGCGCCGTCCATGGTCAGGTAGGCGAAGGCGGCGACACCGCCGTTGAAGAGGAACAGGAACCACAGCGTGGACGTCTTCGACAGGAAGGCCTTGATCTTCGGCTTCTTGGCGATGCGCGAGCCGGTGACGAGGGAGACGGCGATGCCGGTGAAGGTGGCCGCGGTCTTCGCCGTACCGTCGAGGACCGCGCCGGAGGCGGAGCTCGCGGCGAGGCCTGCGGCGAACAACGACCACAGCAGCAGGTTGGCGGCGAACGACTTCACGGCGGCGAACGACTTCACGGCGGCGAACGACTTCACGGCGGCGAGCAGCGACTTCACGGGGATTCCTTCGGAGTGGCGGAAGCAGGGGACGTGATCTCTCTTGCTTCTACGATCCCGTCGCGCGCTCGCCGCCACGAGGGACCGCTCTCCCGGATCCGGGGTGTAGCCCGCTACACCATCCACGGCTACGACGACGCCCCGCGCCCTCCGATGAGGGTGCGGGGCGTCGTCGTGGCGGACCGGCCGGTGGTCACTCCACCGGCTGGGGCTCCGGGGTGTTCTCGGTCTCCGACTCGCCCGCCGGGGGCTCGTCGTCGGCCGGCTTCTTGACCGACTCCAGGAGGAGTTGGGCCACGTCGACCACCTGGATCGACTCCTTGGCCTTGCCGTCGTTCTTCTTGCCGTTCACGGAGTCCGTGAGCATGACGAGGCAGAAGGGGCAGGCCGTGGAGACGATGTCCGGGTTGAGGGACAGGGCCTCGTCGACGCGCTCGTTGTTGATGCGCTTGCCGATGCGCTCTTCCATCCACATACGGGCGCCGCCCGCACCGCAGCAGAAGCCGCGTTCCTTGTGGCGGTGCATCTCCTCGTTGCGCAGGCCCGGGACGCTCGCGATGATCTCGCGCGGGGGCGTGTAGATCTTGTTGTGGCGGCCCAGGTAGCACGGGTCGTGGTAGGTGATGATGCCCTCGACGGGCGTCACCGGGATCAACTTGCCCTCGTCCACCAGGTGTTGGAGCAGCTGCGTGTGGTGGATGACCTCGTAGTCGCCGCCGAGCTGCGGGTACTCGTTGCCGATGGTGTTGAGGCAGTGCGGGCAGGTCGCGACGATCTTCTTGGCCGACTTGGGCTTCGCGGACTCCGCGACGACCTTGCCGTCGTCGTCCAGCTCCTCGCCGAACGCCATGTTCAGTGCCATGACGTTCTCCATGCCGAGCTCCTGGAACAGGGGCTCGTTGCCGAGGCGGCGGGCGGAGTCGCCGGTGCACTTCTCGTCGCCGCCCATGATCGCGAACTTGACGCCCGCGATGTGGAGCAGCTCGGCGAAGGCCTTGGTCGTCTTCTTCGCGCGGTCCTCCAAGGCGCCCGCGCAGCCGACCCAGTACAGGTACTCGACCTCGGTGAGGTCCTCGATGTCCTGGCCGACGACCGGGACCTCGAACTCGACCTCCTTGAGCCACTCCAGGCGCTGCTTCTTGGCCAGGCCCCAGGGGTTGCCCTTCTTCTCCAGGTTCTTGAGCATCGTGCCCGCCTCGGACGGGAACGCGCTCTCGATCATCACCTGGTAGCGGCGCATGTCGACGATGTGGTCGACGTGCTCGATGTCCACCGGGCACTGCTCGACGCAGGCGCCGCAGGTGGTGCAGGACCACAGGACGTCGGGGTCGATGACGCCGTTGTCCTCAAGCGTGCCGATCAGCGGGCGCTCGGCCTCCGCCAGAGCCGCCGCAGGCACTCCGGCCAGCTGCTCCTCGGTCGCCTTCTCCTCGCCTTCCATGGACTTGCCGCCACCGGCGAGCAGGTAGGGCGCCTTGGCGTGCGCGTGGTCGCGCAGGGACATGATCAGGAGCTTGGGGGAGAGGGGCTTGCCGGTGTTCCACGCGGGGCACTGCGACTGGCAGCGGCCGCACTCCGTGCAGGTGGAGAAGTCCAGCAGGCCCTTCCAGGAGAACTGCTCGACCTGCGATACGCCGAAGACGTCGTCGTCGCCCGGGTCGGTGAAGTCGATCGGCTTACCGCCGCTGGTCATCGGGAGCAGGGCGCCGAGCGAGGTCTCACCGGTCGCGTTGCGCTTGAACCAGATGTTCGGGAAGGCCAGGAAGCGGTGCCAGGCGACGCCCATGTCGGTCTTCAGGGCGACCGTGATCATCCAGATGAAGGAGGTCGCGATCTTCACGCCGGCGAACAGGTACGTGAGGTTCTGGAGCGTGGAGACGTCCAGGTGACGGAGGGCCGAGACCACCGGGTACGAGATGAAGAAGGAGGCCTCGTACGCGTCGACGTGGTGCTGGGCGCCTTCGAGGGCGTGCAGCATGAAGATGCAGACGCCGACGATGAGGATGACGGCCTCGACGAAGTACGCCTGGCCGAAGTTGGAGCCGGCGAAGCGGGACTTGCGGCCCGGCTTGTCCGGCCTGCTGAGCTGGCGGATCACGATCAGCGCGAGGATGCCGAGCACGGTCATGGTGCCGATGAACTCGACGAACATGTTGTACGGCGCCCACTCGCCGATGACCGGCAGCAGCCAGTCGGCCTGGAAGAGCTGGCCGATGGCGTTGACGATCGTCAGCAGGAGGGAGAAGAAGCCGACCGCGACGAACCAGTGCGCGACTCCGACGATGCCCCAGCGGTTCATCCGGGTGTGGCCGAGGAACTCCTTGGCCACGGTGACGGTGCGCTGGACGGGCTCGTCGGTGCGGGTGCCCGCGGGTACGTTCTGGCCGAGTCGCATGAAGGTGTAGATCTGCAGGACGGCGCGGGCGAACAGCGCCACACCGACCACGATCAGAACCAGCGACACGATGATCGCGGCGAGTTGCATTTCAGGGCTCCTCGGGCCTGCGAGGGGTCAAGGCATAACCAAGAACATTACTAAGCGGTAACTTAATCGGTCCGACCGAGATTACCCTCATTCTCTGTCGCACTGTAGCCAGCGGTGCGGTGATCTATGTCGCTGAGGGTCGCCTTAAAAACCTGTGACGGTCTGATCGTGTTATTCGTACTGAATTGGTACATTTGCGTCTAATTTAGATCCGTGCTCTACGGGATTCTCGCCGCCACGACCGCCCTGCTCCTCTCCGCCGTCCTGGCGGCACTGCTCCGGGTGCCAGCCACGCGTGCGCGCATCCTCGACCGCAGACGGCGTACCCGCCCGGTACCGCTGCTCGGGGGACTCGCCGTCGTGATCGCCGTCGCGTCGGTGACCTGGGGATGCGACTGGACCGGCGTGGCGCCGCTCGGCGACGACGTCGGCGGACTGCTGGTCGCCGGGTCCGCCGTGGCCGCCCTCGGGCTCGTCGCCGACGTGTGGCGGCTGAAGACGAGGTTCCTGGTGTTCGGTACAGCGGTGGCGGCGGCCTGTGTCGTGCCGTACGGCGAGATCGGGGTGCCCGGCGGACTGCTGGCCGCGGCCTGGATCGCGTTCGTGGCCGCCGCCTTCAAGGGGCTCGATCACGCCGACGGGCTCGCGGGGACCGTGGGGGTGATCACCGCCTTCGGGGTCGGGGCCTGCGCCGCGATGGAAGTGATGGACGGGCTCGCGGTGTTGCTCAGTGTGCTGGCCGCCGCGCTGACCGGGTTCCTGATGCACAACTGGCATCCCGCGCGGATCGCGCTCGGCGCGTGCGGGTCGCTGTTCACGGGCTTCGTGCTCGCCTCGGCGGCCGTGCTCACCCGCAGCGGGCACGATCTCGGGTCCAGCGCGGGCGTGCTGTTCGCGCTCACCGCGGTCGCGAGCGCCGACGCCGTCCTGGTGCTGCTGTCGCGGCGGCTGGCCGGGCGGGCGCTGGCGCGGGGCGGGCCCGACCATCTCGCCCACCGGCTGCGGCGGTTGGGGCTCACTCCGCAGGGGGCGGTGGTGCTGCTCGCGATCGGAGCCTTCTCCGGGGTGCTCGTGGGGGTGTTCGTGCACAACGGGTGGGTGGCCGAATCCGCCGTGATCTGGGTGGTCGGCGGGGCCGCCGTGGTCGTACTGGGACTGCTCAAGGTCTCGGTCTACGGGGTGCGGCGTGCCGTATCCACGCAGGTCAGGACGCAGTTGCGTGTAAGGAACGGATAAGAGTTGAGCCTGCCTGACTCAGCTCTGTTGACCCAGCGATGAGTGTCGTGCACACTTGAGTCCGTTCCACTCAAGTCATTGCTGGAGGAATCAACCATGGCACGTGCGGTCGGCATCGACCTGGGCACGACTAACTCCGTCGTCAGCGTTCTTGAAGGCGGCGAGCCCACCGTCATCACCAACGCAGAGGGCGCCAGGACCACGCCGTCCGTCGTCGCCTTCGCCAAGAACGGCGAGGTGCTCGTCGGAGAGGTGGCCAAGCGCCAGGCGGTCACGAACGTAGACCGGACCATCCGCTCCGTGAAGCGCCACATGGGCACGGACTGGAAGATCGAGCTGGACGGCAAGAGCTTCAACCCGCAGCAGATGAGCGCCTTCATCCTGCAGAAGCTGAAGCGCGACGCCGAGGCTTACCTGGGCGAGAAGGTGGCCGACGCGGTCATCACCGTCCCGGCCTACTTCAACGACTCCGAGCGCCAGGCGACGAAGGAGGCCGGCGAGATCGCGGGCCTGAACGTCCTGCGCATCGTGAACGAGCCGACGGCGGCGGCGCTGGCGTACGGCCTCGACAAGGACGACCAGACGATCCTCGTCTTCGACCTCGGTGGCGGCACCTTCGACGTGTCCCTCCTGGAGATCGGTGACGGCGTCGTCGAGGTGAAGGCCACCAACGGCGACAACCACCTCGGTGGTGACGACTGGGACCAGCGGGTCGTCGACTACCTGGTGAAGCAGTTCGCCGCCGGTCACGGCGTCGACCTGGGCAAGGACAAGATGGCCCTCCAGCGCCTCCGCGAGGCCGCCGAGAAGGCCAAGATCGAGCTGTCGTCCTCCACGGAGACCTCGATCAACCTGCCCTACATCACCGCCTCCGCCGAGGGCCCGCTGCACCTGGACGAGAAGCTCACCCGGGCTCAGTTCCAGCAGCTGACGGCCGACCTGCTGGAGCGCTGCAAGACGCCGTTCCACAACGTCATCAAGGACGCCGGCATCTCCATCAACGAGATCGACCACGTGGTCCTCGTCGGTGGCTCCACCCGGATGCCCGCCGTCGCGGAGATCGTGCGCGAGCTGACCGGCGGCAAGGACGCCAACAAGGGCGTCAACCCGGACGAGGTCGTCGCCATCGGCGCGTCCCTCCAGGCCGGTGTCCTCAAGGGCGAGGTCAAGGACGTCCTGCTCCTCGACGTCACCCCGCTGTCCCTCGGTATCGAGACCAAGGGCGGCATCATGACCAAGCTGATCGAGCGGAACACGACGATCCCGACCAAGCGGTCCGAGATCTTCACCACCGCCGAGGACAACCAGCCCTCCGTGCAGATCCAGGTCTACCAGGGCGAGCGCGAGATCGCGGCGTACAACAAGAAGCTCGGGATGTTCGAGCTGACCGGTCTGCCGCCGGCCCCGCGCGGTGTCCCGCAGATCGAGGTCTCCTTCGACATCGACGCCAACGGCATCATGCACGTGACCGCGAAGGACCTCGGCACGGGCAAGGAGCAGAAGATGACCGTCACCGGCGGCTCCTCGCTGCCGAAGGACGAGGTCGACCGCATGCGCCAGGAGGCCGAGCAGTACGCGGACGAGGACCACCGCCGCCGCGAGGCCGCCGAGTCCCGCAACCAGGGCGAGCAGCTCGTCTACCAGACGGAGAAGTTCCTCAAGGACAACGAGGACAAGGTCCCCGGCGAGGTCAAGACCGAGGTCGAGGCCGCCGTCGAGGAGCTGAAGGCCGCGCTCAAGGGCGAGGACACCGCCGAGATCCGCACCGCCACCGAGAAGGTCGCTGCGGTCTCGCAGAAGGTCGGCCAGGCCATGTACGCCGACGCCCAGGCCGCGCAGGCCGCGGGCGGCGACGCCCCGGGTGCCGAGGCGCCCAAGGCGGACGACGACGTGGTGGACGCCGAGATCGTGGACGACGAGCGCAAGGACGGTGCCGCGTGACGGAGGAGACCCCGGGCTTCGACGAGAAGCCCGACGTCCCCTCCGGCGCCACCCCCGACGACGCCGAGCCGCAGGCCGCCTCCCCCTCCAGTGGGGAGGGGGCGGCCCCGGCAGGGGACGCAAGTGCTCAGATCGCCGGTCTGACGGCCCAGTTGGACCAGGTGCGCAAGGCGCTCGACGAGCGCACGGCGGACCTCCAGCGGCTCCAGGCCGAGTTCCAGAACTACCGCCGCCGGGTCGAGCGCGACCGGATCGCGGTCAAGGAGATCGCCGTGGCGAACCTCCTGACCGAGCTGATGCCCACGCTCGACGACATCGGTCGCGCGCGGGAACACGGTGAACTCGTCGGCGGTTTCAAGTCGGTGGGGGAATCCCTGGAGACCGCCGCGGCGAAGATGGGACTGCAGCAGTTCGGCAAGGAGGGCGAGCCCTTCGACCCGACGATCCACGAGGCGCTGATGCACTCGTACGCGCCGGATGTCACGGAGACGACCTGCGTGGCGATCCTTCAGCCCGGGTATCGCATCGGCGAGCGCACCATCCGCCCCGCGCGGGTGGCGGTCGCCGAGCCGCAGCCCGGCGCCCAGGCGGCCAAGGACGAGTCCGAGGCCGAGGCCGGCGAGGAGAAGGACAACGGCCCTGAGGAGGGCTGACGCCATAAGGACCGAGCGGAACACCGGAAAGGGGGCGCGTCGAGGATGAGCACCAAGGACTTCATCGAGAAGGACTACTACAAGGTCCTCGGCGTCCCCAAGGACGCCACCGAGGCCGAGGTCAAGAAGGCGTACCGGAAGCTCGCCCGCGAGTTCCACCCGGACGCCAACAAGGGCAACGCCAAGGCGGAGGAGCGCTTCAAGGAGATCTCCGAGGCGCACGACGTCCTCGGTGACACCAAGAAGCGCAAGGAGTACGACGAGGCCCGCGCACTGTTCGGCAACGGCGGCTTCCGCCCGGGGCCGGGCGGCGCGGGCGGCGGCAACTTCAACTTCGACCTGGGCGACCTCTTCGGAGGCGGCGCCCAGGGCGGCGGCGCGGGTGCCGGCGGCTTCGGCGGCGGTATCGGTGACGTCTTCGGGGGCCTGTTCAACCGCGGCGGCACGGGCACGACCCGTACGCAGCCCCGGCGCGGCCAGGACATCGAGTCCGAGGTCACGCTCAGCTTCACGGAGGCCATCGAGGGCGCCACGGTGCCGCTGCGGATGTCCTCGCAGGCGCCCTGCAAGGCCTGTTCGGGCACCGGCGACAAGAACGGCACACCGCGTGTGTGCCCGACCTGTGTCGGCACCGGCCAGGTGGCGCGCGGCTCCGGCGGCGGCTTCTCGCTCACGGACCCGTGCCCGGACTGCAAGGGCCGGGGCCTGATCGCCGAGCACCCGTGCATGGACTGCAAGGGCAGCGGGCGCGCCAAGTCCTCGCGGACCATGCAGGTCCGGATCCCCGCGGGGGTCACGGACGGCCAGCGCATCCGGCTGCGCGGCAAGGGCGCTCCGGGTGAACGGGGCGGTCCCGCAGGGGACTTGTACGTCATGGTGCACGTCGACACGCATCCCGTGTTCGGCCGCAAGGACGACAACCTCACGGTGACGGTCCCGGTGACCTTCGCCGAGGCGGCACTGGGCGGCGAGGTCAGGGTCCCCACCCTGGGCGGGCCGCCGGTGACGCTCAAGCTGCCGCCGGGCACGCCCAACGGCCGTACGATGCGGGCCCGTGGCAAGGGCGCGGTCCGCAAGGACGGCACCCGGGGCGATCTCCTCGTGACCGTCGAGGTGAGTGTCCCGAAGGACGTGACGGGGAATGCTCGTGACGCGCTGGAGGCGTATCGCGAGGCGACCGCGGGGGAGGACCCGCGGGCGGAGCTGTTCCAGGCCGCGAAGGGAGCATGAGAGAGCCATGGATTCGACCGGTCGTCGACGCAACCCGTATGAGCTGACCGAAGAGACCCCGGTCTACGTCATCTCGGTGGCGGCCCAGCTCTCCGGTCTGCACCCGCAGACGCTGCGCCAGTACGACCGCCTCGGCCTGGTCTCCCCGGACCGCACGGCCGGGCGCGGCCGGCGCTACTCGGCCCGCGACATCGAACTGCTGCGCACCGTCCAGCAGTTGTCGCAGACCGAGGGCATCAACCTGGCCGGAATCAAGCGCATCATCGAGCTGGAGAACCAGGTCGTCGCCCTCCAGCAGCGCGTCGCCGAACTCCAGGCGGCGGTCGAGGGCGCGGCGGCGACCATGCAGCAGCGCGAGGCGGCGGTGCACGCGTCGTACCGCCGCGACCTGGTCCCGTACCAGGAGGTCCAGCAGACCAGCGCGCTGGTGGTGTGGCGCCCGAAGCGGCCCAAGGACTGACCCGCTCGCGACGAAGGGGCCCGGAGACGAAACGTCTCCGGGCCCCTTCGCGTGCAATCGGCTGGTTGTGCCGATCTTTGCCTTCCCATGAACTCCCTTTGGATGGACGGTCCGTAAAGAGTATTTGGAGGTGATTTCGCGAGGTCTCCACATACCAAGCGGAACGTGACGTTGCCATCTCGTTAAGTGGTTCCGCTTGACGCCGGTGGTCACCGCCGCGTTGGCTTTTCAGTCACCTGGGTTGTAACGCTGCACCCACGTCCGGACGGCACCAGAAGTGAGCTCACCAATGCGTCGTATCGCCATATCCGTGGCCGCGTCCTCGCTGGCCCTCCCCCTGGCCGCCTGTGGCGTGCTCAACTCGTCGGGGAGCAGCTCGGACGCGACTCCGGCGAAGGGCAACGACATCACCGTGGGCGTGCTCATGCCGGAGAAGACGAACACGCGGTACGCGGAGTTCGACTTCCCGATCATGAAGGCGAAGATCCAGGAACTCACCGCGAACAAGGGCAAGGCCGAGTACGAGAACGCCGGCGGCGACGCGGCCGTGCAGGACAAGCAGATGCAGCAGATGATCGACGACAAGGTCGACATCATCGTGCTCGACGCCGTCGACTCGCACGCCATCCGGACCATGGTGAAGAAGGCCAAGACCGCGGGCATCCCGGTCATCGCCTACGACCGCCTGGCCGAGGGGCCGATCGACGCGTATGTCTCCTTCGACGGCGAACTCGTCGGCGAGGTGCAGGGCCGCTCGCTGGTCGAGGCGCTGGGCAGCAACGCGGACACCTCCGACAAGGTCGTCATGATCAACGGCTCGCCGACCGACCCCAACGCCGCGGTGTTCAAGGGCGGGGCGCTCTCCGAGCTGCAGGGCAAGGTGACGGTCGCCGCGAGCTACAACACCAAGGCCTGGGACCCGGATGTGGCCCAGAAGGAGATGACCGAGGCGATCGACAAACTCGGCAAGAACAACATCGCCGCGGTGTACTCCGCCAACGACGCGATGGCCGGCGGCATCATCAAGGCCCTCAAGGCCGCGGGCGTGACGACCATGCCGCCCATCACCGGCCAGGACGCCGAACTCACCGCCGTGCAGCGGATCGTCACCGGCGAGCAGTACATGAGCGTCTACAAGCCCTACCCCGACCTGGCCGAGGCCGCCGCGAAGATCGCGGTCGCCCATGTCCAGGGCAGGGACATCGAGTTCGACGCCCTCACCCGTGACTCGGTCGACAGCCCCAGCAACAAGAAGATCCCGGCGCAGTTGGTGTCCGTGGTCGCGCTGACGAAGGACAACATCAAGTCGACGGTGGTCGCGGACGGGATCTACAAGATCTCCGACATCTGCACGGCCGCCTACAAGTCGGCGTGCTCGGCGATCGGGCTGAAGTAGCGCCTGCCGTGGTTCAGCCGGTGGCGTCGATGGCGTAGAGGCGGCCGTCGTCGCCGCCGACGTACACGACTCCGTCGGTGACGGCGGGCGAGGACGCGACGGGTCTGCCGGTCGGGAAGCGCCAGCGCTCCTGGCCGGTGGCGGTGTCCACGGCGTAGATGTTGCCGTCGTCGCTGCCGAAGTAGACCGTGCCGCCCGCGAGCGCCGGGGTGGAGCGGACGGGCGCCATGGCGGTGAACCGCCACCGCATCGCGCCGGTGAGGGCGTCGAAGGCGTACACGCGGTCGTCGTCGTTGCCGACGTACACCGTGCCGTCCGCGACCGCGGGAGCGGAGCGCACGGGGCCGCCGGTGTCGTAGCGCCACGCCCTGTGCCCGTCCGAGAGGTCGAGGGCGTGCAGTTCGCCGCGCCGGTCGCCGACGTAGAGATGCCGGCCGGAGACGGCGGACGGACCGGAGACGGGGTAACCGCCGGCGATGCGGGTGCTCCAGGCCAGCCGCCGGGTGGAGTTGTCGACGGCGTACACGTGCTTGCCCCGGTTGCCGACGACGGTCACCGGTCCCGCCATCACCAGCCACTGGTAGTAGGACGCGCCGTTCACCGGGCCCTGCCAGTCCAGGCTGCCGTTCTCGGTGTCGAAGACCTGCACCCTGCCGACTCCGGCGTACACCCGTCGATGGGCGACGCCCACGGTCCGGGACACATCGCCGCGCAGGGTGGTCGCCCAGCGGATCAGTCCGGTGTGGATGTCGACCGCGAACAGCGTCCGGGCGACGGCGGCGAACACGGCACCGTCGCCGACCGCCGGGCCGCACCGGACGGGGCCGCCGCCCAGCGGGCAGCACCACCGCTGCTGCCCGGTGACCGTGTCGACGGCGTACAGAGCGCCGGTGTCGCTTCCCACGTAGACGACCCTGTCGGCCACGACCGGCGCGGACCGCACACAGCCGCCGGTCTGCAGGTTCCACCGCTCGGTGCCGGGCGTCGGCCGGGCGGGAACGGGCTTGGTGGGAACGGGAGTTGGAGCTGGTGTCCGTTCGACGGCGGCGGGCCGGTCCTGGAGGTGGGCCGCCGCTGCCCTGGACACGCTGATGCTGTCGTCGTCCGTCAGCTGCCGGAGTTCCTCCTCCGCCCGCCGGCGCACCGTCTCGTTGCCGATGCGGTGCAGATGCGCGAGCGCCTCCACCGCGCCGAGCCGGTCGTTCGCGAGCGGGCTGCGCAGGGCGTTCCGGAGATGTGCGGGCAGGGTCCAGTGGACGTTCCGGGCGATGACGATACGGCCCTCGACGTTGTCCTGCCGCTTGGGTCGCTGCTGCGGCATTTCGGCTACGACCCGGTCGTGGACGTAGGCGTACAGCTCGTCGAGTGTGATGTCGCCGTCGGCGTCGAGATCGGCGGTGCCCTCGCGCAGACCCTGGACGAGGTGCCGGGTGAAGACCGACTGCGGGGCGCCGCCGGTGACCTGGTCGCCCTCGAAGGAGTACTGGGTGGCGTCCGACGCGGTCAGCACGGTGCGTCCGCGCCCCTGGAAGGCCTCCAGGGCGTGGACCCCGTCGTCGGCCTTGGTGGCGAGCCGGGTGGCGGCCGGGAAGGCGCCGCTGTAGCAGCAGTCGAGGATCAGCACCTGGCGGCGTGACATGCAGCCGCTCATCGCCCGGTCGATCTGCTCGGCGGGCAGCGAGGTGAACAGGAGGTTGTCGCGGCGGGTGTCGGTCGCGGCGAGGTGGAGCCGGCCCGCGTCGTCCTTGAGACCGTGGCCGGTGAAGTACAGCAGGGTGAGGTCGTCACCACGGCGGTCGTGGAAGAACTCGCCGAGGGCCTGGCCGACGCGGTGGTGCGGTTCGTTCACCAGGATCGTGACGTCGAACCCGGCGATGTCCGGATCGCGCAGGACCTCCGCGAGCGCCTCCGCGTCGTGCCCCGGCGAGGTCAACTGCCGCAGCCCTTCGTCCTCGTAGGCGTACGTCGCGATCAGCAGCGCCAGTTTGCGCCCCACGGCTACTCGGTCCCCGAGCGGTGCCGGCGCACGAACGCGTCGACCAGCTCCCGGCGTTCGGCCGCGGACGCCCGCTCCAGTTCGATCGTGTCGCCGTCGATGGTCACCGAGATACGGTTCCGCGCGGACTGCCGGCCGAGCCAGTCCCGCAACGTCTCGACGAGCGCGGTGAGGACACCGGCGGGGGCGCTCAGCGCGAGTACGACGGCCCCGACGGTGACCGGATCGACCCCCTTGGCCCCATCGGGCGGCACGCCGTCGCCACCGGCCGCGGCACTCAACCTCAGTGCGTCCAGGTCGAGTTCCCGCAACTCGGCCCGCAGCCGCCCCACGAGCCTCTCGCCCTCCTCGGCGTCCACGTCCCCGTCCGGCGTGAGCCCCAGCAGTACGTCCATGTGTGTCCCTGCCTCCCCGTACGTCCCAGTGTGCTGAACCGGGATGACCGGCGGGGAGATTTTCCCGGAAGTCGATGTGGGGGTGGGGGACTTCGGGTGGGGGTTTTATGGCGGGGCGGTTGTGCGGCAGGGAAACCCCGGGTCCCCGGGTTCCCGGCTCACCCCACCCGCGTGAACTCCACCCTCACCTCCGGCGGCCCCCCGGCCACCCCCCGGTAGATCCCCTTGTGCGGCGTGACGTCGTCGTAGTCCCGCCCCCGCCCCACCACCACATGCGACTCGTTCGCCCGGGTGCGGTTCGTCGGGTCGTAGGCGTACCAGTCGCCCGCCCAGTACTCGATCCAGGCGTGGCTCTGGCCGGCCACCGGGCGGTGGAGTTCGGCGTCCCGTTCCGGGTGGAGGTAGCCGGAGACGTAGCGGGTCGGGAGGCCGAGGCCGCGCAGGAGGGCGATCGTGACGTGGGCTATGTCCTGGCAGACGCCGGCGCCCTGTTCCCAGGCCTCGGTCGCGGAGGTGTTCACGCCTGTCACCCCGGGGAGGTAGGCCACCCGGTCGGCGACCAGGGCGGAGACCGTCACCGCCGTCTCGTGGGGGTCCAGGTCTACGGCTGCCTTGCGTGCCTTCTTCACCAGCCTCGGCGGGACCGTCGTACGGACCGTGGGGGCGATGAACTCCAACAGGCGGGAGTTCGTGGTCTGTTCGGTCACCTCCTGCCACGTGGGGGCGGCGGCGAGCGGCTCCGGTGGGGACGTCTCGACCAGGCTCGACGCGGTGATCGTGAGGTTCTCGTGCGGGTCCATCAGGTCGAAGCCGGTGACCTGGGTGCCCCAGTAGTCCCAGTACGACCAGGTGGGTGTGGTCGGGTTGACCGTCACGCGGGCGTCCAGGGTGGTCTGGCCGGGGAGCGTGAGCGGGGTCATCCGGACCTCGTTGTGGGAGGAGACGGCCGCCTGGGCGTACGACACGCTCGTGGTGTGGCGGATGCGAAGCCTACGGGTCGGGGGCAGGGTCGGGGTCATCTCAGGCTCCTTCCTGGGCCCACTCGACGGGGCCCTGGTACGGGAAGAACAGCTCCGCCACCGCCTCCGCCGAGTCCATGCAGGCGTGCTGCAAGTCCTTGAGGAGGGCGGGCAGTTGGTCTTCCAGGGCGTGCGAGTCCAGGTATTCGAGGCGGGTGCGGAGGCGGCCGATGGGGCGGCGTGCCGGGTCCTGGCGGGTGCGGCCGAGCGCGGTCAGGCACTCCTCGGCCGTGGTCAGCGCGTGCAGTGCCGAGCGCGGGAAGTCCCGGTCCAGGAGGAGGAATTCGGCCACCCTGGGGGTGTCGCCGAAACCGCCGTACACCCGCGCGTACGCCTCGTCGGCGCCGCTCGCGCTGAGCAGCGTCGGCCAGTCGGGCGCGTGCGCCGCGTCCAACACCCGTACCGACAGCAGCCGTACGGTCATGTCGACCCGTTCGAGGCTGCGGCCCAGCACCACGAAGCGCCAACTGTCGTCCCTGCTCATCGTCGAGTCCGCCAGGCCGAAGAACAACGCGGCGCGTCTGCGGACCAGTTCGAGGTAGGCGTAGGGGCCCGTGCGGCGGGCCGCGAGGCGTTGATCGGCCAGGGCGTGCCAGGTGGAGTTGAGGCATTCCCACATCTCCGAGGAGACCGCCTCGCGGGCGCTGCGCGCGTTCAACCGGGCCGCGCCCAGGGCGCCTTCGATGGAGCACGTCGAGCGGGCGTCGAAGGCGAGCTGGTCCAACACCTGCTGCATGTCCACGCGTTCACCGCCCGCGTCGACCCCGAGGATCGCGTACAGCGACCGGCAGGCCACGTCCTCGTCGCGCCAGGGGTCCTCGAGGAGGCGGTGGAGGTAGGCGTCGAGGATGCGGCCGGTGGCGTCGGCCCGCTCGACGTAACGGCCCGTCCAGGTGAGGGACTCGGCTATCCGGGAGAGGATCACGTCGTTCACTGCTGCTGCGCTCCTTCCTGTACGGCGGTGGGGTGGCCGTCGGGGCCGAGCTGGCGGGGGACCACCTCGGGCAGGGTGCCGTCCGGGGCCGGTGGCGCGGGGTGCTCGGCGGGGCCCTCGGCGAGTACCCAGGTGTCCTTGGAGCCGCCGCCCTGGCTGGAGTTGACGATCAGGTTGCCCTCCTGGAGGGCGACCCGGGTAAGGCCGCCGGGGAGCACCCAGACGTCGGTGCCGTCGTTCACGGCGAACGGGCGGAGGTCGATGTGGCGGGGCGCCATGCGTTCGCCCGCGAGGGTGGGGGAGGTGGACAGGGCGACGGGGCGTTGGGCGATCCAGCCGCGCGGGTCGGCGGCGACTGCTTTGCGAGTGCGTTCGATCGTCTTCGCGTCCGCCTTGGGGCCGATGACGATGCCCTGGCCGCCGGCGCCGTCGACCGGTT
The DNA here is from genome assembly GCF_040605995.1 of Streptomyces sp. NPDC005492. Lineage (NCBI taxonomy): Bacteria > Bacillati > Actinomycetota > Actinomycetes > Kitasatosporales > Streptomycetaceae > Streptomyces > Streptomyces sp. NPDC005492. Next base: position 209,369 of record NZ_JBEXDX010000002.1, read on the forward strand.
TCACGACCAACTGGTCGAGCTGGTCGAGGACAGCCTCCAACTGGCCCGGCTCATCGGGGCGATAGGACTCCACGTTGGGAAGGATCGGTTCCTCGGAGAGGTAGTAGCGGATCAGGTCGGGGACGTAGGTGTAGAGGAGTTTGTCGTCCGCGATGCCGTTGCCGACGGCGTTCGCGAGTGTGACGTTTCCGGCCTGGGCGGCGTTCATGATGCCCGGGCAGCCGATCACCGAGTCGGGGCGGAAGTGCAGCGGGTCGAGGAAGTCGTCGTCGAGCCGCCGGTATACGACGTGGACGGGCACCTCGCCGCGCGTCGTGCGCATCCACACGCGGTTGTTGCGGCAGACGAGGTCGTGGCCCTCCACCAACTGCACGCCCATCAGGCGGGCCAGCAGGGCGTGTTCGAAGTAGGCGGCGTTGCTGGGTCCGGGGGTCAGGACCACGACCCTCGGGTCCTGGGTGCCGGCGGGCGCCGCGCACCGCAGGGCGGCCAGCAGCCGTCCCGCGTACCCGTCGACGGGGACCACGTGCTGTTCGGCGAAGAGCGAGGGGAAGATCCGGGTCATGGCTCTGCGGTTCTCGATGACGTACGAAACCCCGCTGGGTACCCGCACGTTGTCCTCAAGGACCCGGAACTCCCCGGCCTCGTCCCGTACGAGGTCGATGCCGGCGACATGGATGCGGACTCCGCCCGGTGGCTCGACGCCCTGCGCGGCCCGGTGGAAATGGGCCGAGTTGAGAAGCAGTCGCCAGGGCACGACACCGTCCTCGAAGGCGCGGCAGTGTCCGTAGGCGTCGGAGAGATAGGCCTCCAGGGCCCGCACCCGCTGCGCGACACCCCGCTGGATGAGGTCCCACTCCAGCGCGTCGATGATCCGGGGCACCAGGTCCAGCGGCCAGGGCCGTTCCTCGCCCGCGAAGGCGTAGGTGACGCCGCGGTCGGTGAACGCCCGGGCCATCTGGTCCGCGCGGAAGCGCAGTTCACTCGGCTCGATCGGCTGGAGTGCCGCCAGTACCGGCTCGTAGGCGGTTCTGACCTCACCCGGCCGCACAAACATCTCGTCCCACGCATCGGCCAATGCGTATGCGTCAAATATGTCCGCCATGGGGGGACGTTAGAGGCGGTACGTAACACGACGATCTCTGAGTGATTTCCGGCAGCTCACGCGGAAAGTGATGCGACGAGACGACCACCGACCTTGATCCACAACCCCCCAGCTTGTTGCAACGCGAGGCTCGGAGGCCGGGAGATAGCGGGTGATACCCCCAGTTTTCGGCTCCCGTTCGAGCGGGAGCCGTGTTGCGGAGCAGGTCCGGTCCGCGCATAGTTGCGCTGCGGAAGAGGCGGAGACCGGGGTGGGATGGGCGATGACCGGGCACGGGACGGACGAGCATCCACACGGTGCTGACCGACTGTGCGACGCCGGGGACCTCGTGTACTCCCGGGCCGTACGGCGGGGCCGTGTGCCGCGTACGGACGCCGAGCCGGTGCCGTGTCTGCTGGAGCTGGCCCTTCTCCACCCCGACCCCGACGACATGGACTGGCTGGTGCCGACCTCCCCGCAGGAGGTCATGACCCGGCTGCTGCGCGGGGTCTACGACGAGGTCAGCGAGAGCCACCGGCGGGTGGGTTCGGCGGTCGAGGCCTTCGAGCGGTACGCCGGTCTCGGCCGCCGTATCCAGGCGTCCGCCTCGGCGTCGGCGTCCCTGGAGGGCGCCGCGATCCGCGTCCTGGACGGTCTCTCGCGCATCCAGGCCGCGATGGACGACGCGACCGAGGCCTGCACGAGCGAGGTCCTCACCGTCCAGCCCGGCGGCATCCGCCGTGAACCGGAACTCACCGAGGGTCTGCACCGGGCTCTGGCCCTGCGCTCGCGCGGGGTGCGGATGCGCGACCTGTACACGCATGTCGCCCGGCACGGCCAAGGGCTCCTGAACTACCTGGAGTTGATGGGCGACGCGGTCGAGGCGCGGACGCTGGACGAGGTCGTCGACCGCCTCATCCTCTTCGACCGCACGGTCGCCTTCATCCCCGCCAACGCCGACCACACGATGGCCCTCGAACTGCGCCACCCGGCGCTGATCGACTACTTCGTCACGGTCTTCGACCGCCTGTGGCGCCTGGCGATCCCCGTCGCGGCCGCGCTGCCGGACACCGGTATCGATGGCATCTCGCACCGCGAACAGTCCATCGCGGCCCTGCTCGCGGACGGCCACCAGGACGCGGTGATCGCGGAACGGCTGGGCATAAGCGTGCGGACGTGCCGGGCCCATATCGCCCGCCTGTCGGAGACCCTGGGCGCGGCGAGCCGTACCCAGCTCGGGGTGCGCATCGCCCAGGCGGGGCTGGACAGCGCCCCGTCACGGATGCCGGAGGTGCCGGGCCTTCCGGAGGTACCGGCCCAGCTCACTCCCGCTGATCGAGAATCCCCGACCGCCCTATGAGATAGCCGAGTTGGGCGCGGCTCTCGCTGCCGAGGGTGGCGGCGAGTTTGGCGATGTGGACGCGGGCGGTGCGGATGTTCATGCCGAGGCGGTCGGCTATGACGGCGTCGGTGTGGCCCTCTATGAGCAGGCTCGCTATGGCCCGCTGGCGTGGGGGGACGCCGTTGAGGTGGGGCTGCTGTACCGCTTCGGGGTACATGGGGGTGGCCAGGTGCCAGAGGCGGTCGAAGACCGTGACGCAGAAGGTGATCAGGGAGGGGTGACGGACCTCCAGGGCCAGGGTGCGGTCCTCGTTGGCGGGGAGGAAGGCGACCGTGCGGTCCACGATGATGAGCCGGTCCGGGATCTCGTCCAGGGTGCGTGCCTCGACATCGCCGGTGAGTCGCTCGTAGCGGGCGAGGACGGACGGCGCGTGGCGCAGGGTGTGCTGGTAGAGCGTACGGATGCGGCCGCCGCGGTCCAGCAGGGCCTGGTCGCGGGCCAGGGCTTCGGCGCGGATCTCTGGGGTCGTCGGAACGGTGTGGGTCACGTGCGGCTGGATGGCCAGGATCTCGCCCGAGGAGTCGGCCATCGCTCTGGTGATGGCGCTGCTGATCCGGTCGAGCCCGCTCAGCACGCCGAGGGCGGGGACATGTTCCGTGCCCGTCCGGGGGCCGTCGATCCGCAGCAGCGGTTCGAAGGCCTCGGTCAGCCGCTGCTCGCGGCGCCGCTCGTCGGCGACGCGCTCCTCCATGGCCCGCAGCATCCGGTGTAGGGCGACCGCGGGGGCGACCGGCTCCAGTCGGCGCAGGTCCGTGACGGAGTGGGTCAGCAGACCGAAGTCGAGCAGACAGGGCGCCGGTTCGGCCTCAGAGCTGCTCACGTGCCCTTCGCGCAGGGCACGTTCGTACAGCTCCGTCCCCGCCGCGCAGAGGTCCTCGACGCCGTGCGGATGCGCTGCGGTCACGGGTGGCCATCTCCCCCCTGTGTCGAGTGGTCCTGCGCCAGCATCCCCGACTGGGCTATGAGGAAGCCGAGTTGGGCGCGGCTGCCACTGCCCAGGGCCGTCGCCAGTTTGGCGATGTGGGCGCGGCAGGTGCGCACGTTCATGCCCAGGCGGCGTGCGATCGCCTCGTCGACGTGGCCTTCGATGAGGAGCTTGGCGATCGAGTGCTGGATGTCGGTGATGCCGTCGGCGGCGGTCTCGTAGGGGCTGCCGGCGCTCAGCGGGACTGCGCGGCTCCACATGAACTCGAAGACCTTGATCAAGTAGAGGACGAGACCTGGGTGCCGCAGTTCCAGGGCGACCTGCCGGTCGTCGCGTATCGGGATGAAGGCCACTGCCTCGTCACAGATGACGAGGCGCTCGACCAGTTCGTCGATGGTGCGGTACTCCACCTTGCCGTTGGCGAACTGGTCCACGTAGGCCAGTCGTTCGGGGCTGTACCTGGCGGTGTGCTGGTAGAGCGTCCTGATCCGCACCCCACGTTCGATCAGCGGCCTGTCGCGTTCGAGCCCTTCGATGAGCCTGCTTTCGGGGCGATGGCCGCTCGGCTGGACGGTGAGCATCTCGTTCTGGCACTGGGCCGTGGCCAGGTCGAGCGCCGAGTTGATGCGGTCGAGCCCCTCCAGCACCGTGATGGAGTGCGTGGGCGCGGTCGCCTGGGCGCTGAGGGCCATGAAGGGCTCGAAAGCTTCGGCCAGATCGATCGACATACGCCGACGCTCTGATATCTCCCGCTCGATGGGGCTGAGCCGCTGGGCGAGGGCGATCGTCGGGGCTACCGGGCGCAACCAGTTGACGTCGTCCGGATCCGGCTGGAGCAGGGCGAACTCTGTCAAACAGGGAGCGTCCTCAACATCCGCGCGGGCGATACGTCCCGTCCGCAGCGCGTTCGCGTATAGACGCCCCCCCTCCTGGCACAGCTCTGTAACGGCATGGGGATGTGTCGCCTTAGTCCGATTTGTTGTCAAATCTCCACCCCCCAGGGTCCTGAACATGCAGGAACATGATGCACTGATTGTGTGGCCATGACGTGCCCGAATAAGCCATCGTCTTATCGGACGGGGGAATGAGGGGACCTTCAAGTGAGGACGAAGCCGACTATGCGTATGAGAATGCTTCGCTCGGTGCTTGTCGCCGCCTTCTCCGCCGTTGTGGCCTTCGGAGCAGCCGGTGGCCTCTCCGTCGCGAAGGGTGACGTTCGAGCGGACAGCGTCTGGGCAGTGACAACGGCTAGCGGTGCGGTGGCAAGTGGCGACACTAGTGACGGCACAGACGACAGCGTTTGGGCCTGACATGACGACTCCTCCCGACGACCGCTCCTTCCGCCGCGAAATGGCCACGGCCTACCGCTCCGGCTGGCACTTCATCGATCTGGCCACCGCCATCCCCCACAGCGGTGACTCGCTCATGGTGACCGTGTTCGGCGAGCCGGTCGTGGTGACGCGGGACGAGGACGAGGACGTACGGGCGTACCGGTGTCTGCGGCGGCCTCGGGGGGCGCCGCAGCCAGTGCGATGTGCCATCCGGTACGGAATGATCTTTGTGAATCTTGACCAGCGAGACCACCGGCTGGTGGAACCGGATGCCCCCGACGTCCAGACCATCTCAGCCACCCCCCGCAGTGCCTGACGCGATTCCCCCGTCGTAAAAGATCGCTCAGGTACTTCCCCCCGCAGCGGCGTCACCGTGACCTGAACACGGTGACGCCGCTGCAGTTTGTGCGGAATGTTCGGGTATGGGTACCGCGCCAGTGGCCAGAACTGATCGCTTCAGCCCTTCCCCAGCGCTCGCGTCAGCTCGATCTCGATCACCACCCGGGACGGGTTCGGCGACGGCGTCCGTCCGTAGCGCTCGGCATACCGGCGCTCCGCCTCCGCGACCCGGTCGCGTTCCAGGCGTACGAAGCCCCGGCCCTCCAGCGTCGCCCAGCGCCGCCCGTCCACCTGGCACACGGCGACCCGCGCCCCCTCGGGGCCGGCGGCCAGGACGTTCGCCACCTTCCTGCTGGACTTGTTCGCGATGACCCGAGCCAGTCCCGCCTCCGGGTCGTATGTCACCCCGACAGGCACGACATGTGGGCTGCCGTCGGGGCGCGGAGTCGTGAGGGTGCACAGATGTCGTTCCTGCCAGAAGGTGAGGTACGACGGGTCGGGATCGCCCGGGTCGACCGGATGTGAGGTCATGGTCCCGGAACTTAGTCCGTCGATCCTCCCCGCCACTGCCTTGAGTGGAATAGACTCAACTTTGTGCACGTTGACCGAGTCAGTCCGTGCACGAAGGCTGTAGGAGGAGGAGTACCGGAACGTGGACGCCGAGCTGACCAACAGGAGCCGGGACGCGATCAACGCGGCCAGCAAGCGTGCCGTGACCGGGGGGCACGCGGATCTGACCCCGGCGCATCTGCTGCTTGCCCTGCTGGAGGGGCAGGACAACGAGAACATCACCGACCTGCTGGCCGCCGTCGACGCCGACCAGGCCGCCGTGCGGTCCGGTGCCGAGCGGGTGCTCGGCGCACTGCCCAGCGTGGCCGGGGCCACGGTCGCGCCCCCGCAGCCCAGCCGTGAGCTGCTGGCCGTGCTCGCGGACGCCGGCGAGCGCGCGAAGGACCTCGGCGACGACTACGTCTCGACCGAGCACCTGCTGATCGGTATCGCCGCCAAGGGCGGCGCGGCCGGCGACGTACTCTCCCAGCAGGGGGCCGGCGCGCAGAAGCTGCTGGACGCGTTTCAGAAGAGCAGGGGAGGGCGCCGGGTGACCACACCCGACCCCGAGGGGCAGTACAAGGCGCTGGAGAAGTTCGGTACGGACTTCACGGCCGCCGCGCGCGAGGGCAAGCTCGACCCCGTCATCGGGCGGGACCAGGAGATCCGGCGGGTGGTGCAGGTGCTGTCGCGCCGCACCAAGAACAACCCCGTCCTCATCGGCGAGCCCGGCGTCGGCAAGACCGCCGTCGTCGAGGGGCTGGCGCAGCGGATCGTGAAGGGGGATGTGCCGGAGTCCCTCAAGAACAAGCGGCTGGTGTCGCTGGACCTCGGTGCGATGGTCGCGGGCGCGAAGTACCGCGGCGAGTTCGAGGAGCGGCTCAAGACCGTCCTCGCGGAGATCAAGGACTCCGACGGCCAGATCATCACCTTCATCGATGAGCTGCACACCGTCGTGGGCGCCGGCGCGGGCGGCGACTCCGCCATGGACGCCGGCAACATGCTGAAGCCGATGCTCGCCCGCGGCGAACTGCGCATGGTCGGCGCGACGACCCTGGACGAGTACCGCGAGCGCATCGAGAAGGACCCGGCGCTGGAGCGCCGCTTCCAGCAGGTGCTGGTCGCGGAGCCGACGGTCGAGGACACGATCGCGATCCTGCGCGGCCTGAAGGGGCGTTACGAGGCCCACCACAAGGTCGTCATCGCGGACAGCGCGCTGGTGGCGGCGGCCACCCTCTCCGACCGGTACATCACCTCCCGCTTCCTCCCCGACAAGGCGATCGACCTGGTCGACGAGGCGGCGTCCCGGTTGCGCATGGAAATCGACTCGTCCCCGGTCGAGATCGACGAACTCCAGCGCTCCGTCGACCGGTTGAAGATGGAGGAGCTGGCGCTCGACAAGGAGACGGACGCCGCCTCGATCGAGCGTCTGGAGAAGCTGCGCCGCGATCTCGCCGACCGCGAGGAGGAGCTGCGCGGCCTCAATGCCCGCTGGGAGAAGGAGAAGCAGTCCCTCAACCGGGTCGGCGAGCTGAAGGAGAAGCTCGACGAACTGCGCGGGCAGGCCGAACGCGCCCAGCGCGACGGCGACTTCGACACCGCCTCCAAGCTGCTCTACGGCGAAATCCCGTCCCTGGAGCGGGACTTGGAGGAGGCCTCCGAGGCCGAAGAAGAGGCCGCCAAGGACACGATGGTGAAGGAAGAGGTCGGCCCCGACGACATCGCGGACGTCGTCGGCTCCTGGACCGGCATCCCGGCAGGCCGCCTCCTGGAGGGCGAGACCCAGAAACTCCTGCGCATGGAGGAGGAGTTGGGCCGTCGCCTCATCGGCCAGCGGGAGGCCGTACAGGCGGTCTCCGACGCGGTACGGCGCACCCGCGCCGGCATCGCGGACCCGGACCGCCCCACCGGCTCCTTCCTCTTCCTCGGCCCGACGGGCGTCGGCAAGACCGAACTGGCCAAAGCCCTGGCCGACTTCCTCTTCGACGACGAGCGGGCGATGGTCCGTATCGACATGTCGGAGTACGGCGAGAAGCACAGTGTGGCCCGACTGGTCGGCGCCCCGCCCGGATACGTCGGCTACGAGGAGGGCGGCCAGCTCACCGAGGCGGTGCGCAGGCGCCCGTACTCGGTGATCCTGCTCGACGAGGTCGAGAAGGCGCACCCGGAGGTCTTCGACGTCCTGCTCCAGGTGCTGGACGACGGGCGGCTCACGGACGGCCAGGGCCGCACGGTCGACTTCCGCAACACCATCCTGATCCTCACCTCCAACCTGGGCAGCAACTTCCTGATCGACCCGATCACCGGCGAGGACGAGAAGAAGGCACAGGTCCTCCAGGTGGTCCGGTCCTCCTTCAAGCCGGAGTTCCTCAACCGCCTCGACGACCTGGTGGTCTTCTCCGCCCTGAACCGCGAGGAGCTGGGCCGCATCGCCGGCCTCCAGATCGACCGCCTCGCCAAGCGCCTGGCCGAACGCAGGCTCACACTGGAAGTCAGCGACGAGGCCCTGGCCTGGCTCGCGGACAACGGCAACGACCCGGCCTACGGCGCCCGCCCCCTGCGCCGCCTCGTCCAGACGGCCATCGGCGACCGCCTCGCCAAGGAGATCCTGGCGGGCGAGGTCAAGGACGGCGACACGGTGCGCGTGGACGCCTTCGGGGAGGGGCTGATCGTGGGGCCGACGACGGGGAAGACGCTGTAGCCGGTCGCCGGTACGTGCGGGCCCGTCACCCCTGTGGGTGGCGGGCCTGTTCTTTGTGCACGCGTGCACATAGCATGGAGCAGACCTCGAAATGTGCTATTCACTTGTTCACAAGGCCTGGAAGTGAGGTGTGAGGGGTGCTGCTGAGCTTCCGTGTGGCCAACCACGGCTCGCTGCGTGAGCCGCAGGAGCTGAACCTCGTGCCGGTTTATGAGGACGAGCGGCCGGCGCTGACTGTCGCGGCGATCTATGGGGCGAATGCTTCGGGGAAGTCGACGGTGCTGGACGCGTACCAGTTCTTCCGGCGGGCGGTGGAGGAGTCGCAGGCCCGGTGGCTGCCAGGTGCGCCCATTGAGCGGCGGCCATTTCTGCTGGACCACGAGAGCAGGAACGAGCCGTCGACGTATGCCGTGGACTTGCTGATCGACGAGATTCGGTATGTGTACGGATTCGCCGTCACCGACACGGAGGTGGCGGAAGAGTGGCTGTACGTCTACCCCAAGGGCCGCAAGCGGGTTCTCTTCGAGCGTCGGGGCATGGACGTGACGTTCGGGAACTCGCTGGGGGGCGAGCGGGCGGCGGCGGAGCGGGTGATGCGGCCGAACAGTCTGTATCTGTCTGCTGCTGCGCAGACCGCGCATGAGCAGTTGGGGGTGGTGTGGGAGAAGATGCACTCCGTTCAGGTCGTCAACGATCGCACGCGGCACGCCCTCACCACCGGTGGTGCACTCCTCACCCAGTTGTTCGAGACGTTTGAGAAAGCGGGTCTTGCGGGGAGCGACGCGGTCTTGGCGGCGGCTGATCTCGGAGCGCACGGCGTACGTCGAGGTATGGACGACGACCCTCTCTTTGCCGGAGTGCAAGACACTGAGGAGTGGGACCGGCTTCAGGGCGACTTCAAGGCCGCCATGTCGAAGTCCCTGTACTTCGTGCATCGTGTGGGAGACGAGGAATTCCTGCTCTCGGCCAAGGATGAGTCAGCCGGCACCAAGACCTGGTTGAACCTGGTTTCTTGGGCGTTGCTCGCTCTGCCGTCGGGGCGCCAGATCTGGATCGACGAGGTGGATGTCAGCCTGCACCCGCTGCTTGCCGCGAAGCTCGTCAAGCTGTTCCAGAACCCGGAACTCAACCCCCTCGGCGCTCAGTTGGTCTTCACCACCCACAGCGCCTCATTGCTCGGCACCATGCTGGGTGAGGAGGTCCTTCGCCGGGACCAGATCTGGTTCGTGGAGAAGAGCCCGGAGACCGGTGCCTCGGAGCTGTTCCCGCTCAGCGACTTCAAGCCGCGCAAGGGGGAGAACTTCGAGCGGCGGTACCTCGCGGGTAGCTACGGCGCGGTGCCGGTGTTGCCGGACACTGCGCTGGAAGACGTGGTCAGGAAGTTCTGGGGGGCGTATGCCAAGGCCGTTTCCGCGTGAGGGCTCGGGTCGGCGGCGCGGCCCCACCCGTAGATCCGCCCGGACCATTCTCGTCGTCTGCGGCAGCAAAGAGACGGAACGCCAGTACCTCCAAGGACTGCGGGACCACCTCCGCAACCCCGCCGTCTCCGTCGTCGTACGCGGAAAGGCCTGCTCGCCGACCCAGCTTGTCGCCTACGCCAAGACGCAGCGGAACGTCGGCAAGGGCGACTTCGACGAGGTGTGGTGCGTCTTCGACGTGGACCAGTTCGTGGATGTCGCCCAGGCCGTGACCGTCGCCGGGCGAGCGGGTATCAAGGTCGCGATCTCCAACCCGTGCTTCGAACTGTGGCTGCTTCTCCACTTCGCGCGGCAGACGGCACACGTCGCGACGTACAAACAAATTCTCCCGCTCCTGCAGAAGCACGTCCCGGGCTACGACAAGACCCGCGTCGACTTCGCCCTCTACCGTGACGGCCGTGCCGATGCCACGACACGTGCCCAGGACCTCGACCCGACGGGCCAGGACCACGCCCGTAATCCCTCCACAGGCGTGTGGCAGCTCGTCGAGAGGATAGAGGGACACTGACCGGATTCGATCAGCCCGTGGCGGACAGTCTCGGCAGGGGTTGCCACCCCCCTCCCCGCATGGGGGAGGATGGCGGAATCCGTACGAAGGGAAATACACGGTGAGCATCGACCCGTCCTCGATTCCGAACTTCGGGGGCCAGCCCGAGCCCCAAGGACCGACGGGCCCCGTCGTCCCGGATCAGGACCTTGTGAAGCAGCTCCTCGACCAGATGGAGCTGAAGTATGTCGTCGACGACGAGGGTGACCTCGCGGCGCCGTGGGAGCAGTTCCGTACGTATTTCATGTTCCGCGGCGAGGACGACCAGCTCGTCTTCTCGGTGCGGACGTTCTACGACCGTCCCCACGAGATCGACGCCAAGCCGCAACTGCTGGAGTCCATCGACGACTGGAACCGCCGCACCCTGTGGCCCAAGGTCTACAGCCACACCCATGACGACGGCACCGTCCGTCTGATCGGTGAGGCGCAGATGCTGATCGGCACCGGCGTCGACCTGAACCACTTCGTGTCCTCGACGGTCAGTTGGGTGCGCGCCGCCATCGAGTTCGACCGCTGGCTGGTCGAGCAGCTCGGCCTCACCGAGGAAGTCGATGAGTCGGAGAAGCCCGAGGACGACGAGGAGTAGTCGCTCCGTCACTCCAGTCCGTGCGCTGAACTACAGCGGTGTGTGGGCGTACACCACCACATACGCGCCGTATGCGAACGAGAGCCCGGCCAGGGCCGCGACCACCACGGTCGCGTGCCAGGGCCGGGCTCTCGCCGTCCGGACCAGCGCGCGGGCCGGTGGCAGCAGGAGCGGGAACGCCGGGAGCAGGAAGCGCGGCTTCGACTCGAAGAAGCCCGAGCCGCCGAGCGCGATGAGGAGAAGGATTCCGCTGTAGACGAGGAGGGGGAGCGGGGGCCGGTCGGCCACCAGGAGGGCATAGAGCAGGACGCCCGTAGCCACGATCACCATCGTCATCGCGAAGGCGAAGGGGCCGCCGTGCAGGAGTTGGTGCTTGATGGAGCGCAGGGAGCCGTCGCCGAGGTCGAAGGTCGAGCCCCACAGGCTCTGCACCCGGAAGTAGCCGTGCAACAGGTCGCCCTCGTGTCGACCCACCCACAGGACGTACGCCCCCCAGCCCAGCGGCGCCAGGGCCGCGCCCGTCCACAGCCTGTGGGAAACCCGGCCGCGTCCGCGCCAGATCTCGTACGCGGCCGTGGCCAGAACCGCCGCCGCGACCGCGAAACCGTTCGGCCGGGACAGGCCCGCCAGGGCCGCCAGCGTGCCCGCCCACACCCAGCGGCCGGTGAGGACGGCGTACAGCGACCAGGCGGCGAACGCGGTCAGCACCGGTTCGGTGTACGCCATGGTCAGTACGACGGAGTGCGGGAGGAGGGCCCAGAGCAGGACCAGCGTGGTGGCCACCGCGCGGCCGTAGAGGTGCGTGCCGATCGCGTAGATGCCGCATGCGGCGGCCGCCGCCGCGGTCCAGGACACCACCAGGCCCGCCCCGCCGCCGCTCAGCGGGGTCAGCGCGGCGAGCGAGTGCACCAGGCCCGGGTACAGCGGGAAGAACGCCAGGTCGCTCCGGATGACGCCGGGCCGGACGTGCTGGGTGCGGACATAGCCGTGGGCGGCGATCCCCAGGTACCACCGTGAGTCCCAGGAGCGGGCGAGCAGCGCGACCGGGTGCCCTTCGCGGGCCCAGGCGGTCACGGCGAGCACGGCCGCGCCCATGAGCCGGGCCACGGCGAACAGGGCGAGGGCGGAACCGGCCGTCACCAGGTGGGCGTGCCGGGGGCGGGCGCGTCCGCCGACGCCGGGGCGGGCGACGGTGGGAGGCGGCGGAGCGGGCGTACGAGTGCGGGTGCTGGCGTGGGTCACACCCGCACAGTGCCGGGGCAGCGCGATCTTCGCGAGCAGGGCGCGCCCGGGCGGGTGCGCTTTCGACGCGTTCGGCGTGGCGGCGTGACGGGACGGCCGCCGCCCTCTTCGTCATCCGCCCTCTTCGTCACCGCGCACCGGAACGGCCGGGCGCCATCCGGGTCAGGAACCGCAGACGGTGACTCGGACGCCGGGGAGTGGGGGGACCGGAGTGTCCGGGGGTACCTGGCGCAGGACCAGGCGGCGCAGGTCGGGGAGGGCGGCGGTCATGGCCGGCAGGTCCGCCTCCGGGGACGAGTCCAGGACGACCGAGCGGACGTCGTCCACCTCGTCGAACCGGATCCTGCGCGCGCCGGAGACCAGGCTCAGATGGCGAACCCGCCGGCCGGCCGGGAGGCGGTCCAGGTCGCGTGGGCGGGATTCCAGGCGCAGGCTGTCCAGCCGTACGCCGGGCAGGCCGGCGAGGTCGACGCGGGTGGTGATGCCCTCGATGACGAGCCTGGAGATGCGTGTCCCGCGCAGCGGGGACAGGTCCACGGGGCGGGCGCCGGCGTTTCGGGCGCACCGGTCCAGGACGAGCACCCGGAGCGAGGGGACGCCCGGCAGGGTGCGCAGCGAGGTCATGTCGTTGTCGCGCAGGGTGAGCCGGCGCAGGCGGGGCAGTTCGGTGAGCGGGGTCAGGTCGAAGACGCTGTTGCGCAGGGTCAGCGTGACGATCGACTTGAGGTCGCTGATGTGGTCGGTGCGGCGGCCGTTCTGCAGCTCGACGTCGAAGCGGCTGAAGTCGATCTGGCTGAGCACGTCCCGCGCGTACGTCTCGTAGTCCCCGTACCGGCCCCATGCCTCCAGCAGCTCGTTGATCACCCGGGGCGGGGCGCCGGGCACGGCGTACTGGAGGATCTTCTCGATCGCGCCGGTCGGGTTGTCCCAGCGGGCCGCGATCCGGGCCGCCGCGCGCACCACCAGGACGGCCTGTTCGTCGGTGATGTTGCGCGGGTCGGGCAGCAGGTCGAGGACGAAAGGACCGGCCGCGGCGAGCTGGTCGGCGGCGCCCCGGTCGCGCGGCGGGATCAGTACGGCCAGGTCGTCGTTGACCTGGTCGCGTACGTCTCCTCCGCCCACAGCACGGCCCCCGACATGCCCTCCCACGGGGACACCGCGCCGCCCGTGCCGGGGGCGAGGAGGGCGGGCCGGGCGGAGACGACCACCTCCAGGGTGTGTTCCCGCCAGTGCGACAGGAGCGCCACGGTGCCGATCACATGGGCGCTGTCCCTGAACCAGGCCGGGGAGGTGGCGGCCGTGGTGCCCGCTCCGGTGCCTCCACGCAGCTTCCAGCGGGGGAACCCCACTGCCTGTACGGGCAGTTGGGCGGCCCGCGTCCTGATCCGCCCGTATCCGGCCTGCACCGGCGCCGGTTCGTCCGGCCGGGGCGCGATGCGTACCGCAGCGAGGTCCGAGGCGTCGTCGGCGGACCAGGACAGCGCGTCCGCCGTCCACTCTCCCGGCAGATCGGGCTCGAAGCGGACGCGCACGGACACGGCGTCCTCCAGGACGTGCGCGGCGGTCAGCACGGCCTCGCCGTTGACCCGGTAACCCGACCCGCGCCGCCGCCCGTTGGCGTGGGTCACCACCAACTCGGCGACCCGCGCACGGTCCAGGCCCTCGGAGCTCATCGCTCGCCGTCGACTTCCTCGCCGGAGATCTTGCCGTCGGCGCCGAGCTCCGCGACCCAGAACCTGACCTTGCCCCCCGCCACCGGCCTCTCGGCCCACTTCCAGCGCCAACTCCAGCTCGACCGGCCCCAGTTCGAACCGCGGCCCGGCACTCTCACCGGCCCGCATGGCCTCGGTGAGCTCCGCCCGTAACTGCGCTATCAATTCAGCCAGTTCCACACCTGGCATCACGACCACCCCCGTTCCCAGCAGTTGTCCCCGGGGGTGTGGGGCTGTAAGCGTCTTCGGTCGCCAGCTCGCGTACGGCGCTGCCGCCGTTCTCCAACTCGTCGATGGACGCAAGCAGGCGCCGGGCGTTCGCCGGGCTGCGCAGCAGGTACGCCGTCTCCTTCAGGGACTCGTAGTCCTCAAGGGAGACGATGACGACCGGGTCGTGTCCGGCCCGGGTGATGACGACCTCTTCACGGTCAGCCCTCCTTTGACGTACAGCACATCGCACGTCGACACTTGTGGCGCGGCAAGCATGCGAATGAGGCCGTGGCCGCCTCCATACCGCTTCGGTCAGTGGCCGAACGCCTTGTGCAGCCGCTCCACCGCCTCCTCCAGCACACTCACCCGCTTGCAGAACGCGAACCGTACGAAGGGCGCCCCCGCCTCCCGGTGGTCGTAGAAGACGGCGTTGGGGATGGCGACGACGCCGGCGCGTTCCGGCAGGGCGCGGCAGAAGGTGACGCCGTCGGGGGTGGCGAGGGGGCTGATGTCGGTGGTGATGAAGTACGTGCCGGCCGGGGTGAAGACCTTGAAGCCGGCCTCCGTCAGGCCCTTCGCCAGGATGTCCCGCTTGGTCAGCATGTCCGCGCGGAAGGCGTCGAAGTAGGAGTCGGGGAGGGATAGCGCTTCCGCCACCGCGTACTGGAACGGGCCCGAGGCGACGTAGGTCAGGAACTGCTTCGCCGACCGGACCGCCGTCACCAGCGCGGGCGTTCCCGTCACCCAGCCCACCTTCCAGCCCGTGAACGAGAACGTCTTGCCCGCCGAACCGATCGACACCGTGCGCTCCCGCATCCCCGGGAAGGTGGCGAGCGGGATGTGCTCGGCCGCGTCGAAGACCAGGTGCTCGTAGACCTCGTCGGTGATCACCAACAGGTCGCGTTCGACGGCCAGTTCGGCGATCGCGGCGAGTTCCTCGCGGGTGAGGACGGTGCCGGTGGGGTTGTGCGGGGTGTTGATCAGAAGGAGGCGGGTGCGGGGTGTGATCGCGGTGCGGAGTTCGTCGAGGTCGAGGCGGAACGTATCACCGTGCGGGCGCAGGGTGACCGGTACCCGGGTGCCGCCCGCCATCGCGATGCAGGCGGCGTAGGAGTCGTAGTACGGCTCCAGGGCGACGACCTCGTCACCGGGTTCCAGCAACGCCAGCAGGGCCGCCGCGATCGCCTCCGTCGCGCCCGCCGTGACCAGGACCTCGGTGTCGGGGTCGTAGGACAGGCCGTAGCGGCGCTCCTGGTGGGCGGTGATCGCGGCGCGGAGTTCGGGGACGCCGGGGCCCGGTGGGTACTGGTTGCCACGTCCGTCGCGCAGCGCGCGCACCGCCGCCTCGCGGATCTCCTCGGGGCCGTCCGTGTCGGGGAAACCCTGGCCGAGGTTGATCGACCCGGTGGTCAGCGCCAGGGCGGACATCTCGGCGAAGATCGTCGTCCCGAACTCGGCGAGCCGGCGGTTGAGGAGGGGGCGTGCGCTGGAGGTCATGCCCGTCATCCTGCGCCCAAGCTCTGGACTTGCTCAACTCTGCTTTGGCGGACGAACGGGCCGGGCATCCCTGCTTCACGCACCAACCGGGGCGCCCACGGGGGGCCGCTTCGGGGGAATCGGAAGGAGGGTGACGTCATGTTCTTCTTCGTCATCCTGGCGGTGATCGCGGTTGTCTTCGTGGGGGCCATCGCCTCCGCGGGCCGTAAGAGCAGGATCAGCAAGGGTTCGGGCCGGCGGGGCGGGGCGTTCGGGGGAAGCGCCGCCGGCACGAGCAGCAGTTGGTGGGCCGGGGACGGCGGTTCGTCGTCCGGGGGTGGGCACCATGGGGGCGGCCACCACTCCTGCGGCGGCGGGCACTCGTCCTGCGGAGGCGGCTCGTCGTGTGGTGGAGGGTCGTCCTGCGGGGGCGGAGGCGGCTGCGGCGGGGGCAACTGAGCACCGGGGAAAGGCCCGTGACCGGGGTCGCGACGCCCGCCGGGAGAGCTTTCCCGGCGGGCGCTCCGGCGCGCGCCTGACCCTCCTGGGCGTACGCCCTGGTTGAACAGTTGAGCTGTGGAGCCCCCTGAGGGATGGAAACCCCACGAAGTTGGGTAAAAACGCTGTGGTGGCGCCACCGCTCATGATTCCCTCTACATCACCAACGCGGCCCCTCGGACGTCCTGCGGACACTGTCTCCTGACTGGGCTGACCAGGCCGAACTCCCGGTGTCGACCGGGGTGCGCCGGACCCCCACACTCCCCTTTCTTTGCGTGCCTGCGGAGCCGATCCATGCTCACGACCCTGAAGACCTGTTACACCGATACGCGCGCGGCCGACCTCGCCTGGACCCTGGGGCGCGAGCCGCTTCCCGCCCTGGCCACGCTCGACCTCGAACTGACGGGTGCGAAGCTCCAGTTGAGACTGCTCGGTGCGTCCCACCAGGTACTCCTGGACGAGGAGCGGGGCGGTTGTTCGGAGACGGTCGCGTGCATCCCGGGTTCCAGCACACCGCTGCCGCTCGGGGTCGCCAAGCGGATCGGCGACTGGGAGTACGAGTTCGCGGCCCGGGTCGAGGTGCTGTCCCCGGGGCAGTTCGCGGGCCGCGCCCAGGAACTGCTCGCTCTGGTCGCCGACCATCCCAACGGACTGGCCGGGGTCTTCCCCGGCAGCCCGCACGCCTTCACCGCGATGCTCGCCCAGCGGCACGAGGGCCAGGTGCACTGGCGCACCTGGCACGCCTATCCACAGGACGGCCAACTGGTGGCGACCCGGACACGGGTGGGGGTACGGGTGCCGGCGGGGCGCTCGATGCTGTCCCCCGCCTGAGCCGCACGCGCCACCACAGGACGACACCGCCCCGGGCCGGTGTAAACACATTCCACACGTGTGGGTGACGAAGCGTGCCCGTTGTGTGACGTAACGTCGCAGCGTGATCGAACCGCACGCGCCGGCCCGGCCGGGCACCCAGCCGCCGTGGACAGCCCCCGCGCGGCTGCCCGTACGGCCGGACACGGGCCGGTTCCTGGTGCTCGCGGGTGTCTTCGTCTGCGCCGCCTGCGGACTCGTGTACGAACTCGAACTCGTCGCCCTCGCCTCGTACTTGATCGGCGACTCGGTCACCCAGGCGTCCGTCGTCCTGTCCGTGATGGTCTTCGCGATGGGCATCGGCTCGCTCGCCGCGAAGCGGCTGCGCCGGCACGCGGCGGCCGGTTTCGGCGCGGTCGAGGCGGCCCTCGCGCTGATCGGCGGATGCAGCGCGATGGCGTTGTACGCGGTCTTCGCCTGGACCGGGGACTGGGGCGGGCCGTGGGCGCAGGGCCCGCGCTGTCTCCTGGTCGCCTTCTCCCTCGCCATCGGCCTGCTGATCGGCGCCGAGGTCCCGCTGCTGATGGAGCTGATCCAGCGCATCCGCCGCCAGGACGCGGGCGGCGCGGTCGCCGACCTCTTCGCGGCGGACTACGTCGGCGCCCTGGTCGGCGGTCTCGCGTTCCCCTTCCTGCTCCTCCCCTTCCTCGGCCAGTTGACCGGCACCCTGCTCACCGGCACCGTCAACGTGGTGGCCGGCGGCTGTCTGGTCCTCGGCCTGTTCCGCCGCGACCTCAGCCGCCGGGGCCGCTGGCTCCTGGTGATCGCCAACCTCGCGGTCCTCGGCCTGCTCGCCTCCGCGGCCGTCCTGGTCGACGACTTCGAGCGGGCCGCGCGGCAGGCGGTCTACGGCGAGGACGTCCGCGTCGCGCTCCGGACCGGCGTCCAGGAGGTCGTCCTCACGGGCGGCGACCACGGCCGCCCCCTCGACCTCTTCCTCGACGGCCGCCTGAGGGTCGGCGGACGCGACGAGCGCCGGTACCACGAAGCCCTCGTCCACCCCGCGATGGACGGCCCCCACGCGCGCGTGCTCGTGCTCGGCGGCGGCGACGGCCTCGCCGCCCGCGAGGTGCTCCGCCACCGGGGCGTGCGCCGCGTCGACATCGACGAACTCGACGCGGGCGTCGTCCGGTTGGCCCGCCGCGACCCCGCCCTCGCCGCGCTCAACGACCACGTCTACGACGACCCGCGCGTCCACGTCACCACCGGCGACGCCTTCGACCTGCTGCGTGGAGTCCGCCCGGGGACGTACGACGTGGTGATCGCCGACCTCCCCGACCCCGGCATCACCGCCAGCACCAAGCTGTACTCCCAGGAGTTCTACGGCCTCGCCCGCCGCGCCCTCACCGAGCCCGGCCGGCTGGCCGTGCACGCCGGACCGGTCTCCTCCCGGCCCCGTGTCTTCTGGACCGTGGTCTCCACCCTCCGCGCGGCCGGCCTGCACCCCGCCCCCTACCGCGTCGGCGGCCGCGCCCCGGGCTTCGCCGCGGGCCCCGACCGCACGACCGACACATCCCGGGGCCCGCGCGACTGGGGGTTCGTACTGGCGACCCGGGGCGGGCGGCAGCCGGCGCTGCGGCTCGCCCCCCGGGGACCACGGCTGCGGACGCTGACGGAGACGGGCCTGGCGGCGGACGAGCGGGCGGCGGAGCGGACGCGGGTGCCGGGGCTGGCGGCCTCGACGCTGGTGCATCCGCGGTACTGAGGGGCCGCGAACCGAGGGGTGTGGTGCGCAGCCTCCGGAAGGCGCCCGCACTGGGTAGGCTCGGGTAGATGGAGCATGAGGTGTACCTTCCGGTTCCACCCGAGCGGCTGCGATCCGCGCTGAGCGACCCCGCCCGGGTCGCCCGCGCCGTCCCCGGCCTCCAGCAGGACGCCGGCACCGAACCCGTGGCCGGCCGGCTGAAGGTCCGCGTCGGCAGCCACTCCATCACCTACCGGGGAACCCTCCGTATCAAGGCCCACGACGACGGTTCCTACGCCGTCGACGGCGACGCGACCGAGGCCCGCGGCACCGGCTCCGTCACGCTCGCCCTCACCCTGCGCGTGCGCGAGACGGACGGCGCCTCCACCCTCGTCTTCGCCGGTACGGCGACGGCGGACGGCCGGGTGACCGAGCTGGCGCCGGACGCGGTGCGCGCGGCGACGACCCGACTGCTGGACCGGTTCGCGGAGAACCTGAGCGCGGAGCTCGAAGTGCCGGAGCAGCTCGCCGACGTAGACGCGGACGCCGACGTAGACGCCGACGTGGATGATGTCGACGACGTGGATCTGATCGACCCGGATGTGGAGATTCCGGACGTCATCGAGGAGCTCCACGTCTCCGAGACCTTCGACGAGGCCCCCCAGCCCCCCGCCGAAGCCGCGCACGCGCGCCGCACGATGATCGGCCGCAGCGCCGAGGAGGTCGACCACGCGCCGCCGCGCGGCCGTTACGCCCCCGTCCCCGCGCCGCAGGCCGTCTCGGCGAACGCCACCCTGCGCTGGGCGGCGCCCGCCGCGGCACTGGTCCTGGCGTCGGCGATCGTGGTGAACAGGGTGCTGCGCAAGCGCCGTTGATCCGCCCAGTAGGGTCGTGGCGTGAGTAACGAAGAGATCACGCTGACCGCGGGCGACGCGGAGGTGACGGTGCAGCCGGGCAACGGCGGCCGTATCGGAGGGCTCCGTGTCGGCGGCACCGAACTCCTGCGCCAGGGCGAGAAGTTCGGGTGCTTCCCGATGGTCCCCTGGTGCGGTCGGACCCGCGACGGCCGGTTCCTGGACGGCGGGACCGTCCACCAGCTGCCACTCAACTCCCCGCCGCACGCCATCCACGGCACCGTCCGCGACGGCGCCTGGCGCACCGCCCGCAGGACGGCCGACGAGGCGGTCATCACGTACGACCTCGTCGAGCCGTGGCCCTTCCCGGGCCGCGTCACCCAGGCCGTCGCGCTGACCGCCGACTCCCTGACGCTCACCATGGCGATCGAGGCGTACGAGGACTCGTTCCCCGCGCAGATCGGCTGGCACCCGTGGTTCCACCGCAACCTCGGCGGCGAGGACGTGCGGGTCGACTTCAGCCCCGCCTGGCAGGAGGAGCGCGGCGACGACCACCTGCCCACCGGCAACCGCGTCGACATCAAGCCCGGCCCGTGGGACGACTGCTTCGGCATGCCGGACGGCGTGGACGTCACGCTGACCTGGCCGGGGCAGGTGGAGCTGAAGGTGACGAGCCCGGAGCAGTGGGTCGTCGTCTACGACGAGCAGGAGGCCGCCGTCTGCGTGGAACCGCAGACCGGCCCGCCGAACGGCCTGAACACGCTGCCGCGCCTGGTCACCCCGATCGAGCCGCTGGAAGCCACGATGACCTGGGCCTGGACACGCCTTTAAGCTGACAGGCATGACGGACGTACGCGGCGCGCTGCTGCAGCAGATCAAGGACAAGGCCGTGGTGCACGGCAAGGTGACCCTGTCGTCGGGTCTGGAGGCGGACTACTACATCGACCTCCGCCGCGTGACCCTCGACGGGGAGGCCGCCCCGCTCGTCGGGCAGGTGCTGCTCGACCTGACCGCCGATCTCGACTTCGACGCGGTCGGCGGCCTGACCATGGGCGCCGACCCGGTCGCCACCTCGATGCTGCACGCGGCCGCCGCGCGCGGACAGAAGCTGGACGCCTTCGTCGTCCGCAAGGCCGCGAAGGCGCACGGCATGCAGCGCCAGGTGGAGGGCCCGGAGATCGCGGGCCGCCGGGTCCTGGTCGTCGAGGACACCTCCACCACCGGCGGCTCCCCGCTCACCGCCGTCGAGGCGGTGCGCGCGGCCGGTGCCGAGGTCGTCGCCGTCGCCACCATCGTGGACCGGGCGACCGGCGCCGCCGAGAAGATCCAGGCCGGGGCGGGAGTGCCGTATCTCTTCGCGTACTCCAAGGACGACCTGAATCTGGACTGACCGCGTCGGCCGGAGTTGTCCACAGGTCGTTATCCACAGGTCGAGACGCCAGGTCCGACCAACCGGCCATGTCTGGAAAGATGGGCACGACGACGACGTCGCACTCAAGGTCTAGGTCAGGGCCGTAGTACGCAGATCGCAGATCGCGCAGATCGCCAACCCGCACATACCAAGGAGCGGACAGATGCCCATCGCAACCCCCGAGGTCTACAACGAGATGCTCGACCGGGCGAAGGCAGGCAAGTTCGCCTACCCGGCCATCAACGTGACCTCGACCCAGACCCTGCACGCTGCGCTGCGCGGCTTCGCGGAGGCCGAGAGCGACGGCATCGTCCAGATCTCCACGGGTGGCGCCGAGTTCCTGGGCGGCCAGTACAGCAAGGAGATGGTCACGGGCTCCGTGGCCCTGGCCGAGTTCGCGCACATCGTCGCCGAGAAGTACCCGGTCACGGTCGCGCTGCACACCGACCACTGCCCCAAGGACAAGCTCGACGGCTATGTCCGTCCGCTGCTCGCCGTCTCCGAGGAGCGCGTGAAGGCCGGCGGCAACCCGCTGTTCCAGTCGCACATGTGGGACGGCTCGGCGGAGACCCTCGCCGACAACCTCGCCATCGCGCAGGAGCTGCTGGCCCGCGCCGCCGCCGCGAAGATCATCCTCGAGGTGGAGATCACCCCGACCGGCGGCGAGGAGGACGGTGTCTCGCACGAGATCAACGACTCCCTCTACACCACCGTCGACGACGCGATCCGTACGGTCGAGGCGCTCGGCCTCGGTGAGAAGGGCCGCTACCTGCTGGCCGCGTCCTTCGGCAATGTGCACGGCGTGTACAAGCCGGGCAACGTGGTCCTGCGCCCCGAGCTGCTGAAGGAGCTGAACGAGGGCGTGGCCGCGAAGTACGGTCAGCCGGCCGGCAGCAAGCCCTTCAACTTCGTCTTCCACGGCGGCTCCGGCTCCACCGCCGAGGAGATCGCCACCGCGCTGGAGAACGGCGTGGTGAAGATGAACCTCGACACCGACACCCAGTACGCGTTCACGCGCCCGGTCGCGGACCACATGTTCCGCAACTACGACGGTGTCCTGAAGGTCGACGGCGAGGTCGGCTCCAAGAAGACCTACGACCCGCGGACCTGGGGCAAGCTCGCCGAGTCGTCGATGGCCGAGCGCGTCACCGAGGCCTGCGCGAACCTGCGTTCCACGGGCACGCGGATCAAGTAACCGATCCTCTGCTGCGAGCCCGGCGCTGTTGATAGCGCCGGGCTCGCTGTATACCTGGGGCATGTCCGACGTCCGGCTCGCCTCGCCGCAAGGCAAATGGATCCTGCTGACCACGGTGCTCGGCTCCAGCATGGCCATGGTGGACTCCACCGTCGTCAATGTGGCCCTGCCCCGCATCGGCCGCGATCTCGACGCCGACCTGGCCGCCCTCCAGTGGACGGTCAACGCGTACATGCTCACGCTGGCCGGACTGATCCTGCTGGGGGGCTCGCTCGGCGACCGCTACGGCCGCCGCAAGATCTTCGTCCTGGGTGTGGTGTGGTTCGCGACGGCGTCCCTGCTGTGCGGGCTCGCGCCGAACGCGGGCGTCCTGGTCGCCGCGCGCGCCCTGCAGGGCATCGGCGGAGCGCTTCTGACCCCCGGCTCCCTCGCCCTCATCCAGGCCTCCTTCCACCCCGACGACCGGGCCAGGGCGGTCGGTCTGTGGTCCGGCTTCGGCGGCATCGGCGCGGCCGTCGGCCCGTTCCTGGGCGGCTGGCTGGTGGACGGCCCCGGCTGGCGCTGGGTGTTCCTGATCAATGTGCCGCTGGCCCTGCTCTGCGCCCCCATCGCCCTACGGCATGTCCCCGAGTCCGCCGACGGCCGCAAGCACGGCGGCTTCGACGTCCTCGGCGCGGCGCTGGGCGCCATCGCGCTCGCCCTGGTGACGTACGCGCTGATCGAGGCGCGGAACGGTTCGCTGGTGGTCGCGGTGACCGCCGTCGCCGGCCTGGCCGCGGGCATCGCCTTCGTCTACGTCGAGAAGCGCCGCCCCGACCCGATGATGCCGCTCGACATCTTCGCGTCCCGCCAGTTCACGGCGGTCAACCTGGTCACGGTCTGCGTCTACGCGGCCTTCAGCGGCTTCTTCTTCCTCGCCGCGCTCCAACTCCAGGTCGTGGCGGGCTACTCGGCGCTCCAGGCCGGCACGGCCCTGCTCCCGACAACGGCCCTGATGCTCCTCTTCTCGGCCCGCTCCGGCGAACTGGCCCAGCGCATCGGCCCCCGCATCCCGCTCACGGTCGGCCCCCTGCTCTGCGCGGCGGCGATGCTGCTGATGCTCCGCGTGGGCCCGGACGCCTCGTACCTCACCGACGTCCTGCCCGCCCTCCTGGTCATGGGCACCGGCATGGTCACCCTGGTCGCCCCTCTCACGGCCACCGTCCTCGCCTCCGTGGACACCGCCCGCGCGGGCCTGGCCAGCGGCATCAACAACGCGGCGGCCCGAGCGGCCGGCCTGCTCGCGGTGGCCGCGCTCCCGCTGCTCGTCGGCATGGGCCCGGAGGCGTACCGCTCGGCGTCCGCCTTCGATGACGCCTTCCGCCGGGCGATGCCGCTGTGCGCGGGCGTCCTGGTCCTGGGCGCGATCCTGGCCTACGCGACCGTACGGCGTCCGGCACCGGGTTGCCGCCGCCCGGAATGCCTTACACATGGGTCGATCACGGCTCCGCCGCTGGAGCCTCGGGTGGGGAAGGGGCGTCTGGGGGCGGAGGCGGGGTAGCGGCGTGGTGCTGGGCGACGGCCTGGATGCGGGGCAACGGCTTGATGTGGGGCGACGGCCGCTCGGAGTGCCGCACGCACGGGCGGCGATCACGGCTCCCCCGTCGGCACGGGTGGGGAAGGGGTGTCTGGAGGCGGGGTAGCGGCGTGGTGCCGGGCGAAGGCCTGGATGCGGGGCAACGGCTTGATGTGGGGCGGAGGCCGCCTGGAGTGCCGCCCGCACGGTCGGCGATCACGGCTCCGCCGTTGGCGCCTCGGGTGGGGAAAGGGCGTCCGGAGGCGGGGTAGGGACGTGGTGTCGGGCCAGGGCCTTGATGCGCGGCGTCGGCTATGTGTGGGGTGGCGGCCGTCCGGAGTGCCGCACGCACGGGCGATCGCCGCTCCGCCGCTGGAGCTGCGGCGAGGGAAGGGGCATCGCGGCGCGGGATAGCGGCGTGGTGCCGGGTCACGGCCTCGATCGGCGGCGACGGCTGGATGCGGGGCAACGGCCGCTCGGAGTGCCCCAAGCACGGGCGGCGATCACGGCTCCCCCGTTGGCACGGGTGGGGAAGGGGTGTCTGGAGGCGGGGTAGCGGCTCGGTGCCGGGCCATGGCCTCGATGTGGGGCGAAGGCCGACGTGGGGCGATGGCCGTCCGGAGTGCGTACCCACGGGTCGATCACGGCGCCACCGCTGGAGCCCTGGGTGGGGAAGGGGCGTCTGGAGGCCGGTTCGCGGCGCGGTGCCGGGGCGCGGCCTCGATGTGGGGCGATGGCCGTCCGGAGTGCGCGCGCATGAGTCGATCACGGCGCCTCCGTTGGAGCCGTGGGTGGCTCGGGGCCGGGTGGCGGCGTGATGCCGGGCGGCGCCCTCGACGTGGGGCGCTGGCCTGATACGGGGCGGAGGCCGCCCGGAGTGCCGCACGCACAGCACGATCACGGTTCCGCCGCTGGAGCTGCGGCTCGGGAAGGGGCATCGCGGCGCGGAACAGCGGCCCGGTGCGGGCGACGGTCTCGATGCCGGGCCATGGGCTGGATGTCGGGCCATGGCCTGGATGCCGTGCCATGGCCGTCCCTGGGGGAGACTGGAACCCATGACGATTCACGAGAACCTCCTCGGGGGCCCGCCCCCGACCCACCTCCCCGAAGACCCCGGCCCGCGTGACCTCCTCGCGGGCGGTACGGCGCCCGCCGATGTCGCCGCGAAGTATCCGACCTCCTCGCTGGCCTGGGCCCTGCTGGCCGACGACGCCTTCGAGCGGGGCAGCGTCGTCGAGTCGTACGCCTATGCGCGTACGGGCTACCACCGCGGACTGGACTCCCTGCGGCGCAACGGATGGAAGGGCCACGGCCCGGTCCCCTGGGAGCACGAGCCGAACCGCGGCTTCCTGCGCGCCCTGCACGCCCTCGCGCGCGCCGCGCAGGCGATCGGGGAGCAGGAGGAGTACCAGCGGTGCAGCCAGTTCCTGAAGGACTCCTCTCCGACGGCGGCCCAGACGCTGGGCTAGTTGCCCGGGGGTATTGATGCAGGTCCGCCTGGTGTGACCAGGCGGACCTTGCGGTCTCGGGGGACGATTGTGGAAGATGCCCGGTGGGGACCGGGGCCCCCGTGTCGGTAACGGCAGGGGCGGACCGCTACCCGGAGTACGCATCAGGAGACAGCGATGTCCCAACCGGCTCAGGAAACTCAGGAGCCCGAGGCCCCGCATCTCGACTTCCAGGGGACGACCCCGTACGAGGACTACGTCCAGGCGGACGTCCTCACCCACCTCCAAGCACTCCGCTCCGACGACCCCGGAGAGATGGTCTTCCTGGTCACCACCCAGGTGATGGAGCTGTGGTTCACCGTCATCGTGCACGAGTGGGAGACCGCCGCGCGGGCCCTGCGCGAGGACCGGGTGCCGGTCGCGATCGACGCGCTCAAGCGTTCCGTACGGGAACTGGAGGCACTGAACGCCTCCTGGCGGCCCCTCGGCCAGCTCACCCCGGCCCAGTTCAACTCCTACCGCTCCGCCCTCGGCGAGGGCTCCGGCTTCCAGTCGGCGATGTACCGCCGCATGGAGTTCCTGCTCGGCGAGAAGTCCGCCTCCATGCTCGTCCCGCACCGCGGCGCCCCCCGCGTGCACGCCGAGTTGGAGAAGGCCCTGCACGAACCGAGCCTCTACGACGAGGTGTTGAGGCTCCTCGACCGGCGCGGGCACGCGATCCCGGAGGCCGTGCTCACGCGTGACGTGTCGCTGCGCTACGAGCCGTCCGAGGCCGTCGAGACGGTGTGGACCGACCTCTACTCCGGTGACGCGGACGACGAACTCGCCCGGCTGGGCGAGGCGTTGACCGATGTCGCCGAGCTGGTGTGGCGATGGCGCAATGATCACCTCGTCGCCACCCGGCGCGCCATGGGTGCCAAGACCGGCACCGGTGGCTCCGCCGGAGTGGCCTGGCTGGAGAAGCGCGCGCAGAAGAACGTCTTCCCCGAGCTGTGGACGGCGCGCTCCCATGTCTGAACTCGCGGTCAAGGCAGAGAAGTTGGACGCGGCGGACGAACTCGCGAGCGTGCGTGCGCAGTTCATCCTCGATGACGTCGTCTACCTGGACGGGAACTCGCTCGGCGCGCTGCCGGTGTCCGTCCCCGGCCGGGTCGAGGACGTCGTCCGCCGGCAGTGGGGCGAGCTGCGTATCCGCTCCTGGGACGAGAGCGGCTGGTGGACCGCGCCCGAGCGGATCGGCGACCGGATCGCCCCGCTGGTCGGGGCGGCGGCCGGGCAGATCGTCGTCGGCGACTCCACAAGTGTCAATGTCTTCAAGGCACTTGTGGCGGCTGTACGGATGGCGGCCGGCTCCGGCCGTCGGGACGAGATCGTCGTCGATGCCACGACCTTCCCCACCGATGGGTACATCGCCGAGTCGGCGGCCCGCATGACCGGCTGCACGCTGCGCCCGGTGCCCCCGGCCGGCGTGCCGGATGTGCTCGGCGACCGTACGGCGGCGGTGCTCCTCAACCACGTCGACTACCGCACCGGCCGGCTGCACGACCTGCCCGGCCTCACCGCCGCCGTGCACGCGGCCGGCGCGCTCGCCGTCTGGGACCTGTGCCACAGCGCGGGCGCCCTGCCGGTCGGACTCGACGAGCACGGCGTGGACCTCGCGGTCGGCTGCACCTACAAGTACCTGAACGGCGGCCCGGGTTCACCCGCGTACCTGTATGTGCGCCGGGAGTTGCAGAGCCGCTTCGACTCACCGCTCCCCGGCTGGAACTCGCACGCCGAACCCTTCGGCATGCGGCCCGCCTACGAACCGGCGGCGGGCGCGCTGCGCGGTCGCGTCGGCACGCCGGACATCCTGTCGATGCTCGCCCTGGAAGCCGCCCTGGAGGTGTGGGACGGCGAGGGCGTCTCCGTGGACGCGGTCCGCGCCAAGTCCCTCGCCCTGACGGACTTCTTCCTGGAGTGCGTGGCGTCGTACGTCCCGTCCGGGCAGGTGGAGTCGGTGACTCCGGTGGACCACGCGGAGCGCGGGAGTCAGGTCGCGCTGCGGTGCTCGGACGCCGGGGACGTGATGAAGCGGCTGATCGAGCGGGGTGTGGTCGGCGACTTCCGGCACCCGGACGTGCTGCGGTTCGGCTTCACTCCGCTGTACGTCGGGTTCGGGGACGTGGAGCGGGCGGCCCGGGTACTGGGCGAGCTACTGAGGTAGGCCGTCCCCGGTCACGAACACCCCTGCCACGGCGGCGACTTGCGCGGCGCGCGCGGCCCGCTCCGCGGCGGGGGTGTCCGGGGCGGTGCCGGTGGTCAGCAACTCGTAGTAGAGGGGCGCCGATACGGCCCGTACGACCTGGGAGGCGTCGGTGCCGACGGGCAACTCCCCGCGTGCCACGGCCTGTTCGACACAGGGTGCCCACTCGGCGACGCGCACCTTGTAGAAGTGGCGCAGGGCAGCGGCCGTACGGGCGTCGCAGGTCGCGGCGGCGATGACGGCGCGGAACAGGGCGCCTTGGCGCGGATCGGCGAGGGTGCGCTGCACCAGCAGGGCGTTGGCGCGCAGGTCGCCGAGGAGCGAGCCCGTCTCCTGGCGGGGCAGCGACTGTTCGGCCATGTCGACGAGCAGGTCCGCGACCAGCGCGGTCACCGAACCCCAGCGCCGGTACACCGTGGTCTTGCCGACCTCCGCCCGCCGGGCCACGTCCGAGAGGTCGAGCCGGTCGACGCCCTGTTCGGCCAGCACATCACCGGCGGCCCGCAGCACCGCCGTACGGACGCGTGCGGTGCGACCGCCGGGGCGCAGGGTGCCGGGTTCGGGTCCGGATTCGACGGACATCGCGGTCTCCCTGGAGTGCTGGCGAGATGCTGGGACGGGCAGGGTGTCAGCGTAACGAAACAGCAGAACCGTTTAACCCTCACCGAGCGTGACAACCGGGGTCTCCGCGCACGTCACCGGCCTGATAGCGTCCCGCCAACGGCCGCAATCATCTCCAGGTCCGTCACTTCCGATCCGTTCAAATCCGTTCTGTCGCTGAGAGGTTGGAGCATGCCGGACGACGCCGCCGCCGCACGTGCCGCCGCAGAAGAGGAGTCCGCCTTCTCGCACCCCGCCGTCGACCCCGACAGCACCGCCGCGTACGGCGACCACCCCGACCAGGTGATCGACTTCTACGCCCCGCGCGGCGAGCGGGTACCGGCCGAGGCGGTCCCGTTGGTCGTCGTCCTGCACGGCGGCGCCTGGCGCGCGCCCTACGACCGCCGGCACATCACCCCGTTCGCCGACTTCCTGGCGCGCCGGGGCTTCGCGGTGGCCAATGTCGAGTACCGGCGCGGGGCGGCGCTGCCCGCACAGGGGGGCACGGGCCCGGTCGCGGGCC
Organism: Streptomyces sp. NPDC005492; assembly: GCF_040605995.1. Taxonomy (NCBI): domain Bacteria; kingdom Bacillati; phylum Actinomycetota; class Actinomycetes; order Kitasatosporales; family Streptomycetaceae; genus Streptomyces; species Streptomyces sp. NPDC005492. The sequence goes on from NZ_JBEXDX010000002.1 coordinate 237,834, forward strand.
GCTGGCCGGACACCTTCGACGACATCGCCGCCGCGCTGGACGCGCTGCCCGCGCTCGTACGGGAGGCCTTGCCGCAGGCCGACCGGCGGCGCACGGTGATCACCGGTCACTCGGCGGGCGGCCATCTCGCGCTGTGGGCGGCGGCCCGGCACCTCCTCCCGAAGGACGCCCCCTGGCGCACCGACGCCCCCGCCGCGCTGCGCGGGGTGATCGCGCTCGCCCCGATCGCCGACTTCAAGGTCGCCGAGGAACTCGCGGTGTGCGGCGGAGCGGCCGGTCAACTCCTCGGCGGAGACGCCAAGTTCGCCGAGCGACTGCCGTACGCCGACCCCGTGCTCCTGCTCCCCACCGGCATCGCGACCGCGCTCGTGCAGGGCCGCGCCGACACCACTGTCCCGCAGGCGGTCGCCGAGTCGTACGCGGACGCGGCGGCCAAGTCGGGCGAGGTGGTCGGCCTTACGCTCCTTGAGGACGTCGGCCACTTCCCGCTGATCGACCCGGCGGCGGACGCGTGCGCGGTGGTGGCGGAGGAGATCGCGCAGTTGGCGTGGTGAGCGGAGCCCGGGCCCCCGGGCGTACCCGTAGTACCTACTTGTAGTACCTGAGACGGACGGGCGAAGACCCTTCTCACAGGTGACGACGGCGACGGAGAGCTCGGCCTACCGTTTCGAACGTGACCGAGACGACCCAGACGCAGACGACGCCGCCGGAAGGCGCGTTCGAGCCGTACAAGACGCGCAGCCCGGAGTTCCGGGCGGCAGCGGACGCCCTGCGCGGGCTGCGGCACGACCTGTTCCAAGACGCCTTCGCCTACCGCCCGTTGCCCCGCATGAGCACCGACGGCCCGCTCACCCGCAGGCTGCCGGGCCGGCCGCGCGAGTACGCGCCCTGGGCGCCGCACGCCCTGATCACCGCGGGCGGTCTCCTCGCGATGCTCATCGCCTCGAAGGACGGCTTCCGTGGCGCGGGTCCCAATCTGATCCTCGGCCTGCTCGCCCTGGCCCCGGTCCTGCTGACGATGGTGCGGCCGGTCATCGCGTTCTGGCTGTCGATGGCGGCGACGCCGGTCGCCACCTACCTGGGCAGTTCCTGGGGCGGCGAGTGGCCGTGGCGGCCCGGCAGTTTCGCCTGCCACCTGCTGGTGCTCACGATCGTGGCGATACGCACCAGGCTGCGCACGGCGGTGTGGATGTGGGTGCTGACGGCGGCGTACGGCATCCTGGCGCCGGCCGTCTTCCCGTACGGGGCCACCTTCGGTACGGACACCGTGGAGATGCTGTTCGTCTCCGCGCTGGCCCTCCTCGCCGTCACCATCTGGCACATCCGCCGCGAGGCCCACCAGGAGGTCACCGCGCAGCAGACGGTCACGGCCCACGAACGCTCCCGGCGCACGCTCCTGGAGGAGCGCACGACGATCGCCCGCGAGCTGCACGATGTGGTGGCCCACCACATGTCGGTGGTCGCCATCCAGGCGGAGGCCGCGCCCTACCGAGTGGAGAACCCGCCCCCGGAGCTGGAGCGCGCGTTCGTCACCATTCGCGAGAACGCGGTGGCGGCCCTGACCGAACTCCGCCGGGTCCTGGGCGTCGTACGCGCGGAGGACTACGAGGCACCGGACGCCCCGCAGCCCACCCTCGCCGACATCGACGCGCTGCTGGCCAATGTGCGGGATGCGGGGCTCGTCGTCGAGAAGGCCGTCACCGGAGCGGTGCGTGAACTCCCGCAGGGCGTCGAGCTGTCGGCGTACCGGATCGTGCAGGAGGCGCTGAGCAACACCCTGCGGCATGCGCCGGGCGCGAGTGCGCGCGTCGAAATCGGTTACGTGCTGGGCGGGTTGGGGTTGCGGGTCGTCAACGGTCCGATGCCGGAGCCGAGTTTGGTGAAGCCGTCGCCTGGTGCGGGGCACGGCATCACGGGGATGCGCGAGCGGGTCTCCATGCTCAACGGCGAGATGACGGCGGCCTCGACGGACGAGGGTGGCTACGAGGTGACGGTGTTCCTCCCGGTCCCGATGCCGGTTTCGAGCGAGGGCGACGCATGACGATCCGGGTCCTGATCGCGGACGACCAGATGATGGTCCGCGAGGGCTTCTCGGTCCTGCTGAACGCGATGCCGGACATCGAGGTCGTGGGCGAGGCGGTGAACGGGCGCGACGCGGTCGAGCGGGTGCGTGAACTCGCCCCGGACGTAGTCCTGATGGACATCCGCATGCCGGAGTTGAACGGCATCGAGGCCACCCGGGAGATCGTCGCGGCAGACGGCGCGGCAAAGGTGCTGGTGCTCACCACCTTCGACCTCGACGAGTACGTCTACCAGGCACTGCGAGCGGGCGCCTCCGGCTTCCTCCTCAAGGACGCCTCGGCCCGCCAACTGGCCGACGGCGTAAGGGTAGTAGCGGCTGGCGAGGCCCTGCTGGCCCCCTCGGTCACCCGCCGCCTGATCACGGAGTTCTCGAAGCTGTCGGAGTCACCTCGCCTGATCCCCACGGCCCAGCAGGCGGCGTACGGCGACCTCACCGAGCGCGAGACGGAGGTGCTGGTCCTCATCGCCCAGGGGTTGTCGAACGGCGAGATCGCCGAGCGGCTGGTGGTCGCCGAGTCGACGATCAAGACCCATGTCAGCCGCATCCTGGTGAAGCTGGGGTTGCGGGACCGGACACAGGCGGCGGTGTTCGCGTACGAGGCCCGGTTGGTTACGCCGGGGTGAGCTGCGCTTCGCTGCGAGTGGCTGGGCGTTCAGGCCCCGGTGCCGCCACCGGCGAGACGTACGGGTGACACGAGGGCGATGCGGATCAGGCCGGGTTCGGGCGGAGGGGCGTCGTGGACGTAGGTGACAGTGAGCGTTGGGCGGAGATCCGTGCCTTCGAGGCGAGTCGTGTAGATCTTCATGCCCCCGACGGCGCTCTGTGCCCTACGACCGAGCGTCGGATTCTTCTCCAACTCGGCTCGCAAGGCCTCGACGGCCTCAAGCGCCCCACCTCCGATGGCGAGGCAGCGGGCGTGGGCCTCGCGGGTGATCTCGGCGACGGTCGGCTGCTGGTCGTCGCTCACCGATCGTTTCCCCGAACCGAGCGGATTTCGGCGACTGCCGCGGCGACGGCTGAGTCGAAGGATGGGTCCTGGCGCGCGATGATCCGGCCGCGGAACTCCTCGACGAGGCGGACGACATCGGAGAGGTCCGCCGGGTCGGCATGGTTGATCTCGCGAGCGAGCTCGGCTTCGAAGTCGTCCGCGTCGCCGGGGAAGCCGTAGCCCATGGTGAGGGCGGCACGGAGCTCCCCGATGGTGCGCATGGGCGGGAGGTGGGGCTGGCCGGACTCTGCCGGGCGGGTGGTCATGGCGGCGGCTCCCTTTCGCAGTGTCGCTTTCACCGTACCTGGACGACTCCGGCACCGGTGGCGCCTCACGCCGCCGCCAATTCGCACCACACGTACTTGCCCCGGCTGCCGTTCCTGGACTGCGGCTGCCAGCCCCACTGGTCGGCGCAGGCGCGGACCAGGGCGAGGCCGCGGCCGTTCTCCTTGCTGGTGAGGTGGTCCCACGGCTGGGGTGGTTCCGGGGGTTCGGGGTTCGCGTCCCATGCGCCGAGGCGCAGGACGCCGGCCGACCAGCGGACGTGTAGCGCTGCGCGACCTTCCGTGTGTTGTACGGCGTTGGAGACCAGCTCTGTCGCGAGAAGCTCGGCGGTGTCGACGAGGGTGATCAGGCCGTGCATCGTGAGGATCAGGCGGAGGGTGCGGCGGCTGATCGTGACGGCGCGGGGGTCGTTGGGGATCTGGAGCGTGTACTCCCAGTCGGGCATGGGCATGGGGCAACTCCGGTCGGGTTGTGGGGAGTTCGCGCGGTGGCTCTGCCTCAGCCGTCCTGGCAGGACGGAGTGGTGCACTTCCGCAGCGTGTGCGGTGCGTCACCGACGGTAGAGGAGTAATTACTCCTGATGCAACCGATTGGCATAGTCTGACGCCCGAACGAGGCATCAGTGATGGGCTGTTGAGGAGGGCGCATGGCCCCGAGGAGTCACGCCACTGCGCGGCAAGTTCGCCTGGGTACCGAGCTGCGTCGCCTGCGGGAGGCGGCCGGCTTGAAGGCGCGCGAGGTGGCCGAGCTGCTGAATTCGACCTCGGCTCAGATAAGCCAGGTGGAGTTGGGCCTCTCCGGGGCCAGCGAGGAGCGGGTGCGACGGCTTGCGGCTCACTACGCCTGCACGGACGCGGAGTTGATCGACGCGCTCGTAGCGATGGCGACCGATCGCACTCGTGGCTGGTGGGAGGAGTACCGGGGAGTGCTGCCGTCGGTTTTCCAGGACACGGCAGAGATCGAGCACCATGCCACGTTCCTGCGCGAGGTCGCGATCACGCACGTTCCCGGCTTGTTGCAGACCGCCGATTACGCCCGCGCCGTCTACACGTACGTGCACCCCGGCCTGCCGGAGAGTGAGTTGACTCCTCGGGTGGAGCACCGGCAGATGCGGCGAGCCGTGATCGAGAGCGCCGACCCGACGCCCTACGAGACGCTCATCCATGAGTGCGCCCTGCGTATCCACGTGGGCGACCGGCGGACATCCGCGTCCCAACTTCGCCTCATCCTGGATGAGATCGAGCAGGGGCACGTGACCGTACGGGTCATCCCCTTGGCTCAGCACGGGTTCGGCGGTGCCGGAATCTCGATGATGTACGTGGGTGGTCCGGTGCGACGCTTGGACACCGGTCTTCGGGATGCTCCTACCGGCGTCGCATTTGTCGATGCGGAAGCTCAGTTGGAACAGCTTCGCGCGCTCTTCCTTAGGATGCGAGAGGCGTCGCTGGAGCCTGCCGCGTCGCGCGATTTCATCCACTGCCTGACAAAGGAGCTGTAATGAACTGGCGTAAGTCGACGTATTCGGGCGGCGGCGACGGCGACACCTGCGTGGAAATAGCCACCCTCCCCACCCGCACAGCCATCCGCGACTCCAAGCTCCCCACCCGAGCCACCCTCTCCTTCCCCATCCCCGCCTTCACCGCCCTCGTCGAGCACATCAAGGGCGGCGACGTCGACGTCGATCAGATGACCGCCGACTGAACCGTCAGGGTTCCCTCCGCCGTGTCGATCGTGGCCCGCGTGCCCAGCGGGATGGTCGGAGGGTGTGGGCCGTGGCCGGCAGGGAGGCCGCCGAGGACGGGAACGGCCAGGCGGGTCAGCCGGTCGCGCAGGACGTCGGCGATGCCCCAGCCTCCCAGGGTCGGGTCGTCGGAATCCTGGTCGAAGCCGGTGAACTGGCCGAGCGCGACCCCGCGCAGCCCGTCCAGGGCCCCGCTGCGGGTCAGTTGGGTCAGTGCGCGGTCGACCTCGCCCAGCCCTGTTCCCCTCTTGTGTTCGAGGAAGAGGATCGCCCCTCTCAGGCTCGGCAGGCCGGCTCCCGCCTCCGTGCGGATCGCGTCGAGGTTGCCGCCGACCAGGACACCGCTCGCGGTGCCCTCGACGGTGACGGCCGCACTCGCTTCACCGGTGTCCCGGTGGATGACGACGGGATCGGTGGTCATCAGTGCGCGGCGAACGGCCTCGGCCGATGAGGGCCCGCACCATTCGTCGCTCGCGTTGGGGAACGGGCCGTGCAGGCCGGACAGGCGGCATCGGGCCCACAGCGCGAGGTGGAGGTGGGTGATGTCGCTGAAGCCGACCACGGGTTTCGGGTCGCGGCGCAGCGCGTCGGTGTCGAGGTCGTCGACGATGCGGTAGGTGCCCTTGCCGCCCATGGCGGCGAACACGGCGCGGACCCCGGGGTCGCGGAACGCGGAGTTCAGGTCGGAGACACGGTCCTCGTCCCGGCCGGCCATGTACCCCCATTGGTCGAAGACGTGCTCACCCACCTCGGCCCGAAGCCCCCAGGACGTCAGTACCTCGACGCCGCGAGCGACATGTTCACGGCTGGGCGGGCAGGCCGGAGAGACGATGCGCACCCGGTCACCCGGCCGTAATCGCGGTGATCTCAGGGACGGGAGACTGCCCGAGGTGTCCATGCCGCGATGATCCCACCCCCGCCGAGCCGAAGCCGAGCCGCTGAGACACCCCTGGTCAGGACGGGGACCGTCGGCATAACGTCCGTGCATGGCAGCCTTCGATCCCTGGGACCCGGCGTTCCTCGCCGACCCCTACCCCGCCTACGCCGAGCTGCGTGCCCGGGGCCGTGTGCAGTACTTCGAGCCCACGAACCAGTGGCTGGTGCCGCGCCACGCGGACGTATCGGCGCTGCTGCGCGACCGCCGGCTCGGGCGGACGTATCAGCACCGGTTCACGCACGAGGACTTCGGGCGTACGGCACCGCCGAGCGAGCACGAGCCCTTCCACACCCTCAACGACCACGGAATGCTGGACCTGGAGCCCCCGGACCACACCCGCATCCGGCGCCTGGTCTCGAAGGCGTTCACCCCGCGCACGGTCGAGCAACTCAAGCCGTACGTCAGCCGGTTGGCCGGTGAGCTGGTGGACGGGCTGGTCGCGCGGGGCGGTGGCGATCTGCTGACGGATGTGGCGGAGCCGCTGCCCGTCGCGGTGATCGCCGAGATGCTGGGCATCCCGGAGTCGGACCGTGCCCCGCTCCGCCCCTGGTCGGCGGACATCTGCGGGATGTACGAGCTGAGCCCGTCCGAGGACACGGCGGCGAAGGCGGTCCGCGCGTCGCTCGAATTCTCGTCGTATCTACGCGAGTTGATCGCCGCCCGCCGCAAGGAACCCGGCGAGGATCTTATCTCCGGTCTCATCTCGGCCCACGACGACGAGGACCGCCTCACCGAGCAGGAAATGATCTCCACCGCCGTACTCCTCCTGAACGCGGGACACGAGGCGACCGTCAACGCGACGGTCAACGGCTGGTGGGCGCTGTTCCGTAACCCGGATCAGTTGGCGGCCCTCCGTGCGGACCACTCCCTGATCCCGTCCGCCGTAGAGGAGTTGATGCGCTACGACACCCCGCTCCAGCTCTTCGAGCGGTGGGTGCTGGACGAGATCGAGATCGACGGCACGACCGTCCCGCGCGGCGCGGAGATCGCGATGCTCTTCGGCTCCGCCAACCACGACCCGGACGTCTTCGCCGCCCCGGAGCGCCTCGACCTCACTCGCGCCGACAACCCGCACATCAGCTTCAGCGCGGGCATCCACTACTGCATCGGCGCACCCCTGGCCCGTATCGAACTCGCCGCGTCCATGGGCGCGTTGCTCGACCGCGCGCCCACCCTCCACCTCGCCCAGGAACCGGAACGCAAGCCGAACTTCGTGATCCGGGGGCTGGAAGGGCTCAGCGTCGAGATCTGAGGCATTGGAACCCGCCCAGGACCGCCGACGGCAGTTCGGCGTGGAGGACACTCCAGTCGGGCGCCCCCTCGAACGGCTGGAACCGGCCCTCGACGTCGTACGACCACATGGCGAGTCCAAGTCCCGCGCCCAGTAGGGCGGGCCGCCGCTGGTCAGGTCGTGAGGTCGCGTCGTCGTAGGCCTGCGAGCCCTGCCGCGACGCGCGTGGTGGCGATCGCGGTCAGGGCCACCTGAGGGGATGTTCAGTGTGGCGCCGATCCAGCGGAGCAGGAGGGCGAGCCCCGCCGCTCCCATGTCGGGGACGTACGCGGCCGGGTCGCCGGAGGTTCCCGGGCCGCCGCCTCCGGTCAGGTCGTGAGGTCGCGGCGGCGCAGGGCCGTGAGCCCGGCGGTGACCAGCGCGGTGGCGATCGCCGTCAGGATCGTCACCGGTGCCCAGTCCATCTCCCCGCCCGGCAGCTTCGGGAGGTGGCCGAAGGGGGAGATGTCCAGGACCTCCTGCGGGAGGTTCAGGGCCGGGCCGATCCAGCCCAGCAGCAGGGCGAGTCCCGCCGCTGCCCAGGACGCGGGGGACAGGCTTGGTGAGATTCCGTGGAGGAGGACCGCGAGCGCGCCCAGGGTCCAGATCGCCGGGACCTGGACCAGGCCGGCGGCGAGGATCGGGCCCGGTTCGGCGCCGTAGCCGAGGGTCAGGCCCGGGCCGCTCAGGAGCATGATCAGGGCCGCGCCGGCGAAGGCGATGGTCAGGTGGCCGGCCGCCCAGCGGAGGCGGCCCACCGCGTTGGCCAGGATCGGTTCGGCGCGCCCGCTCGTCTCCTCGTTGTGCAGCCGCAGGACGGAGGAGACGGCGTAGAGCGCGGCGAGCATGCCGAACATGCCGACCATCGTGGCCAGGAACGCGTCCTCGATGCCCGACTGGCCGCCCATCCGCTCGATGATCTCGCGGGTCTTGGCGTTGTCCCCGACCAGATCCGCCGCCCCGTTCGTAATGCCCCCGAACGCGACCCCGGCCGCGCAGAAACCGAGGCTCCAGCCCAGCACGCTGCCCCGTTGGAGCCGCCACGCGAGCGCGCCCGCCGTGCCGAGGCGGCCGTGGGCCGGTCCCGGTCGGGCGGCCAGGAAGCTCATGCCCACGTCCCGGCGTCCGGCCAACTCGTAGGCCACCAGGCCCTGGAGGACCGCTGCCGCCGCGAACAGGCCCAGTACCCACCAGCGTTCGGCCGCGAACGGGCGCAAGTTCTCCAGCCAGCCGATCGGGGACAGCCAAGTCCAGGGCGAGGAACCGTTGTTGGTCGTCGAGTCGCCGATCGCGCGCAGTACGAAGGCCACGCCCACCAGTCCGCCGGTCAGGCCCTTCGCCAGCCGGCCGCTGTCCGTGAACTGCGCGACGATCGCCGCCAGCGTTGCGAACACCATGCCCACTCCGCCGATGCCGAGCCCGAGCGCCAGCGCCCCCGCCGCACCCTGCCCGGCGAGACCGCCCGCGATCAGCAGCGCGAGTACGGCGTTGGCGACGAACGCCGTCGACAGGGCCGCCGTCAGCGGGGCGCGGCGGCCCACCATCGCCGAGGACACGAGTTCCTGCCGGCCGCTCTCCTCCTCGTCGCGGGTGTGCCGTACGACGACGACCAGGCTCATGATCCCGGCGAGGATCGCCGCGTAGCCGCCGATGCGCCAGGCGGTGAGGCCGCCGAGGGAGTCGCTGAACACCGGGCCGTAGGTGGCGCGCAGCGAGCTGTTGGTGAGCATCTGGCGGGCGATGTCGGCGCGTTCGGCGGGGGTGGAGTACACGCTCTTGAGCGAACCGGGGAGCGACAGCACCATGAGCCCCGTCACGGCCACCCAGGCCGGGATCACCACCCGGTCGCGGCGCAGGTTGAACCTCAACAGGGCGCCGGTGCCAGCGAGTTGGCGGGAGCCGCCGCTGCGGACGGCGAAGGCGGCGGCGGTCATCGGGACACCGCCCCTTCCGCGTCCTGTTCCTCGTCCTGGTAGTGGCGGAGGAAGAGTTCCTCCAGCGTCGGCGGTTTCGAGGTCAGTGACCGTACGCCCGAGTCGCTCAACGAGCGTAGTACGGCGTTGAGTTGGTCCGTCTCCACCTGGAGGCGCACGCGGTGGCCCTGTACGTCGAGGTCGTGCACGCCCGGGAGGGAGGCCAACCCGTTGGGCGAGCCGACCAGTTCGGCCGTCACGCTGGTGCGGGTGAGATGGCGCAGGTCGGCGAGTGAACCGCTCTCCACCGTGCGTCCCTTGCGGATGATGCTCACCCGGTCGCAGAGCTCCTCCACCTCACTGAGGATGTGCGAGGACAGCAGAATGGTCCGACCCCGATCGCGCTCCTCCTCCACGCAGCGCTGGAAGACCTCCTCCATCAACGGGTCGAGGCCCGAGGTCGGTTCGTCCAGGATCAGCAGGTCGACGTCGGAGGCGAACGCGGCGACGAGGGCGACCTTCTGCCGATTGCCCTTGGAGTAGGTGCGGCCCTTCTTGGTCGGGTCGAGTTCGAAGCGCTCGATGAGCTGGGCGCGTCGGGCCGTGTCCAGGCCGCCGCGCAACCGGCCGTAGAGGTCGATGACCTCGCCCCCGGAGAGGTTGCGCCAGAGGGTCACGTCACCGGGGACGTAGGCGACCCGGCGGTGCAGTTCGACGGCGTCGGTCCACGGGTCGCGGCCCAGGAGCTGGGCGGCGCCCGAGTCCGCGCGCAGCAGGCCGAGCAGGACGCGGATCGTCGTGGACTTCCCGGAGCCGTTGGGACCGAGGAAGCCGTGCACCTCACCGGTCTCGACGGCGAGGTCGAGGCCGTCGAGAGCGTGCGTCGCGCCGAACGACTTGTGGAGTCCGGATACCTCGATGGCGGGGTTGGCCTTCGTCATGGTTCAGAACGTACGCTTCTTTCAGAAATTTGTGAAGTTAAGGAAGCGTGTGAAGCCCGGATAGGATGGGGCCATGACGGAAACAGCCGGTGGGCGGGACGCGGAGGCCGTGTCGAAGTTCGTCGAGTCCTTCGCGGCGCAACTCGTCGAGGCCGGTATGCAGCGCATGCCCGCCCGGATCTTCGCCGCACTGCTCTCCTCCGACGAGGGTGCGATGACCTCCGGCGAACTGGGCGAGCAGCTACGGATCAGCCCGGCCGCGGTCTCCGGCGGAGTGCGCTATCTCGCGCAGCAGCACATGGTGTCGCGGGAGCGCGAACCCGGTTCCCGCCGGGAGCGCTACCGGGTGCAGGGCAACCAGTGGTACGAGGCCCTCACCAACCGCGAGGCCGTCATCAAGCGATGGGAGACCGCCCTGAGCGAGGGCGTCACCAGCCTCGGCGCGGACACCCCGGCGGGCCGCCGCATGGCCGAGACCCTGGCCTTCTTCGAGTTCGTCGAGGGGGAGATCTCGGCCATGATGGAGCGGTGGCGGGTGCATCGGGAGCGGGTGTTCGGGGCGGGGTGAGGTTGCGGCCCGGGGCATCTGACAGGGGCCGGGTGGCCTTGTCGTTGTTACGGTCGCTGGATGGAGAGCTGGGACGGGGACGGCGTACGCGCTCGGATACGGGAGATGGCCGCACAGGACCGGGGACTTGAGCGCTTCGGGGCGGACACCCACCGGTACGCGTTGACGCCGCCGCTGTCGGAGGCGGAGATCGGTGCGTTCGAGGAAGCCCACGGCGTTGAACTGCCGGTGGAGTACCGGGCGTTCGTCGCGAGGGTGGGAGACGGCCCCGCCGGTCCTGGGCACGGGTTGATGCCGTTGGCCGCACCGAGGCAGGGAGGCGGCGACGAGTGGGCCGTGGACGACGAGTGGGAACAGGACCGACTGCCGGGTCGACTCGCCGAGCCTTTTCCGCTCGCCGAACCCCTGCCCGGCCGGATCGGCACTCCGGCCGATGCGCTGACCCCGGGCACACTCATGGTGGCTGACCAGGGCTGCGGGATCTACGTCCGGCTGGTCCTGAACGGCCCACGAGCGGGCGAGGTCTGGCAGCTCGACCCGGACTGGGGCGGCTTCGTCCCGGCGAGCACCGGCTTTCGCGCCTGGTACACCGAGTGGCTGCGTAGCCCGCACATACGCCCCAAGGGGGTGCCCGGACCACCAGCATCAGGCGTGTCTGGATCGCCGCCCCCGGATTCCCGAGGCTGATGGGGCAAGCACAACACAGCCCTACGGAATCGGAGACGCACGCGATGCGCGTTGTGGTCATGGGTGGGACGTCCGGGATCGGTCTCGCGGCAGCCGAGCGGCTGACGGCAGGCGGTGCCGAGGTGATCGTGACCGGGCGGGACCCCGGGAAGCTGGCGGCGGTCAAGGACCGGGTGGCCGGTGCCGAACAGGTCGACGGTGTCTCGGAAGCGGAGGTGAGGGAGTTCTTCGAGCGGGTCGGCGTGATCGACCATCTCGTGCTGGCGTTCAGTCCGGGCGCGCTCGGGCTCGGGCCGCTCGCGGAGGTGAGCCCGGCCGATATCAGGGGCGCCTTCGACGGCAAGCTCTTCCCGTACCTGTACGCGATCCGGCGGGCCGACGTCACCGGCTCGGTCACGATGATCTCCGCGGCCACCGCGCGGGCCGCCCTGCCCGGCAGCGTGGCGCTCGCCGCGGTCAACGGGGCGATCGAGCGGATCGTGTCCCCGCTCGCCGCCGAACTGGCTCCGGTGCGGGTGAATGCCGTGTCCCCAGGGGCCGTTGACACTCCCTGGTGGTCGTTCCTGCCGGAGGAACAGCGTGCGGCCCAGTTCACCGCCGTGGCGGCGGACCTTCCGGCCCAGCGGATCGGACGGCCCGACGACGTCGCGCACGCGATCGCCTATCTCGTGGGGGCCGACTACGTGACGGGTACGATCCTTCCCGTCGACGGAGGCTTCACCGTCGCCTGACGGTCAGGTTTCGGGATTCCCGACGAATTTCAGGAACCGGCTCTCCACTTCCGAGCCCGGTGGCAGCAGATACGACACCAGCGTCTTGTCGTCGTTCGCCACATGCAGTTTGACGTAGTCGAGGGTGACCTCGCCGAGCAGAGGATGGTCGATCGTACGGGCCTGGGGCACGAACGGCGCCAGCTCCTTGCGTCGCCACAGGCGGGCGAAGTCGGGGCTGGCGTCGGTCAGTTCAGCGATGAGGGCGGTGATCCCGGGCGCCAGGATGCCTTCATTCGCCTGCGTGCGGAACAGTGCGACGGTGAGCGCGGCCTCCGACTCCCAGTCCCGGGACATCTCCCGCACCTCGGGCGAGGTGAACGTGAGCCACAGGACGTTGCGGCGCGCCGTGGGCAGGGCGCCCAGGTCGCCGTAGAGGAGTTCGCAGCCGCGGTTCCACGCCAGGATGTCGAACCGCGGGTTCACGATGAAGGCCGGGTTCGGGTCGAGGTGGGTGAGCAACAGCTCGTACTGGGGCGGCAGTTCGGGGCGGGAAGGCGGCCCGTCCGGAGGCGGTTCGTCGGCGAGCCGGAACAGGTGGACGCGCTCGACCTCGTCAAGTCCCAGGGCTGTGGCCAGACTTCCGAGGATCTGGCGCGAGACACGGATGTCGCGGGCCTGCTCCAGCCACGTGTACCAGGTGATGCTCACCCCGGCGAGTGTCGCGACCTCCTCGCGCCGCAGCCCTGGAGTGCGCCGCCGCCCGAAGGTCGGCAACCCCGCCTCCGCGGGAGTGCGGCGGGCGCGTCGGCTGCGGAGGAACTCGGCGAGCTCGCGCCGCCGGTCCTGTGTCGTCATCTCCGGGGACATCCGCGCACCTCCGGCCGCTCGGCCACCATAGAGTCCATGGACTCCATGGACTCTATGCCGATCGACCTTCCCAGCCCGGGCCGAGCCCAGCCGGCGTAGAGCTAGCGCTCCTTCGTCTCCTCCAACACAGTCCGCCCCAGCAGCGCGTACCGCTCAGGCGCCCGCCGCTTCAGGTACTGCGCGTAGCCGATCCCCGTCGCCGCGACCAGCGTCACCAGCCACGGAGTCGCTTTCAGGACCAGGGAGTCGGACTCCGCGCCCGCCGCGACGCTCATGTTGGAGACGAGGAGTACGACGACGGCGAGCATCGCGATGCCGCCGACCAGTGGGGCGGTGAAGGTGCGGAACCAGTGGCGGCTCTCGGGGTGGTTCTTGCGGAAGTAGGCCAGGACCGCGAAGGAGCAGACCGCCTGGACGATCAGGATCGCCATGGTGCCGAGGATGGCGAGGAGGACGTAGAGGGCGTTGGCCGGGTCCTTGCTCGTGAGCCAGAAGGCGACGATCAGGACCGCGCTGACCACCGTCTGCACCAGGCCCGCGATGTGCGGGGATCCGTGCTTGGCGTGGGTGCGGCCGATGGTGTTCTTGAGGGAGGGGAGGACGCCCTCGCGGCCCAGGGCGTACATGTAGCGGCTGGCGCAGTTGTGGAAGGCCATGCCGCAGGCCAGCGAGCCGGTGATCATCAGCCACTGCATGAGGTCGACCGCCCAGTGGCCGACGTAGTGCTCGGTGGGGTTGAAGAAGAGGGCCAGCGGGTTCGCGGACGAGGCGGCCTTGAGGGCTTCCGTCTCGCCGTTGCCGATGATCGCCATCCAGGAGACGAAGACGTAGAAGACGCCCACGCCGAGGACCGAGATCATCGTCGCCTTGGGGATGATCTTCTTCGGGTCGCGGGACTCCTCGCCGTACATCGCGGTCGACTCGAAGCCGACCCACGACCAGAAGGCGAAGAAGAGGCCGAGGCCGGCGGAGGTCCCCTTGAAGGCGTTGACCGGGTTGACCGGGCCGAAGGTGAAGCCGTGCGGGCCGCCGCCGTGCAGGGCGACCGAGATCGCCATCGCGGCGAGGACGGTCACCTCCGTGCCCAGGAGGACGACCAGCAGCTTCTCCGCGACCGAGACACCGAACCACGTGCCCGTCGCGTTGACGGCCAGCATCACCAGCGCGAACACCCACCAGGGGATGTCAACTCCGGTCTGGTCCTTGAACGTTCCGGTGGCGAAGGTCGAGAAGATGCCGATCAGCGCCGGCTCGAACACGGCGTACGCGAAGGTCGCCAGGAGGCCGGAGGCGAGTCCGGCGGTGCGGCCGAGGCCGTAGGAGATGAAGCCGTAGAAGGCGCCGGTGGAGGTGATGTGCTTCGCCATGGACGTGAAGCCGACGGAAAAGATTGCCAGGACGACCATTGCGACGAGGTAGCTCGCCGGGGCGCCTATGCCGTTGCCGGACGAGACCATGAAGGGCACGTTGCCGGTCATCGCGGTGATCGGGGCGGCGGTCGCGACCGCCATGAAGACCACGCCCAGCAGGCCGATGGCGTTGGGCTTGAGCCGGTGAACGGCCCCGTCCTCGCTTATGTTCGCCGCGGGGGCGACTCCCTCGTCCACTGCCATCGGATGGCTCCTCTCCTGCTGCTCGGGTCGTCCTACGGTGCGGAACTCTGTCGGCGGTATGAGTCGGGCAAGGGTTGCGGCGCGTTAAATGTTTGTCAACCAGACCTTTAGAAATCTGGCGAAATCTGCGGGCAACACGCGCCTCGTACGGTCGCCGCCATGAGCACGTACACCTCGACCCTCGGCGGCCACGGCTACCGCTTCGGCTCCCTCGCGCGTCTGCTCGCCGCCGCGAGCCCCGAGCGCTCCGGCGACCGGCTCGCGGGGCTGGCCGCCGCGTCCGCGCAGGAGCGGGTGGCCGCTCGCCTGGCGCTGGCGGACGTACCGCTGACGGCCTTTCTCGCCGAGCCGGTGATCCCGTACGAGACCGACGACGTGACCCGGTTGATTCTCGACACGCACGACACGGTGGCGTTCGCGCCGGTGGCCGGTCTGTCGGTCGGCGGGTTCCGGGAGTGGCTGCTGAGCGCGGAGAGCGCTCAACTCGCGGCCGTCGCACGCGGGTTGACGCCTGAGATGGTGGCGGCGGTGTCGAAGCTGATGGGCAACGCGGATCTGGTCGCCGTCGCGCGGAAGGTGCGGGTGGTGACGGCCTTCCGGTCGACCATCGGCCTGCCGGGCCGTCTCGCCACCCGCCTCCAGCCCAACCACCCCACCGACGACCCGGCCGGCGTGGCCGCGGCCCTGCTCGACGGTCTGCTGCTCGGCTCGGGGGACGCGGTGATCGGCATCAACCCGGCGACCGACAGCCCGAAGGCGGTACGGGACCTGCTGGAACTCCTCGACGGAGTGATCCGGCGCTACGCCATCCCCACCCAGTCCTGCGTCCTGTCCCACATCACCACGAGCATGGACCTCATGGCCCGCGGGGCACCCGTCGACCTCGTCTTCCAGTCCGTCGCGGGCACCCAGGCCGCGAACGCGTCCTTCGGCGTGACGCTGGGACTCCTCGACGAGGCGTACGAGGCGGCGCGGGCGCTGGGCCGGGGCACCGTCGGCTCGAACGTCATGTACTTCGAGACCGGGCAGGGCAGCGCGCTCTCCGCCGACGCGCACCACGGGGTGGACCAGCAGACCGTCGAGGCACGCGCGTACGCGGTCGCCCGCCGCTACGATCCGCTGCTGGTGAACACCGTGGTCGGCTTCATCGGCCCCGAGTACCTCTACGACGGCCGCCAGATCCTCCGCGCGGCCCTGGAGGACCACTTCTGCGGCAAGGTGCTCGGCCTGCCGATGGGCCTGGACATCTGCTACACCAACCACGCCGACGCGGACGACGACGACATCGCCACGATGCTCACCATGCTCGGCGTGGCCGGCGCGTCCTTCGTGATCTGCACACCGGGCGGCGACGACATCATGCTCAACTACCAATCCGCCTCATACCACGACGCGTTGTACCTCCGCGAGGTCCTCGGGCTGCGCCCGGCACCGGAGTTCGAGGCATGGCTCGACTCGATCGGACTGCTGGGCGCGGACGGCGCGATCAACGACGTGTCCGCCACGGCCCACCCGCTGACGGCGATCGGAAGGGAACTGGCCGCATGACGATCAGTCATCTGCCTTTGAGTGAGGGTGAGTTGTGGCCCGCCCTGCGTCGTCACACGCAGGCGAGGATCGGTCTGGGGCGGGCGGGCTCGGGTCTGCCGACCCATCACCGGCTGGAGTTGCAGGCCGCGCACGCGGCGGCGCGGGACGCGGTCCACTCGCCCTTCGAACCGGACGTGGTGGCGCGGGCGTTGCGGGGCGAGCCGACCGTACGGGTGCGCAGCGCGGCGCCCGACCGGCTGACGTATCTCCAACGCCCGGACCTGGGACGGCGGTTGGATTCCGCCGACCGGGCGCATCTGCCGGTGGGGGAGTGGGACGTCGTCTTCGTGGTCGCGGACGGGCTGTCCAGCCGGGCGGTGCACGAGCACGCGGCGGCGATGGTGCGGGCGACGACGGCGCTGCTGCCGGCTCAGTGGCGGGTCGCGCCGGTGGTGCTCGCGGAACAGGCGCGGGTGGCCCTCGGCGACGACGTGGCGTCGACGATGGGCGCGGAACTGGTCGTGGTCCTCGTCGGTGAGCGCCCCGGGATGTCGGCGGCGGACTCCCTGGGCGCGTATCTGACCCACCGCCCGAAGCCGGGAGTGACGACGGACGCCGACCGCAACTGCCTGTCCAACATCCGGCCGCCGCTGGGGCTGGCGTACGAGGTGGCTGCGGGGAAGCTGGCGGGGTTGATGGGCAGGGCACGGGAGTTGGGAGTGACGGGGGTGGCGCTGAAGGACGACTCGGAGGTGCCCGTGCTGGAGAAGCAGGGTTGCATCGCCTCGGGTCACGGATCTGTCCCAACGGATGGGTGCATGTAACAGGCATGTCTTGGGAGGCAGTTGGGTGGAACGGCCGACCGGGCCGGGGCGCTCCTGTAGATCGGAAACGCTCACTGCCGACCGATGTTGAGGAAATTACGATGCGCGTTCACAAGCTCACCTTCGCCGTCCTGGCCGTCACCGCCGGTCTCTCGCTCACCGCCTGCCAGAGCGGGAACGACGACGCGTCGGGCGTCCAGAGCGACCCGTCGTCCACCTCGACGTCCACGGTGGCGCCTGGTTCCGCCACATCGTCCACGACCGGCGGCTCGGGCTCGGGCGGCTCGACCGGGTCCGGTACGGCAGGGGGCTCCGGCACGGGTACCGGCTCGAACGCGAACGCCAAGGCCGGCAAGTGCCGTACCGCCGACCTGAAGATCACCGCGCAGGACAACACCATCGACGGAGACACCGACGGCACCGTCGTGGTCACGTTCACGAACGACAGCGGCAAGGACTGCAGGATCTCCGGGTACGCGGGCGTCGACCTCCAGACCAACGCGGGGACCGTGTCCGCGCAGCGCACCGGCCAGGCGGCGACCTCGGCCGTCCTCAAGAACGGCAAGTCGACGTACTTCCCCATCAGCTACCCGGTCAACAACACGGGCGGCTCCGGCGTCCGCATCACCGGACTCGTCGTCACCCCGCCGGACGAGACGAAGTCGGTCACCCTCGCCTGGCCGGGCGCCGCCTCCCTCCCCGTCTCGGACAGCGCCGGCACCCCGGTGAAGGTCGGCCCGGTCGGCAGCGCGGGCCAAGGCGGCTGAGCCAGACGACTCACCCCGGCAACGTAAGCCCCCAAGCCCCCTCCCGAACCACCCACGTCCGCGTCCGCACCGGACCGGCCACCACCGCGTCCGCCCGGTAGCGGAAATCCGTCCCGGACACGGTCACGGTTCGGCCGCTCGCGCACAGGGGTGACGCCTCGGCGCCGACCGAGACCGGTCGGACCTCCACCTCGGCCAGCCCCGACGCTCCCGGTGTCACCGAGATGCCCTCCACCGGCTGGTCCAGGTCCACCAGGGTCATTCCGTCGACCTCGACCCGTAGACGCGCGGGACCGGTCTGCCGGGGCAGTGTGGAGGAGAGGGATTCCCGGGAGGTGCGCGCGGGCACCAGGGTCCGTACCAGTGACTGGCACGTCCGCAGCCACAGATGCCCGCCACCGGAGGCCGCCGCCACCGCCTCCTCCGGCGGGGCCTCCCGCAGGAGCAGCGGGGGAATCCGCAGCGCCCCCAGCACCACCCCGTCGCTGTCGTCCACCAGCAGATCCATCCGCCGTACGACCCCGTCGAGCACCGCGCGTGCCGCCGCCACCGTGCCCGTGGGCACCCCCAGCGCCCCCGCCAGGGCCAGCGCACCCCCCACCGGCACCATCGCCAGGGCGCATCCGGCCAGCTCCCGCCGGCGGTGCAGGAGGGACACCGCGCGCAGCAGTGCCCGGTCGTCGCCCACCACCACGGGCCGGCGTGAACCCCGCCGGGACAGCACCCGGGCGAATTCCTCGGGCCCCTCCGGCATGCACACCTTCGTCGCCGCACCCGCGCTGAGCACGTCTTTCGCGATACGGACGGACTCTCCGTCGGTGCGCCGGGCGAGGGGATCGATGACGACCAGGAGCTGATCGGAAGTCGCGAAAGTCGCCACCTCGGCCATGCCTCGCTTCCTCGGGTAGCATCTTTGTGCAAGAGCCCCTTGCGCTATTGCGCCAGGGGCTTCGTCTATTCCGGGGCATCCGGTCCGACGGGTCGCGACCGACGAGGGTCGCAGGTGTACGAGGCACACGCTGTGCCGCGTACGCCCCTGACCTTGGACATGCCCCGCCCGGAAGGGGTGTACGCGCGTGCCCGCACTTGTGCTGCTCGGTGCTCAGTGGGGTGACGAAGGCAAGGGAAAGGCGACGGACCTGCTAGGTGGGTCCGTCGACTATGTGGTGCGCTACCAGGGCGGCAACAACGCCGGCCACACGGTAGTCGTGGGCGATCAGAAGTACGCCCTTCACCTGCTCCCTTCCGGGATCCTCACACCGGAGTGCACTCCGGTCATCGGCAACGGTGTCGTCGTCGACCCGTCGGTCCTGTTCTCCGAGCTGAACGGGCTGAACGAGCGCGGCGTCGACACGTCCAAGCTCCTGATCAGCGGTAATGCTCACATCATCACGCCCTACAACGTGACGGTGGACAAGGTGACGGAACGCTTCCTCGGGAAGCGGAAGATCGGCACCACCGGCCGCGGCATCGGCCCGACCTACGCGGACAAGATCAACCGCGTCGGCATCCGGGTCCAGGACCTCTACGACGAGTCGATCCTGACGCAGAAGGTCGAGGCGTCCCTCGACATCAAGAACCAGATGCTCACCAAGCTCTACAACCGCCGCGCGATCGCCATCGAGCAGGTCGTCGAGGAGCTGCTGTCCTACGCGGACCGCCTCAAGCCGTACGTCGCCGACACGGTCCTGATCCTCAACCAGGCCCTCGACGACGACAAGGTGGTCCTCTTCGAGGGCGGCCAGGGCACGCTCCTGGACATCGACCACGGCACGTATCCCTTCGTGACGTCGTCGAACCCGACCGCGGGCGGCGCCTGCACCGGCGCGGGCGTGGGCCCCACCAAGATCAGCCGGGTCATCGGCATCCTGAAGGCCTACACGACCCGAGTCGGCTCCGGCCCCTTCCCGACGGAGCTCTTCGACGAGGACGGCGAGGCCCTGCGCCGCATCGGCGGCGAGCGGGGTGTGACGACGGGCCGCGACCGGCGCTGCGGCTGGTTCGACGCGGTCATCGCCCGCTACGCGACCCGCGTCAACGGCCTGACCGACTTCTTCCTCACCAAGCTCGACGTCCTCACCGGCTGGGAGCAGATCCCGGTCTGCGTGGCCTACGAGATCGACGGCAAGCGCGTCGAGGAACTCCCGTACTCCCAGAGCGACTTCCACCACGCGAAGCCGATCTACGAGACCCTGCCCGGCTGGAGCGAGGACATCACGAAGGCCAAGACCTTCGCCGACCTCCCGAAGAACGCGCAGGCGTACGTCAAGGCACTGGAGGAGATGTCCGGGGCGCCGATCTCCGCGATCGGGGTCGGCCCGGGCCGCACGGAGACGATTGAGGTCAACTCGTTCATTTAGGGCGCCGGTTGGTGGCCGCACTTGGGCCGGTCTTGGGAATCCTTGACCGGCCCTTGGGCTTTCCGTGGTTACGCCGGTAACGGGAGCGGGTCAGCATCTACGCGGGTAGCCCGCCGCGTCCCGCATGCCACATCGCCCTCTGTGCCCTTTCAGGAGCCCCGAATGCCCGTCAATCCCATGAACCGCCGTGAGTTCGTGCAGAAGTCCGCCGTCACCGGAGCGGCCGTGGCCGTCGCGGGAACCGTCGGTGCGGGCAGCGCGCAGGCCGCCGAGCAGGGCCACGGCAAGCCGCCGAAGGCGCCCAAGACGTGGAGCTTCTCCATCCTCGGCACCACCGACCTGCACAGCCACGTCTTCAACTGGGACTACTACACCAACGCGGCCCCGGTGGACTCGAAGGGCAACACCTACGGCATCGCCCGGATCGCCACCCTGGTGAAGAACATCCGCAAGGAGAAGGGCGCGGGCCGGGTCCTCCTCGTCGACGCCGGTGACATCATCCAGGGCACCTCCCTCGCCTCGTACTACGCCAGCGTCGACCCGATCACGGGCAAGGACGGCAAGCGCGGCCCCAAGCACCCCATGGCGATCGCCATGAACGAGATGCGCTACGACGCCGCCGCGCTCGGCAACCACGAGTTCAACTACGGCATCGAGGTCGTCCGCACCTTCGAGAAGCAGTGCAAGTTCCCGCTGCTGGGCGCCAACGCGCTGGACGCGAAGACGCTGAAGCCGGCCTTCGAGCCGTACACCGTCAAGCACATCAAGGTGCCCGGCGCCCCGGACATCAAGGTCGGCATCCTCGGCCTCACCAACCCCGGGATCGCCCTCTGGGACAAGGACAACGTCAACGGCAAGATGACCTTCACGGGTCTGGTCGAGCAGGCGAAGAAGTACGTCCCGCGACTCCGCGCCCTCGGCTGTGACGTCGTCTTCCTCACCGACCACTCCGGCCTGGACGGCTCGACCTCCTGGGGCGACTCGCTCCCGTACGTGGAGAACGCCTCGAACCTCGTCGCCCAGCAGGTCCCCGGCATCGACGCCATCCTCGTCGGCCACACCCACGTCGACGTCCCGACGTACACGGTGAAGAACGAGACGACCGGCGAGGACGTCCTCCTCTCCGAGCCGTACTGCTACGGCTACCGCCTCTCCGTCTTCGACTTCGAGCTGGAACTGGAGCGCGGCTGCTGGAAGATCACCAGCAAGACGGCCACGACCCTCAACAGCAACACGGTCCAGGAGGACCCGCGGATCACCGAACTCCTCACCGCCGACCACAACTTGGTGGTCAAGTACGTCAACACCGCGATCGGCACCTGCACGACCGCGATGTCGACGGCGGAGGCGTGCTGGAAGGACGTCCCCGCCATCGACTTCATCCAGCAGGTGCAGATGGACGCGGTCAAGGCGGGGCTGTCGGCGGCCGACGCCGCGCTCCCGCTGATCTCGGTCGCCGCGTGCTTCAGCCGTACGGCCACCATCCCGGCCGGCGACGTGACGATCCGCGATGTCGCGGGCCTCTACGTCTACGAGAACACCCTCTACGGCAAGAAGCTCACCGGCGCCCAGCTCAAGGACTACCTGGAGTTCGCGGCGAAGTACTACCACCAGGTCCCGGTGGGCACGGCGGTCGACACCGCCACCCTCACCAACGCCAACAGCTTCTGGGACTACATGTACGACATGGCGGCCGGCGTCGACTACGAGATCGACATCGCCGCCGCCGAGGGCTCCCGCATCAAGAACCTGAGCTACAACGGCACGGCGGTCGCCGACGACCAGGTCTTCGTCGTCGCCGTCAACAACTACCGCGCCAACGGCGGTTCGGGCTACCCGCACATCGCCGCAGCGGAGATCGCCTACGCCTCGACCAACCAGGTCCGCGACCTGATGGTCGCCTACGCCACGGCCAAGGGCAGCATCGACCCGTCGACCTTCTCAGCGACCAACTGGAAGCTGACGCAGGGCGGGACGCCGGTCTTCTAGAACCTCCGGAGAAACGCGGCCCAGGCCTCGCCGGAAACGGTGAGGGTTGGGCCGTCCGTCATCTTGGAGTCACGGATGTGGAGGGCGGTGGGGCAAGCGGCGACTTCGAGACACTGTCCGCCGCTGTCGTTGCTGTACGACGACTTGCGCCAGTCGTAGGCGACTTCGAGGCAATCGCCGCCGCTGTCGTTGCTGTAGCTCGACTTGAACCACCGCAAGGTGCTGGTCATGTCCGCTCTTCTCCCGCCAACTTCTGGATGAGGCTCAGAGAGTCGTCCGGACTCAGAGCCTGTGTGCGGATCTTCGCATAGCGGTGCGAGAGTTGGGCGACCTTGGTGGGATCGCTGACCAATACACTCTCGTCCTCCATCTCCAGATAGACCACGTGGTGGTGTTCCTTCGTCTCAACAAGTTTCATGTCGCCGCGAGCGCCCGCGTGACCGCCACGCAGTGCGCGTTCCAGTGGCACCACCTGGACGCTTACATTGTCCCGCTCCGCGTCCTCCGCGAGTGAGCGCAACTGCTCACGGTGGATGTCCCAACTCCCGAACGGCCGCCTCAGCACAGCCTCGTCGAGGATCAGCTCGATCATGGCGGTGGGGTCGCGATCGAAAAGTTTCCTGCGGGCCCGTCGCGCCTCGACCAGTTCCTGCACCTTGGTGTCGGCGAGCTTCGGATAGCCGCCGCCGATCAGGGCGCGGGCGTACTCCTCGGTCTGGAACAGACCGTCGACGACGTATGTCTGGTACGAAGACAAGGTCACGGCCTCCGCCTCCATCAGCGAGAAGTCTTTGAACTGTGGCGGGTACTTGTCCAGCAGCACGTACTTGCGCGCCTTCTGGAAGATGCCGAGCCCGGCTCCGATCTTCTCCTCCAGCTTGACGAGCATGTCGTCGCTCGCGGGCTGCGCGCAGGTCTCCATCGCGCTGATCGCGGACCCGGTGTAACCGGTAATCTTGCCCAACTCGACCTGCGTGAGGCCCTGTTGCTCACGCAGCGCCTTTGCCAGGGCGGCCACGAGATGTGCCGTGCCGCTCGCCCCCGCCTTGTTCTCGGCCCGCGCCATCGCGGTCACCCCCGGACTCAACCGAACTCAACCAGACACCAGCACTCCGCGCCCGTACCCGACTGTCGTGGACGGTCGACACAGAGTTATGGAAGAAGGTAACCGGACCAGCCGACACTGTTCGCATGAATACGGAAAGTGATGAGGTAAACCTCGACTGGGTTCCGGCCCGGGGCATCCAACTCCGCAAGGCGGGCGTCCAGTTCGAGGCGGTTCGGGTCGACGGTGAGAAGGGGCGTGCGCTCGCGGACCGGCTCGCGGCGATGACGGGTGGTGACCCGGGGCCGGTGGTCGAGGAGGCGAGTGGGAGCAGGGCGGTCTACTTCCTCGTGCCCGTCGGGAGCACCGGACACCGCGCGTGGCCCGACGGGGTCACCCGCCTGACGGCCGGCCCGAACCGCGTCTCGTTCATCCCGGTGCCTGCGCTCGACGGCACGACCTGGCCGCTGAGTTGGCGCTACCCGCCCACCGGGTCCGACCGCCTGGTCCACGCTCTGCTCCTGCATGCCGCGCTGGCGGACGACTGAGCCGTACACCAGCACGACGTAATGCGCATATCGGGCATATCCTGAACATGCCCTAAACGAGAAGGTGAGTGCAATGCGCATGTTGTTGAAGGCGTGCATGGACACCGAGAAGGGGAACGAAGCGATCCGTAATGGGACCCTCGGGAAGTTGATGGAGGAGTCCATGGCGCAGATCAAGCCCGAGGCGGCCTACTTCACCGCGGACGGTGGCAAGCGCACCGCGTTCCTGGTCTTCGACCTGAAGGACCCCTCCGACATCCCGTCGATCAGTGAGCCGTTCTTCCTCAACCTGGGTGCCGAGATCACCTACACCCCGGTGATGAACGCGGAGGAAGTAGGCACGGGACTCTCCAAGCTCCGCTAGCTGAACACGATCATCGAGCCCTGGGCCAGGCTCCGGGTCGCCGCCGCGTGCAGGCCGAGCCACACGTGCCGCTCGCGCGCGAACGGGCTGGGGTCGTACGGCGGGGGGACGGCCGGTTCCTCCAACTCCGTCGGAGCGGAGGGAGGTTGGGGAGGCGTCGGAGGGTTCGCCGGGTCGATGCCGATCGTCGACGCCACGAACTCCAGCTCGCGCAGCAGGGTCTGGGACGAGCCCAACGGGCCGCCGCCGGCGAGGAGTTCGTCGTTGGCCAGCGGGTGCGGGAAGTCGACCGGGACGTAGGCGCCCGCGTGGTCGTAGTGCCAGACCAGGTGGGACTGCTGGGCTGTGGTCTCGAACATCTCCAGGAGCTGCTCGTAGTCACCGCCCAGTTCGTCCACCGGTGTCACCGGGAGGCCGCAGACCTGGAGCAGATACGCCCGGCGCAGGAAGTGCAGCGCGTCGTAGTCGAAGCCCGCCACCGGGGCGACCTCGCCGGACAGTCCCGGCATGTACTGGTACACCGGCACCGGCGGTAGCCCCGCCTCGGCCAGCAACGAGTTGTAGAGCGCGAGTTCGTCGGCGAAGGGATTGTCGGGGGTGTGGCACAACACGTCGACGAGCGGGACCAGCCACAGGTCACAGGCCAAAAGAGGCTCCTCGGTCACTCGGTCACAGAAAAGAGTAGGGGGAAGCGTAGTCGGTGCGGCCCGGGTCAGCTTCCCTCGTGCAGGTCCCATACCCACACGCCGTCCACCCACTTACCGGGTTTGCCGACCAGCTTTTCCACAGCGGTGCGGAGCTTGTCGTCGTTGGGCTGTGGCGCGACCACGAGGGCGCCCGCGTGCCAGTACGCGAAGTCCACCTTGGCCTGCGCCCGCCAGTTCTTGCCGATGGTGGGGATGACACCGGTGTAGCGCACGTCCCGCAGCATGTTGGAGGTGTAGCGGGGCGAGGCGCCGTAGATGCCGACGCGGTCCTCGCCGTAGGGGCCGTTGAAGTAGCCGCCCGGCATCTTGAAGCCGAGGCCGGCGGCCGTCTGCCAGTGAAGGGGCTCCGCGGCGCCCGGGTCGGCAAGGGGGAGCGGGACGAGGGATTCGCCTGCGCGGACGTACGACTTGTAGGTGCCGTCCGTGAAGAAGGCGGGTACGGCGGCGCGGTCCACGGCCTTCAGCGGGGCCGGGATGATCGGGATGAGGGCCATGCACACGGCGAGCAGACCGACGTACTGCGTGCCGATCTGCCGGGTCGCCGCCAGGCGCTCGACCGCGATCGCCAGCATCATGCCCAGCGCGGGGGCGCAGATCATCGCCACCCGGCCCTCGATCACCGACTCGAAGAGCGGCTTGTGCGCGAGCAGTGCCCAGGGGCCCGGGTAGACCGTGTTCGTGAGCGGGATACGGATCTTGGGGCCCATGGAGAGGATCGCCGCCGCGACCGCCGTGAACGCGAGCGCCTTGACGAGGGCGTGCTCCCACAGCCGTACGACGATGGCGAAGGCGAGGGCGACCAGCGGCCAGCCGTAGAACGCGTTCTGCTCGGTGGGGTTGAGGGAGAGGGAGCCCGCCCGGACCTCGTTGCCCGCGATCAGCGAGCGTTCGGCGAAGGAGAGCAGGGCCAGGGGGCTGTTGCCCGCGTTGTCGCCGTGCAGGACGCTCTTGTAGCTCTGCGGGCCCGCGAACTGGTACCAGAGCGGGATCAGGATGATCGGCGCGCAGACCGCCGCCGCGATGCCCAGGCCCTTGAGGAGCGGGCGCCAGGCCGTCTTCACGACATCCCTGTGCAGGACCCCGTACGAGACCGCGAACAGGACCATGCCGATCGACGCCAGGAGCAGCGGCTCCTCGCCGAGGAAGATCTGGTAGGCCGTCATCAGGCCCAGCACGATCCCGTCCCGGACGACCCGGGTGCCCGCGCACAGGCGCAGGGCGCGGTCGATGATCAGCGGGACCATGAAGAGGATGACGAAGTTCGGGTGCGCGTTGGCGTGGCTGACCATCGGCGGGGCGAAGGCCGCGAGGGAGGCGCCGACGAAGGCCGCGGCCCGCTGCCGTACGACCCGTTTCACGATCAGCCAGTACCAGGCGGCGGCCGTGGCCGCGAGGCCCAGCGCCATGCAGACGCTGAGGGAGACGGCGGGTCCGGCCAGCAGGGTGAGCGGCGCGAAGGGGACCGACAGGCCCAGCATGACCGTGTTGGCCATGAGGTTCACGCCGTCGGGGAAGCCCTGGAGGTTCGAGAAGAACGGGTTGTGGAGGTGGGCCACGTTGTCGGCCGTGACCGCGAAGAACCACTCCCACTGGTTCTGGTCCTGGAGCGAGTCGACCAGGTAGCGGTGGGACGGATCGAAGAAGCGGCCCGAGTAGAGGCCGATCGACATCAGCAGGAAGAGGACGGTGACCAGGATGTCGACCGGGCGCAGGGAGCGGGCGCGGAGGCGGGCGAGTTCGGTGAGGACCCGGGCGTAGTCCAGGGGCCGTACCTTCGAGCCGGACTGGTGGGCCCAGCGCACCGGCACCTCGGCGACCTCCCAGTCCGCGCGGCGGAAGTGCTGGAGGACCTCCACGTCGATGCCCCAGCCGTTGATGCTGGAGGCGGCGAAGGCCTCGCGGGCGCGGTCGCCCTCGAAGAGCTTGAAGCCGCACTGGGTGTCGCGTATGCCGGGCACCGCGGCCTTGCGTATGAGGAAGTTGCCCGCGCGGCCCAGGAGTTCACGGACCGGATGCTGGTGGCTCTCTATGGTCGCGCCCGGCGCCGCCCGCGAGCCGATCGCCGCCGCGTGCCCCTCGCCCAGCTCCTTGTCGAGTTTCTCCAACTCCTCGATGGGCGCGGCCAGATCGGCGTCGGTGACCAGGACCCGGCGTCCACGCGAGGCCGCGACCCCGAGGCGCAGGGCATGGCCCTTGCCGCGGTTGCGGGGGCTGGTGACCAGCCGCACCCGGGCATCGGTGCGGGAGGTGACGACCTCCCGGGTCCCGTCGTCGGAGCCGTCGTCGGCGACGACGATCTCCCAGGCGCCGAAGCGGCTCTCGTTGTCGCTCAGGTAGGTGGTGATCGCGTCGAGGGTCGGGCCGAGCCTTCGCTCCTCGTTGTAGGCGGGCACGACGACGCTCAGGTCCACGAGGTCTATGGGGTTCGGGGCACTGACATCCACGGCCGGAGCGGCCCTTTCCGGTCCGGTCACCGGGCGGCCAGCCGCTCGATGAGGTCGAGGGAGTGCTTGTTGTACGCGAGGACGATCGAGCGCGCGGCCGGAGTGTCGCGGCGCGCCAAGGCGTCGACCAGTTCGGTGTGTTGGGACCACAGCCGGCCGCGCAGATCGGTCAGCCGGCGCAGATGCTGCACCGTGCACACCCAGGACTGGACGCGCAGCCGGTGCAGGAAGTCGCCGAGGTAGGGATTGCCGAACATGGCGCTCAACTCGCGCCAGTAGCGCAGGTCGTAGCCGATCAGCACGGTGAGGTCACCGGCGTCGGCGGCGCGTCGCGCCTCCTCGCCGCGGCGGCGGACACCGGCGAGCGCGGCGATCGTGCGCGGGTCCTCGGTCCGGTCGAAGACGCGGTGGCCGCCGGCCAGGGCCAGGAACATGCCCTCGGTGACCAGCGAGCGGGCCTCGATCATGCCCCGGTGGTCGGCCACCGAGTACTCGTGGACGCGGAAACCGCGATGCTGGTCGGCCTCCAGGAGGCCCTGCGCGGAGAGATCGACGAGGGCTTCCCGGACCGGGGTCGCGGAGACGCCGTACTGCTCGGCGATCTCCTTCACCGTGAATTCCTGACCGGGCTGGAGCCGGCCGGCCAGGACCTCGTCGCGAAGCGCGTCGGCGATCTGCTGCCGCAGGGTGCTGCGGGTCACGGCGCCGTTGCCGCTGCTTCCGGGCATCGTCGGAGCGTCTCCCTCGTCGCGTTCGATGGCGTACTCGTATATGTCTACGAGCACGCCACCTTACGCGTTCGGGTTCCCGCTCTGCCCGGTTGCGGGCACCCGCCGAGCGGACCCTCTCCCTCCGTCTTTATGTCACCTTTATTCCGTGTACTCGTCGGCGACGGAGAGCGCCGTGTCGAGGGCGGCGAGACCCTCCTTCAGCTCGGCCTCGGACACGTTGAGCGGCGGCACGACATGGGTGCGGTTCATGTTGATGAACGGCCACAGCCCCTGCCGCTTTGCGGCGGCCCCGAACGCGGCCATCGCCGCGTTGTCCGCTCCGGCCGCGTTGTACGGCACCAGCGGCTCGCGCGTCTCCCGGTTCCGCACAAGGTCGAGCGCCCAGAACATGCCGACCCCGCGCACCTCGCCGACGCTCGGGTGCCGCTCGGCCAGCGCGCGCAGGGCGGGCTCGACGACGGTGGTACCGAGGTGCTTCGCGTTCTCCACGACCCCCTCCTCGGCCATCACGTTGATCGTCGCGACGACCGCGGCACAGGCCAGCGGGTGCCCGGAGTACGTCAGCCCGCCCGGGTAGGGCCGCTTGCCGAAGGTGTCCGCGATCGCACCGGAGACGGCGACCCCGCCGAGCGGCACGTATCCGCTGTTCACGCCCTTCGCGAAGGTCATCAGGTCCGGTACGACGTCGAACAGGTCGGCCGCGAACCACTCACCGGTCCGCCCGAACCCGGCCATCACCTCGTCGAGGACGAAGACGATCCCGTACCTGTCGCAGATCTCACGGACCCCGGCGAGATAGCCGGGCGGCGGCACCATGATCCCGGCGGTCCCGGGGATGGTCTCCAGGACGATCGCGGCGACGGTGGCCGCCCCCTCGAAGGCGATCGTCGTCTCCAGGTGTTCGAGCGCCCGCGCACACTCCTGCTCCTTGGTCTCCGCGTAGAAACGGGAGCGGTAGAGGAACGGCGCCCAGAAGTGCACGACACCGGCGGACGCGCTGTCGGAGGCCCAGCGCCGGGGATCACCGGTGAGGTTGATCGCCTGCTGCGTACCCCCGTGGTACGACCGATAGGCCGACAGCACCTTGGGCCGCCCGGTGTGCAGCCGAGCCATGCGCACCGCGTGCTCGACGGCGTCGGCGCCACCATTGGTGAAGAAGATCTTGTCCAGATCCCCCGGCGTCCGCTCGGCGATCAGCCGCGCCGCCTCCGACCGGGCCTCGATCGCGAACGCGGGCGCGAAGGTCGTCATCGTCGCGGCCTGCTCCTGGATCGCGGCGACGACCTTCGGGTGCTGGTAGCCGATGTTCGTGTAGACGAGCCCGCTGGTGAAGTCCAGGTAGCGCCCGCCGTCGTAGTCCCAGAAGTACGACCCCTCCGCGCCGGCCACGGCGAGCGGGTCGATGAGCTCCTGCGCTGACCAGGAGTGGAACACATGCGCACGGTCCGCGGCCTTCACGGCGGCGCCGGCCTGGGGGTTGGGCTGAGGGGTCATGGGGGTGAGCGTAAAAGTCCGCGATACGGAAACGATATCGGCGACTTGTCTGTGGTCGGGGGCTTTCCGCGACAGGTTGTCGGGGGTGGCTCCCCCTCGTTACGGAACCGTAGACACCGCTCGGGCCATCGTGTCGTAGCCCCGCACTATTCTCGGTTCGCAGGCGGGGGCCGGGGACATCGGGGGAGGCGGGGGCGGTCGTGGAGAAACTGGGGGCGGGCGATCCGCAGCGGATCGGGGCGTACCGGCTGCTGGCGCGGCTCGGGGCCGGGGGCATGGGGCATGTGTATCTGGCCCGGTCGGACCGGGGGCGCACGGTCGCCGTGAAGCTGGTGCGGGAGGACCTGGCCGCGCGGGAGGAGTTCCGGGCGCGGTTCCGGCAGGAGGTGCGGGCCGCGCGCCGGGTCGGGGGGTACTGGACGGCGCCGGTGCTGGACGCGGACACCGAGGCGGAGGTGCCGTGGGTGGCCACCGGGTATGTCGCGGGCCCGAGCCTCCAACAGGTCGTGGGCCATGACCACGGGGCACTTCCCGAGCGCTCGGTACGCATCCTCGCGGCCGGCCTCGCGCACGCGCTGCGGGACATCCATGCCGCCGGGATCGTCCACCGCGACCTCAAGCCGTCCAACGTGCTGGTGACCATCGACGGCCCCCGGGTCATCGACTTCGGCATAGCGCGGGCCCTGGAGACCGTGGCCGGGGACGGGCTCACCCGCACCGGTTCACTGGTCGGCTCGCCCGGTTTCATGGCGCCGGAACAGGTGCGGGGCGACCGCGTCACCCCGGCGAGCGACGTCTTCTGCCTCGGTTCCGTCCTCGCCTACGCCGCGACCGGCACGCTTCCCTTCGGGGCGGCCAACAGTGGTGTGCACGCCCTGATGTTCCGCATCGCCCAGGAGGAACCCGACCTCTCCGCCGTCCCCGAGGGCATCACCGACCTGATCCGAGCGTGCCTCCGCAAGGACCCCGCCGCCCGCCCAACGCTCCACAACATCCTCGACCGCACGGGCGCGGAGGACACACTCTCCGACGGCCGCGCCCGCGATCCCTGGCTCCCGGGCGCGCTGGTGGCTCAACTGGGGCGGCATGCGGTGCGGTTGCTTGATACGGAGGATCCGGAAACGGTGGGGATGGAGCGGGGTGCGCTGGGGGCTGTGGGGGCGGGGAGCGGTGGTTTGGGGAGTGGTGGGGCGGGAGGCGTTGCCTCTGGCGGTGGTTCGGGTGAGGGCGGTTCTGGGAGTGCCGGTTCGGAGAGCGGTGGTTCGGGGAGCGGCGGTTTGCACAAGGGCGGTTCGGGGAGCGGTGGTTCGGGAGGCGCTGGCTTCGGGGGCGCCGGGACGGAGAGTGGCGGTTCCGGGAGCGGTGGTTCGGACGGGGGCGGTTCGAAGAGCGGTGGTTCGGACAAGAGCGGTTCGGGGAGCGGCGGTTCGGACAAGAGCGGTTCGGTGAGCGGCGGTTCGGAGAAGGTCGCTCTGGAGAAGGGTGTTCCGGAGGCGGGGGACTCGGAGGCGCAGGGCGCGGAGACGACCGCAGGGGCGGCGGACCCGGAGACGGTTGGTCCGGAGGCGGCTTCGGGTGGTGCTCTAGTTCCGGGTCCGGGTCCGGGTGCGGGTGCCAAGGAGACGAGTGCCTCCGCCGCCGTCGCCGTAGAAACGCCTGCGGAAACGCCTGTCGTAGAAATGCCTGCCGTTGTGGAGCGGCACCCCGCCCCCGCCTCCGAAGCCTCCCCCGAGCACGCCCCCGCCTCCGACGACTCCTCTCCCGCACCGCCCGCCGGTGCGCAGGCCGATCGCGTCCCGACGATGGTCGAGGGCCGGCCCGGAACCACCAACACCCCACCCCCGCCCACCCCGCACCCGGCCTACGGCTACCCCCAGCAACACCCCCAGCCCGCCGCCGACCACGGCTACCCACCCCAGCCCGCGCAGCCGACCGCCGACTACGGCCCCCCGCCACAACCCGCTCAGCTCGCCCCCGACTACGGCAACCCGCCCCAACCCGCCCGCCAACTCGTCGGCTGGGGCGGGCAGGTGCCGTACAACCCCTACCCGCACAATCCCGGCCTCGGCTCCACCCCGCCCTACGGCCCGGGGCCCTACACGGAGCCGGGCCAGGAGGCGCGTAGGAACGGGCGGTCGACCATGCTGCTGGTCGTGGTCGCGCTGGTGGTCGCGCTGGGGGCGGGGGGTTCGGTGTACGCGCTGATGAAGGGCGGGGGTGACAGTGGAAGGACGACGACCGGTTCGGGCGGCGGGGCCACCAGTGCCGCGCCCACGACCCCGGGTCCGACCACCGCGGAGCCGTCGCCGACCGACTCACCGTCGCCGACCGGCGAGGGCGCCGTACCGAGCGGATATCTCGGCACCTGGAACACGTCCATCGACAACTCCACGGGACACAACACCCGTCAACTCACCATCCGTCAGGGCAAGGTGGGGGACCCGGTGCTCACCCTGATCGCGGACGGGCCCGGCTACCACTGCGAGTTCAGCGCCGACCTCGCCCAACAGCCCGGCGGCGAGAGCCCGTTGGCCATCGGCCCGTCCACCGTCACCTCCGGCAAGCCGCTGTCGACCTGCAACCCGGGCGCGGCCACCGAGATCACCCTGCTGTCGGGCAGCACCCTGGAGCGGGTGAACACCAGCAGCGGGGAGAAACTGACGTACACGAAGTCGGGCTGAACTCCCTTCACATCAGGGTCGGTTGAACGTCACCTGGACTTCGGGCGAGGGCCTTACCGTGACCCCACGATCCGGCTGGGGAGCGGGGGCCCACAGTGGAGTGGCTGAGCGCGGAGAACGTCGTCGCCGTGGGTACCGCGCTGCTCGGTATCGTCGCGTCCGGCGTGATGGTCTGGTACGAACGCCGAGTGCCGCGCCGCAAGCGGATCGGCTACCGCGTGCAGATGGACAACCCCATCGGCGACGACGTGCGTTCGGGCCGCGCCAACAGACGCCTCGGCCTCTTCGACGAGGCGCCCGGCATGAGCGACGCCACCCTCGTGCTGCTGCGCATCGAGAACGACGGTTCGCAGAGCATCGCCGACAACGACTACACCGGCCGTGAACTCCACGGCCTCACCGCGGTGTTCACCGACCGCACGATCCGCGGCGTCTCCGTCACCCAGCCGGTCGGCACCGACCATCTCATGGACCACTTCACGCCGTCGGCCGGCCTCGGCTACGAGGGCAACACCCTGCGCATCCCACGCGTCCCGCTCAACCGCGGCGACCACTTCAAGCTGCTGGTGCTGCTGTCCGGCGGTGACGTCGGCTGCGGCATACGGCTCATCGGCGGCATCCGCGACGGCGAGGTGCACCCCAACCGCAGCGCGACCCCGGACGAGACGCTGCCCCTGTTCAGCCGCGCCTCCCGGCTGATCACCATCATGCTCACGGTGTGCGTGGTGACCCTGGCGACGATCGTCGTGGCCCGCGACGACAATCCGCCCCCGATCGGCTGCGCGCAGGGCACCCTCACCGTCACCGGTTCGACCGCGTTCGCGCCGGTCGTGGAGGAGGTCGCGAAGAAGTACGAGCGGGACTGCGCGGGCGCGACAGTCGTCGTCGACCCGCACGGATCGACAGCGGGCGTACGGGAGTTGGAGGCCACCGGGCTCGCGACGAAGAAGGGCTCACCGGCCGTCGTGGCCCTGTCGGACGGCCCGAAGCCGAGCGACATGCCCCAACTGCGCGAGAACCGGGTCGCGGTGTCGGTCTTCGCGATCGTCGTCAACGACGACATCCATCTGAAGAACCTGTCCATCGCGGACGTACGGCGCCTGTACCGGGGCGAGATCAAGAACTGGCGGGAGCTGGGCGGCCCGAACGTGGCCGTGCACCTGGTCAGCAGGGACGCCAACTCCGGTACACGGCAGGTGTTCCAGCGCCGGGTGCTGAAACGCGGCGAGATCGCCAACTCCTCCGTCGACTGCGTACACAAGGACGATCCGACGGCACCCGTCATCCGCTGCGAACTCGACTCCACGGACCAGGTGTTGACCCAGGTCGCCCAACTTCCCGGCGCGATCGGCTACAGCGAACTCAACCTCGCCTCCGGCGCCAAGGGCCTGCATGTGCTCACGCTCGACGGCCACACCGCGTCCGTGGACGCCATCGAACACGGCACGAGCGCCTACCCGTACCGCGAGATCGAGTACGCCTACACGTACGGTCAGCCCCCGGCCGACTCCCTCGCGTCGAGCTTCCTGACCTATCTGTCACGGGGCAACGGCCAGGACGTGATCCGCACCCACGGCCACATCCCGTGCTGGACACCGGAGGGGCTGCGGCTGTGCGCGGTCGATTGACAGCCGCTCGAGTCGACTGGGAGTCACTCACCGGGCAGCGTCGCACGGGACTCCCTGCTTCTTGTACGCCTCGCCCTTCCGGTACGCCCCGCAGGCCACCACCGCCTCCGGCTGGTCCGCCACCTGCCGGAGCAGGACGAGGGTCTTGTCGGTGGGCGGGGCGTTGACGTCCTTGCCGTAGGAGACGTACCCGGTGGCCCCGTCGAAGGTGATGCCGTCCTGGAGACGCCCCAGCACGGACGCCCGGCTGACGGTGGGATCCGCCAGCCGGGCGGCGGTCACCGCCTGGGAGAGGACGTGGAAGGCGTCGTAGGAGACCGCCGAGTGGCCGTCCTGCTTCCAGGGATCGGTGCCCGTGGCGGTCTGCTTGACGAACGCCGTGTACTCCGCCACGAACTGGCGGGTCTTCGCACTGGCATCCTTGTCCGTGGACGGGAGCCGGTGCGCGGAGTAGTAGAGGCGCAGCCAGTCCTTGTTCGCGAAGACGCCGGTCTGCGCCACGTTGGTGAGTTCGTTGCCGCCGAGGACCGTGATGTCGTGGTCGGTGCAGGTGCCCGACCGGTCCATGGCCCCGACGAACGCGCTGAAGTCCTTGGCCCGGGCCGACCAGTACACGACCGAGTCGGGCTGCTGCCGCAACTCGCCGCAGATCAGCTCGGTCAGCGTGTCGGCACTGGACGTCTTCGCCGTGACGCGCGCCCCGGGCGCGAACTCGTTGGCCTGGTTGAAGTCGAACACCGGCTCGGTACCGGGAAAGCGCGCGGTGAACTTGGCGGCGAGACTGCGGCTGTAGAGGTCGGTGGAGCTCTCGATCACGATGGCGTGCCCGGAGGGAGCGCACTGGGTCTCGGAGCCGCCGCGGGCCACGATGTTCTTCTCGCTCGCGAACTCGGCCTCGACGGCGGCCTCCTTCGAGTTGTTCGGAGTGAGCGGCCAGTAGCTGAGACGGGCGCTGTCCTGCATCTCGTCGGCGGTCGCGGTGGTGCCGATGGCCGGGATCCTCGCCTGGTCGAGCACCTGGAGCGCGGCCCTGGTCGACTCGCGGCTCTGCGCGTACCCGAGGACGCCGACGACCTTCTTGTACGGAGGTTTCCCCGTTTCGTCGCGCACTTCGGCGACCAGTTCCCTGGCCTTGGCCTCGGCGTTCTCGAACGACTCGCCGGTGGTGCGGACATCGACGAGCAGCGGCACCAGGGAGGTGTCGGCGGACGCGTCGTCGTTCAGGTCCCGCTGCCACAGCGCGATGCCGCGCAGCTCGGGGATGATGCCGTCGAAACGGGTCTCGTCCACGCTGGTGGGCGGTTCGGAGACGAAGGCGACGACGGTCCGTACGGTCCGGCCCTGACGGTAGTAGTCCATGGCGCGCGCGTTCTGCCGGTCGATCTGCTTCCGGGCCGACGTGTACCAGTCCGAGGCGTGCACGGGGATCGGGGCATTGGCGTCCTCGGCCACGGACCGGGTGCCGCCGACACACTCGTAGGAGACGGCCGGGGTGGCGAAGACCTGGTACGCGCCGATACCGAGCAGGAGCGAGAACAGGCCGGTACCGGCGACCAGCGTGGTGGCGACGGTGCGTCCGCCCAGCCGGAACGTCGGCGGGAGGCAGTGCCGTACGACGATTCCCTCCCGGCCGAAGGGCTCGTCCCGCAGCTTCACCAGGACCGGGCCGGTGACCGGCTCCGGCTCGTTGAGCAATCGGCCCGCCTGCCCGAAGCCGATCGCCGTCGGGTTGCCCAGGTCCGTGAGCAACCGCGGGGAGGGCCGGCCGATCGCGACGACGAGCGGACCGGGCCGGTTCGCGGTGTGGCCGCGCTCCTCGTGGAACGCGCGCAGGAACCGTTCGGCCGCCGCCGCACCCGGTGTCCCCTCCCGGGGCATCGGAACCAGCAGCAGGGGCCGGGCCGTCCGGCGCCGCCGCCGTGGCAGCCGGCCGCCGACCGGGGGGTCGGCGAGGTCTTCGAGAAGCGCCCGGGTCAGCAGCTTTTCCAGGGCGAAGAGGGATTCCTGGTGCCGCTCGTGCTCCGGGGGCTGGCCGAGCCGGGGCAACTGCCGGTCCGCGACCTCGTCCATGACCTCGAACACGGTCTCGGAGCCCCTGGTCATGCCCAGTGCCTCGCCGAGCCAGCCCGGCCGTCTGCGGCGCGCGAGGGGGCCGGGGCGCACCAGCCGGCGGGTCTTGTGCCGCTCCCAGCACCAGCGCGGGAACGTACGGGTGATCCCGTGCCAGAACGAGCCCAGCAGCCAGCCGCGCAACCCGCCGACCGGGGGCGAGTCCCCGCCGCCGAGCGCCCAGAGGGAGACCTGCGCCCGTCCCTCGCGGCGCTGACGTCGGTTGCGACGCAACTGTTCGTGGGCGTGGTCGCGCAGGACGTGGGCGCCGGGTGCGCCGGCCGACGTGGCCTCCGTGGTGAGGGTCCGTATGTACGAGACGGAGTCACACAGGGGCCAGAAGCCAGGAAGACGGTCCGGCGTCATGTTCCTGGGCAGGCCGAAGAAGAGACCGCGGGCGGCGGTGCCGCTGAGCAGTTCACCGTCCTTCGGGGCGGTGACGAGGGCGTACGGGACCGTCGCCTGGTCCTGGTCGTTCCGCGAGGCCCGCTCCAGCGCCTCGACCACGCGGCGCACGCGGGTTTCGTACTCCGCCCCCTCCGCCGCACCGTCTTCGACGTCGAGGACGACGAGCGGTGGGGTGTGCGCCAGCGACTCCCGCTCGGCGGGCGCCAGGACCTGCCGAAACATTCGTACGAAGTCGTCGGCTCCCTCGTCGTCCGGGAAGCCCATCAATGCGAGCGGCGGTGGGGGCACGGAAAAACCTCTTCGGGTTCTGGCATCGCGGCCAACTGCACCTGATGGCAAGGGAAATGAAGAGTAATCACAGCGGACTGTGCGTCACAACGGATTCCGGAAGCGCTTCGATATCGATCGTGTGCGCGCCCCGTGTGCCTTTTTCAGGCGTCACTTCCGCGACTTCCGCCACTTCCGCCACTTCATTCACGGCGGCGAACCGCGCCTCACTTCATCTCGGCTCCGGCGGCCGCTGCCGGGGCATGTTCGGCCGCGTGCCGCCGCCACCGCCCGGCCCCGGGGGCATCGGAAACCTGCCCGGTACGACGTTCCCCTCCTGTCGCCCCCCGGCAGCGGCCGCCGACTGGATCCCGAGGGGCGCCGACCCCGTCCGGAACTCCACCATCCAGTCGGCCGTCTCCATCCGCACCAGCTCCGTCACATCGTCGGAGAAGCGCCGCAGCACCCCAAGGCACCGGTCCGCGGCCTCGCTCGCGGTGCCCTCCGCCGGTCCCAGGAACTCCCGCACACCCTCCGACGCCCAGTCGAACTGGAGCACCTGAAGACGCCGCTGCACGGCCTGCGCCGTAGCCACGTCCCTTATCCACCCGGACGTCATCCCGAAGAACCGGTCCCCGGCCACGCACGCCGCCCCGAGCAGCAGCGCCAGATAACCCCAGGCGGCCAGCCCGGCCACCGCCCCGGTCAGGTCGAGCAGCGGCAGCGCGGCCCCCGTCACCGCGCCCAGGGCCGCGCCGGTGCGCAGGGCCCGCGCCCCGCGCCGCTTCCACACCCGGTCGGCCAGATACCAGGCCGCCGTCTCCAGCGCCCCGCGCTCGGCCCACCGGTACAGCTCGTCCAGCCGGGCCGCGGGCTCGCCCCAGTCCCCGAGCGGAAACGCCCGCCCGGCCAGATCGCCACCCTCGGGCTGAATCTCCGGCTGACCCACCCGGCACTCCCTTACGTCGTGTGACACCTGATGCTGATGTGCCGGACCCTTCCTACCGCCCAATGGGTGGCGAAGAAGAAGGTTTCATCACTTTTCCGCCCGGAAGTGGGTCTTGATCAGGTATAGGACGCGAGAAAGACTCACTCGAAAGAGTGCTGGAGCGATGACTGCCCGGACCACGTAGGCTCGTGCCGAGCGGGGAAAACCCTCGCCCGGACAGCCGTACCCATGACTGACAGCCGTACGAACCAGGAGCTGATCGTGATTCCCGGTGGTGGCCAGCCCAATATGCAGCAGTTGCTCCAGCAGGCCCAGAAGATGCAGCAGGACCTGGCGAACGCGCAGGAGGAGCTGGCGCGGACCGAGGTCGACGGACAGGCCGGCGGCGGCCTGGTGAAGGCCACCGTCACC
Organism: Streptomyces sp. NPDC005492; assembly: GCF_040605995.1. NCBI lineage: Bacteria > Bacillati > Actinomycetota > Actinomycetes > Kitasatosporales > Streptomycetaceae > Streptomyces > Streptomyces sp. NPDC005492. The sequence continues at coordinate 275,696 of NZ_JBEXDX010000002.1, forward strand.
GGCTCCGGTGAGCTGCGCGCGCTGAAGATCGACCCGAAGGCGGTCGACCCGGAGGACACCGAGACCCTCGCCGACCTGATCGTCGCGGCCGTCCAGGCGGCCAACGAGAACGCGCAGACCCTCCAGCAGCAGAAGCTCGGCCCGCTGGCGCAGGGACTGGGCGGCGGCAGCGGTATCCCCGGTCTGCCTTTCTAAGACAGGCCGCGGCCAACTACGGTACGTGGATACGCACCGACCGCACGACTCCAGGGAAGGCAGGCAGTCCGTTGTACGAAGGCGTGGTCCAGGACCTCATCGACGAGTTGGGGCGGCTCCCCGGCGTCGGTCCCAAGAGCGCGCAGCGGATCGCCTTCCACATCCTCCAGGCGGAGCCGACGGACGTGCGCCGGCTCGCGCAGTGCCTGATGGAGGTCAAGGCGAAGGTCCGCTTCTGCATGACCTGCGGCAACGTGGCGCAGGAGGAGCTGTGCGGCATCTGCCGCGACACCCGCCGCGACCCCTCCGTCATCTGCGTGGTCGAGGAGCCGAAGGACGTCGTGGCGGTCGAGCGCACCCGTGAGTTCCGGGGCAGGTACCACGTCCTGGGCGGGGCGATCAGCCCGATCGAAGGTGTCGGACCCGACGACCTGCGTATACGAGAACTTCTCGCGCGGTTGGCCGACGGTACGGTCACGGAACTGATCCTGGCCACGGACCCGAATCTCGAAGGCGAGGCCACGGCCACGTACCTCGCCCGCATGATCAAGCCCATGGGCCTCAAGGTCACCCGCCTGGCCAGCGGCCTCCCGGTGGGCGGAGACCTGGAATACGCGGACGAGGTGACCCTCGGCCGCGCCTTCGAGGGGAGACGACTCCTAGATGTCTGACGCCACACTGCACGCGACCGACCCGGACCCCGACGACTTCGCGGTCCAGATCGCCGACCAGGTCGAGAGCTTCCTGGTGGCCGTGTCGGAGGTAGCGAAGGGCGAGGACCCCGACTCCGCGGTCCCCTTCCTCCTCCTGGAGGTGTCCCAACTCCTCCTGGCGGGCGGCCGGTTGGGCGCGCACGAGGACATCGTCCCGGACGAGCGCTACGAGCCCGACCTGGGCCCGGAGCCGGACGTGGACGAACTCCGCGAGCGCTTCGCGGTGATGCTGGAGCCGATCGACGTCTACTCCGAGGTCTTCGACCCCTACGAGCCGCGCAAGGCCCCGGTCCCGGCCCGCATCTCCGACGACCTCGCCGACCTCATCACCGACCTCCGCCACGGCATGGCCCACTACCGCGCGGGCCGCACCACGGAGGCCCTGTGGTGGTGGCAGTTCTCCTACTTCTCCAACTGGGGCTCCACCGCGTCGGCGACCCTCCGCGCCCTCCAGTCGGTCGTGGCCCACGTCCGCCTCAACCAGCCCCTCGCGGAACTGGACGGCCTGGACACGGACCAGGGCACGATGGGCGACGAGACGCTGGAGTTCGAGGCGGGCAAGGTGATGCTGGAGGAGATCGGCGAGCCGCTGGGGATTCGGCCGGCGAAGTAGGCGAGCCCTGTGCGGCCTGGTTCGGGCCGCGCAGCAGAGCTGTTCCCAGGGGCGTGATGGTGTGCAGTACCCGGGAGCCGTGGCGGTAGCTGGTGATCAGTCCCGCATTCCGCAGCGCCGTGGTGTGCTGGCTCGCCGCCGCGGCGGAGACACCGGCGGCGCGGGCCAGCCCGCCCGTCGTGGCCCCGCCGGCGGTGACACCCAGCATCAGGGCCCGGGTGCGCCCCAGCAGGGCGCTGAGCGGTGCGGTGGAGGAGAACAGACCGGGTGAGTCCAGCGTTTCCCGGTGTGGAGAGTAGACCAGGACCTGAGGCAGCGCCGGGTCTCCCAGACACACAGGCGCGCCCCAGCAGAAGTAGGACGGCACGAGCAGCAGCCCTCGGCCGCCCAGCCACAGATCGCGGTCCTCGACCGGATACCTCACGTGCAGGACCGGCGGTGCCCACCGCATGTGTGGCCCGAGGTTGGCCAGCAGCCCGTCCGGGCCGCCGTGCAGCACGGCCTGGCCCAGAACGGCACGTTCGGCGTCCAGGCATGTGCGCGAGTAGTCGTAGTACGGCGCGATGGCGGCCTCGTAGTACTGCCGCAGGCCGTCCGCCACCTCCTCGCGCATCCGGCGTTCGGCGAGCCGCGGTGCCCACGTCGGGGCGGCCCCCTGCGCGGCGAAACGCCGGACCTCTTGTTGTATCCGCTCCGGTGGCGTGTCGACGATCGCGGTAACTCCTGCGGTCAGTCCTCCTTGCGCTTCGAAAGGGTTCAGGAAGTCGGGGTAGTAGGCACCCTTTGCGAAAATGGGCAGCAGGAGTTGCGTGACGACCTTCCCGAGATCTTTTTGGACCAGCCCCTTTTGTGCGTCACGGAACCAGTCGGCGTACGCCCACCGCCCTCCCGGATCTTGGAGGCGGTGCAGGCTGAGCGCGATCTCCCACAGTGGATCCGGCGCCGGCCCTAATGTGCGCCGCTGGCAATGTTGCCTCAGTCTTCAACGGACTGTTGAACTGGGGGTAAGAGATGTCTTTCAGGACCCAAGTGGCGGCCGGTGTCACGGCCGCACTCATCGTCGCGGGACTGCACGTCAACGACGTCGGCTCGACTGCGACCGGCCCGGCTCCCATTGCCGACGGTACGACGCTCACACGGGAGGGTGACCTCGGGGCCCGGGTGCGCGAGGTGCAATGCCTTCTGGCTTTCCGGGGCTGGTTAGGTACCACCGCGAACGGCCGCTACGAGAACAGCGTTTACCTCGCCGTCCGGGCGTTCCAGTCCTGGGACGATCTCCGAGGGTGCGCCATCCCCCTTAAGGTCGACGGGATCGTCGACCCGCGTACATGGAACGCATTGCATTCCGGCGACGGGTGCCCGACTGACTGACGCACAATGGTCATTTCACAGTGGAGCGGGATTGGCTCGACAAGCCCGACGGCTATACCGCCGCCGGAATTCTGATCACCACCCCCACACCCCCCAACTCCCCTTCCCCACCGCCGTAACCCCACCCGCCAACGCCAACGACAACACCAGCAACCGGGCCCGCGGCTCGGGTATCCGCCCCGCGAGCCCCCGCCCGATCACCGCCCCCATGATCAACGCGCTTACGACAACGGCCCATTGGGTCGTACGAAGGCTCGGTACACCGTTCGCCGCCACGGAGAACGCGTTGACCACGACCCCGTAGAACTGCGCGTTCGGCACGAACTCCCGTACCGTCCAACCCGCGTTGACGGCGTACAGGGAAATCGGCGGCCCACCGACCCCCGCCGCCGCGTTCATGAACCCGCCCGCCGCGCCTGCCGCGACCGCGCCCCTCGTGCCGCGCAGGGCGGGGACTCGGGCGCCGCGCATGACCAGCAGCACGGCTGCCGTCACCAGGCCGCCCATCACCAACATCAGGGCGGGCGTGGGGAGTTGGCGGGTCAGCCACGCGCCCGCCGGTACCGTGCAGGCCGCCGCCGCGCACAGCGGGACCATCGCCCGCGCCCGCACCTGTCGCCAACCGCCCGCCAGGCCTACGACACTGATCGCGCCGGCGGCGCAGTTGGCGAGGACGACTCCCTGGGCCGGGCCGAGCAGCAGGACCAGGGCGGGTACGGCGACCAGGGCGAAGCCCATGCCGGTGAGCCACTGGACGCTCGCGCCGAGCAGCACGATGCCGGCCAGCAGTATGTCGCCGCCCGTCATGACGTCCCACCGTGATCAGGTAGTCGCAACACGTTAATTGGCTCGGCCCTTCCTCGGTCCTGTACGTCCCCTGCACGGACGCTAACCGCCCCGAAGCCAGTCTGGAGTCATCCCAAAAAGCACCAGTACAACTGGAGTTGAGATGACCCGCCGGTCCATGAGCAAGCGCGCAGCCGTCGTCACCGTCACCACCGTCCTGGCCCTCGGCACCGTCGGTACCGTCGCCGCGACCGCCGGTCCGCGGGGCGACCACAAGCCGAGCAAGAAGCAGATCGCCGCTCTCTTCGACGGCTGGAACGCCGCGTTGAGGACCGGTGACCCGGACAAGGTCGCGAAGCGGTACGCGTCCGACGCCGTGCTGCTGCCCACCGTGTCCAACAGGATCCGGACCGACCACGCCGGGATCGTCGACTACTTCGAGCACTTCCTGGCCAACAAGCCGGTCGGCAAGAAGGTGGAGACGATCGTCAATGTGCTGGACAGCAACTCCGCGATAGACACCGGGATTTACGAGTTCACCCTCACCGACCCGGACACCGGCGCGAAGCGTGTCGTCGAGGCCCGGTACACGTACGAGTACGAGAAGCGCGGCGGCACGTGGCTGATCGTCAACCACCACTCCTCTGCGATGCCCGAAGGCTGATCGACACCGACAGACCGCCGCCGGGCGCGTCCCGCAGGGTCACCGTCCCGCCGTCGTCCGTCACCAACTGGCGTACGACGGCCAGGCCCAGGCCCGAACCGGTGCGCCCGGTGAGGCCCTGGCCGCGCCAGAAGCGGTCGAAGGCGCGGGACTTGTCCGCGTCGGACATGCCGGGGCCCTCGTCCACCACCGACAACTCCGTCTCGTCGCCCCGTGATCGAGCCCGGACCGTGATCGTCGCACCGTCCGGCGACACCTCCAGGGCGTTGGAGAGCACGTTGTCCAGGACCTGTTCGAGATGACCGGGACTGGCCAGCACCAGCGGCCGGCCGTCGGCGACTTCCCCGCTGAGCGCGATGTGGACTCCGCGCTCGTCGGCGGCCGGTCTCCACACCGAGAGGCGTTCGTCCACGATCTCCTTCAGCGGCAGCGGTTCCGCCGCCGTGACCTTCGCCTCGGCCCGCGCGAGCACCAGCAGGCCGTTGACGAGGCGGCTCATCCGGACCACTTCCGCGGTCGCCTGTTCCACGTCCTCCCGTACGAACTCGTCGTCCGTGCCGTCCGCGATGTTGTCCAGCGACAGCCGCAACGCCGTGAGCGGGGTGCGGAGTTGGTGCGAGGCGTCGGCCACGAAGATGCGCTGCGAGGCGATCAGGGTGTCCAGGCGTTCGCCCGCCTGGTTCAGGGTCCGCGCCAGTGTCTGTGTCTCGTGCGGGCCCGTCACCGGGGTCCGTGCCGTCAGGTCGCCGTCGCTGAACCTGCTCGCCATGTCGTTGAGTTGGCGCAGGGGGCGGGTCAGACGGCGGGCCACCAGCGCGCCCAGGACGGCCGCCACCGCCAGCACCGTGAGCGCGAGGATCGCCCGGAAACCCCAGATGCGCCACAGGCGTCGGGTCAGGTCCGAGGTCGGGTACGTGATGCGTACGGCGCCGACGGTCCGGCCGTCGCGCTTCGCCGGCTCCGTCACCTCCAGCGCCCCGTCGCCCCAGTGCGTCGCGGTCTTCGACCGCGCGGCGGGCAGCACCTCGGCGGTGCCGGGGGTCTCCTGCGCGTACGCCACCACCATGCGGTCCAGCGCGGCGCGCGAGGCGGCGTCACCGCTCAGCAGCAGGGCCATCGTCCTGGCCTCGCGCCGCACGGACTGCTCGGTGTCGCCCCGCAGTTGGGAGGTGAGGGTGAACGCGACCGGCACGGTGAACGCCGCCAGCGCCACTGCCACCAGCAGGACGTAGCTGACGATGAGCTGCCGGATCATGACGGCGACGATCCGGCCGAGGTCCCCGGTACCTCCAGGCGGAAGCCCACGCCCCGCACCGCCTCGATCGTGATCGCGCCCGCCAACTTCCGTCGTAGCGCGGCCACATGGACGTCGAGCGTCTTCGTCGGGCCGAACCAGTTCGCGTCCCAGACCGCCTCCATGATCTGCTCGCGCGACATCAGCGCGCCCGGCTCCTCGGTGAGGAACGACAGCAGGTCGTACTCCTTGGGGGCCAGGGGCACCTCCTCGCCGTCGAGGCGGACCCGGGCTGCCTTGCGGTCGATGGTGAGGCGGGGGCCGTAGCGGTCGGGGCCGGACTCGGACGACGTACGGGGCTGTGCGCGGCGCATCACCGCCCTTATCCGGGCGATGACCTCCCGCACCCCGAACGGTTTCGAGACGTAGTCGTCGGCGCCCAGCTCCAGGCCGACCACCCGGTCCGTCTCGTCGCTGCGCGCGCTGATCACGATGATCGGTACGTCGCCGCGGACGCGCAGCGCCTTGCACACGTCGAGGCCGTCGGTGTCGGGCAGGCCGAGGTCGAGGAGGACGACGTCGTAGGGGCCGGTGTGGCTCAGTGCCGCGCCACCCGTGGTGACCCACTCCACCTCGAAGCCGTAGCGCAGCAGTCCGCGTCGTAGCGACTCGGCCACCGGTTCATCGTCTTCCACCAGAAGTACGCGCACACGGCGACCTTAGTGCTTGAAACTTAATTCACAGGGGGCCCTTGTGACGCTCGGCACTTTTCCCGCACCCCCCGAGTGGGCATGCGCTGACCTGGGCGTCCGAATCTCACCATGCGATACCGCGGAAGCGAATTTCGGGCGCTCGTTAAACTGAGCCGACACACCAGGACTGAGCGAGGAGCGCACGTGGGCCTTGTCGTGCAGAAGTACGGAGGCTCCTCCGTAGCCGATGCCGAGGGCATCAAGCGCGTCGCCAAGCGAATCGTCGAAGCGAAGAAGAACGGCCACCAAGTGGTCGTCGTCGTTTCCGCGATGGGCGACACGACGGACGAGCTGATCGATCTCGCCGAGCAGGTATCTCCGATGCCCGCCGGGCGTGAGTTCGACATGCTGCTGACCGCCGGAGAGCGGATCTCCATGGCGCTGCTGGCCATGGCGATCAAAAACCTGGGCCACGAGGCCCAGTCGTTCACCGGCAGCCAGGCAGGCGTCATCACCGACTCGGTCCACAACAAAGCCCGGATCATCGATGTCACGCCGGGCCGGATCCGTGACTCGGTGGACGAGGGCAACATCGCCATCGTCGCCGGGTTCCAGGGCGTCAGTCAGGACAAGAAGGACATCACCACGCTGGGGCGCGGTGGCAGTGACACCACCGCCGTCGCGCTGGCCGCGGCCCTCGACGCCGAGGTGTGCGAGATCTACACCGACGTCGACGGGGTTTTCACCGCCGACCCGCGGGTGGTGAGCAAGGCGAAGAAGATCGACTGGATCGTCTTCGAGGACATGCTGGAGCTCGCCGCCTCCGGCTCCAAGGTGCTGCTCCACCGCTGTGTGGAGTACGCCCGCCGATACAACATCCCGATCCATGTGCGGTCCAGCTTCAGCGGACTTCAGGGCACATGGGTCAGCAGTGAGCCGATTGGGGACCAGAAGGTGGAGCAGGCCATCATCTCCGGTGTCGCGCACGACACCTCCGAGGCCAAGATCACGGTCGTCGGCGTGCCCGACAAGCCGGGCGAGGCCGCGGTGATCTTCCGGACGATCTCCGACGCCCAGGTCAACATCGACATGATCGTGCAGAACGTGTCGGCGGCAGCCACCGGCCTCACGGACATCTCCTTCACCCTCCCCAAGGCGGAGGGCCGCAAGGCGATCGACGCCCTGGAGAAGAACAAGGACGGCATCGGCTTCGAGTCGCTGCGCTACGACGACCAGATCGGCAAGATCTCCCTGGTCGGCGCGGGCATGAAGACGAACCCCGGCGTCACCGCCGACTTCTTCACCGCCCTGTCCGACGCGGGCGTGAACATCGAGCTGATCTCCACCTCCGAGATCCGTATCTCGGTCGTCACCCGCGCCGACGACGTCAACGAGGCCGTCCGCGCCGTGCACACGGCGTTCGGCCTCGACTCCGACAGCGACGAGGCCGTCGTCTACGGAGGCACCGGCCGCTGATGGCCACAACCGGAGCGACCGTGCGTCCGACGCTCGCCGTGGTGGGCGCGACCGGGGCCGTCGGCACGGTCATGCTCCAGATCCTGTCCCAGCACGCGGACATCTGGGGCGAGATCCGCCTGATCGCCTCTCCGCGCTCGGCCGGCCGCAAGCTGGCCGTGCGCGGGGAGCAGGTCGAGGTGGTGGCCCTGACCGAGGAGGCCTTCGACGGGGTCGACGTCGCGATGTTCGACGTACCCGACGAGGTCTCCGCGCAGTGGGCGCCGATCGCCGCCGCCAAGGGCGTGGTGGTCGTGGACAACTCGGGCGCCTTCCGGATGGACCCCGAGGTGCCCCTGGTGGTCCCCGAGGTCAACCCGCACCAGGTGCGCCGACGTCCGCGCGGGATCATCGCCAACCCGAACTGCACGACCCTGTCGATGATCGTCGCCGTGGGCGCGCTGCACGCCGAGTTCGGGCTGCGCGAGCTGGTGGTGTCGTCGTACCAGGCGGTGAGCGGGGCGGGCCGGGCCGGGGTGGACACCCTGCGCCGGCAACTGGCCCTCGTCGCCGGTACGGAGCTGGGCACCAAGCCCGGTGACGTACGGCGGGCCGTCGGCGACAACACCGGGCCGTTCCCGGAGCCGGTCGCGCTGAACGTCGTACCGTGGGCCGGTTCGCCGCGCGAAGACGGCTGGTCCTCGGAAGAGATGAAGGTGCGGGACGAGACCCGCAAGATCCTCGGGCAGCCCGCGCTGCCCATCGCGGTGACCTGCGTGCGCGTCCCGGTGGTCACCACGCACTCGCTGACCGTCCACGCCCGCTTCCAGGGCGAGGTCACCGTCGACAAGGCGCGTGAGATCCTCGCCACAGCCCCGGGGGTCGTCCTCTTCGACAATCCGGCCGCCGGGGAGTTCCCCACACCGGCCGACGTGGTGGGCACCGACCCGACCTGGGTGGGGCGGCTGCGCCGGGCGCTGGACGACCCGACCGCGCTCGAGCTCTTCGTCTGCGGGGACAACCTGCGCAAGGGAGCCGCGCTCAACACCGCGCAGATCGCCGAGCTGGTGGCGCGCGAACTGGGGTGAGTGCAGGCCGCACTTACCCTCCTCGGCCGTAAATCCGCTGGCCAGTGCCGTCCGGATTTGTAGGATCAGTGTGCGCGATGTGGCCGGATTAATGGTGGAGACCACTTGAATCCGGCCACCTCCGCGTCCGAAGATTTCACTCCCCGCTCTCCGCAACCGCGCGGCGAGCGGGGAGCGTCTTTGCGGACGCCCTTCAGGTGGGCGCGGGGATGTGGACAGGGCGTGGGGACGCCCTGGACATTCGTGACATAGGGGAAGAGCGGGTAGGCATGAGGGTGTTCGAAGCACTGTCGGTTGTGCTGCCTGACACCAGACGGGTAGGTGGACTGTCTGTTTCGTCTGACGTAAATGTGACGGCCGACGCGTACAACCCCCGAGGGGGGAAGCGTGTCCAACTGGCGTGGCTCAGGTACTCGACTTCTCTGCGGCACGCGGCACGGCCCTACGGCCTCCGCGTGGATCCCGTGCGCCCGGCGGCATGCCGGTGATCGCGCCGATGCCCGCAGCGCGGCCCACCCGCATCCCGAACCAGCGCGAAGGCGTCGACGACGCCGTCGCGGCCGGAACGACGGTCGACCACCTCACCGAGACCTATCGGGCGCACTACCGCTCGCTGCTCGGCCTGGCCGCACTCCTCCTCGACGACACCGCCTCCTGCGAGGACGTCGTCCAGGAGGCGTTCATCCGGGTCCACTCGGCGCGCAAACGCGTCCGTGACCCCGAGAAGACCCTGGCGTATCTGCGCCAGACCGTCGTCAACCTCTCCCGCTCGGCCCTGCGCCGCCGCATCCTCGGCCTCAAGCTCCTCTCGAAGCCGATGCCGGACATGGCCAGCGCCGAGGAGGGTGCCTACGACCTGTTGGAGCGCGACTCCCTCATCAAGGCGATGAAGGGGCTGCAGCGCCGCCAGCGCGAGGTCCTGGTCCTGCGGTACTTCGCGGACATGACCGAGGCGCAGGTCGCCGAGTCGCTCGGCATATCGCTGGGCTCGGTGAAGGCGTACGGCTCCCGCGGCATCGCCGCCCTCCGGATCGCGATGGAGGCATCGGCATGAGCGACAACGTCGACGAGTCGGAGACCCGGCGCGGACCGACTTGGGCGCGCAAGGAACAGCCGGAAGAATCACACGCTGGGAACGGAACTGTGAACCACGGCCCCGACGAACAGAGCCCCACCGGGCCGAGCCTCGACGGGCACATCCCTGACGGGGAGAACCCCGGGAACCCCGAGGACATCGAGAACCCCGAGAGCCCCCAGGGGTTCGACGCGGACGAGCTGGCGTTGCGGCGGCTGCTGCATCAGGCGGTCCAGGAGGTCGAGCCGCGCGACGGCGCGCTGGACCATCTGCGCAAGGCGGTGCCCGCCCGCCGGGCCCGCAAGCGCCAGGCCGTCGTCGGCATGGCGGCCGCCGCCCTCTTCTTCGGCACCGCCATCCCGGCCCTCGTGCACGTCTCGAACTCCACCGGCTCCAACCCGGACCCGTCCATCGCGGGCAACAGCTCGCAGGCGCAGGGCGGCACCAGCCAGGGCAAGAACCCGGACGGCGGTTCCAGCACCTCCGGCGGCTCCTCGGGGCAGGCCTCGCAGAACCCCGGCGGCCACAAGAACGGCGGCACGGGCAAGGCCCCGGGCGGCGGCACCGTGAGCGCCAACCCTTCGGCCAGCACCGGGACGACCGCCTCCGTCTGCACCGCCGAGCAGCTCGGCGCCAGCAGCTCGACCGTGGACGCCCCCGACACGGGCGGCACGGTCTACGGCACGTTCAGCGTCACCAACACCTCCGGCACGAGCTGCACCGTCGGCGGCGCCGGCACCGTGGGGTTCACCCCGCAGGGTGCCGCCGACAGCACCAAGATCAACGTGGCGGTGCACAGTTCCGGGGACGCGGCGTCCGGTCTGCCCGACCCGTCGACGGAGGTCTCCCAGCTAGTGCTGGCGCCGGGCGCCGCCTACCAGATCAAGTTCGCCTGGGTGCCTTCCGAGACCTGCCCCACGAGCGGCACCACCACGGGCGGCACCACCACCGGCGGTACGACGGCCAGCCCGTCGCCCAGCGAGGACACCAGCACCAGCAGCGGGTCCACGACCGGCGACACCGGTACGTCCACCCAACTGGTCCGCGAGGACGGCACACTCGACGGCAGCGTCCAGATCTCCCACACCGCGGAGGCCGGCTCGCCGACGGTCACGGCCGTCGTGTCCAACGCGTGCGCGGGCACGATCTACCGGACGGGCGTGCTGTCGGGATCGTAGGACGGTCCGGGGGACCCGGCGCCGCGGGCGACCGTCAGACGGACACCTGGGCGGCTTCCGCGCTCTCGTCCTCCGGCACCAGCCCGAGTTCCGCGTCCCGCGCGAACTCCACCTCGCGGCGCAGCAGCCGGAACCACATGAAGACGACGAAGCCCGCGAAGACGAACCACTCGCCGGTGTAGCCGAGGTTCTGGAACGCCTTCAGGTCGAGACCGGTGTTCGCGGGCGCGGTCGCCGGTACGGCCTTCATCCCCGAGTCGCCCTTGTCGAGCGTGATCCACGCGTCGTACATCTGATACGGCACGAGGTTCACCAGCGAGGCCGCGCTGATCGCCGAGGTCTGGCCGGACGGCAGCCCGCCCTGGGCGCTGACGCCGTTGTCGCCGGGGGTCTCGGACGCCTGGAGCGAGCCGGTGACGGTGATCTCGCCGGCCGGCGGCGCGGGTGCCTTCGCGGCGTCCGGTGTGCCGGGGAGCCAGCCGCGGACGACGGGCAGCGCCTTACCGCCGTCGGTGCGCAGCAGGGTCAGGACGTAGTAGCCGTTCTTTCCGTCCAACTGGCGGTCGGGGACGAGGAGTTGCTTGCCGTACCGGCCGGTCGCGGTGGCCTGCCGGCCCGAGGTGCTCTGGTCGACGGGCAGCAGTTCGGTGAGCGGGCGGGCGGCTTCCGTGCGGTCCGTCTCCACCTGCCGGGTGGCCTGGTGGCTGCTGTCCACGCGCGCCTGGAACCGGCTGAGCTGCCACGACCCCATGAAGATGCAGAAGGGGATGGCGAGCAGTACGAAGACGTTGATGCCCCACCAGCGCGATGTCAGCAGAAACCGGTACACGCTCCCACGGTACGGGGCTCCCACAAGGGCCTCGGCCCGGGGGTCCGACCGGGCCTCGGCAATGCCCGGACCGGGTCTTGGTCGAAGTTATCCACAGGCTGAGGATCCGACCAGTGCAATGTCTGTGAGGGCGGGCAGTATGGGGCCATGACTGAGAGCAACAGGTCCGAGACCACACCGGACTGGGAGAAGCGCTTCAGGGCGCCCCGAGTGTCCCTGCCCGACTGGGCGGAGGACGCACCCGACCGTTCCCTGTTCGTGTCGAACGCGACAGGGACGTACGAGCTGTATGCCTGGGACCGGGCGACGGGCGAGCAACGCCAGGTCACGGACCGGCCGAACGGCACGACGGACGGTGTGCTCTCCCCGGACGGGGAGTGGATCTGGTGGTTCGACGACAAGGACGGCGACGAGTTCGGCATCTGGCGCCGCCAGCCCTTCAAGGGCGGCCCCGACGAACCGGCCGTCCCCGGTCTCGAACCCTCCTACCCGGCCGGGCTCGCCCTCGCCCGGGACGGCCGCACGGCAGTCGTGGGCCGCTCCACGGACGAGGACGGTACGACGATCCACCTCGCCCGCACCGGCGAAGAGACCACGCTGCTCTACCGCCACCGCGAGTCGGCGGGCGTCGGCGACCTCTCGCACGACGGTTCGCTGATCGCGATCGAGCACACCGAGCACGGCGACGCCATGCACTCGGCGCTGCGCGTCCTGCGCCCGGACGGCACGGCGGTCGCCGACCTCGACGACACCAAGGGCGGCACCGAAGAACTGGGCCTCGAGGTGCTCGGCTTCGCCCCCGTCGACGGCGACACCCGCCTCCTCATCGGCCATCAGCGGCGCGGCCGTTGGGAGCCCCTGGTGTGGGACGTGGTCAAGGGCGGCGAGACGGACCTGGACCTGGACCTGCCCGGTGACGTGAGCGCCGAGTGGTATCCGGACGGCTCGGCCCTCCTCGTCGCGCACAGCTTCGAGGCCCGCAGCGAGGTGTTCCGCTACGACCTCGCCTCGGGCGCGCTGGTGAAGGTGCCGACACCGGTCGGTTCGCTGTCGGGCGTCACGGCCCGGCCGGACGGCAGCGTCGAGTACCTGTGGTCCTCGGCCGCCGAGCCGTCCACCGTGCGCTCGACGACGGGCGAGGTCGTCCTGGACCCGCCCGGCATGAAGTCGCCCGGCTCGGTGCCGGTCGAGGACGTGTGGGTGGAGGGACCGGGCGGCCGGATCCACGCGCTCGTCCAGAAGCCGGCGGGTGCCACGGGCCCCTTCCCCACCGTCTTCGACATCCACGGCGGCCCGACCTGGCACGACAGCGACTCCTTCGCGGCCGGCCCGGCGGCCTGGGTCGACCACGGATACGCGGTCGTCCGGGTCAACTACCGCGGCTCGACCGGATACGGGCGCGCCTGGACGGACGCCCTGAAGTACCGGGTCGGTCTGATCGAGCTGGAGGACATCGCGGCGGTCCGGGAGTGGGCGATCAGCTCCGGGCTCGCCGACCCCGGGAAGCTGATCCTCACCGGCGGCTCCTGGGGCGGCTATCTCACCCTCCTCGGCCTCGGCACCCAGCCCGACGCGTGGACGCTGGGCATCGCTGCGGTGCCGGTCGCCGACTACGTCACGGCGTACCACGACGAGATGGAAGTCCTGAAGGCCATGGACCGCACCCTCCTCGGCGGCACCCCCGAGGAGGTCCCGGACCGCTTCGCGGCGTCCTCCCCGCTGACCTACGTCGACGAGGTCACCTCCCCGGTCTACATCTCGGCCGGTGTCAACGACCCGCGCTGCCCGATCCGCCAGATCGACAACTACGTGAAGCGCCTGGAGAAGAGAGGCGCCGTGCACGAGGTGTACCGGTACGACGCGGGACACGGGTCACTGGTGGTGGACGAGCGGATCAAGCAGGTGAGACTCGAACTGGACTTCGCGGCACGGCACTTGGGCCTCTGAGCGCCGGTCACCTCCAGCCCGGCCGGCGTTTGAGGACGAGGCCCTTTCGGGCCGAAGCGGGGGTCTGGGGGCGCAGCCCCCAGCACCGCCCGCCTCGGCACAGGGTTCCATCAAGTCCCGGCACGATCCCGAGGCCTGCGCCCGAGCAACTCCGCCAACCCCCGCCGAGTCGCCGCGAGCACAACCCTGTCCGAGCCCCGCAGGACATATGTGTCGGGGAGGTCCCACACCAGCCCCGACCGCCGTACGTCCTCCGAGGCGTCCCGTGTCGCCGTGTCCAGCGCCAGCACCCGCCAGGACCCGGCGCGGAACGCCTCGGCGACCGTCTTCCCCTCCAGTTGGGGATGGCCGCCCACGGTCATCGCCGCGAACAGCAGCACCCGCCGCTCGACGGGGATGGCGCCCAGGATCTGCCGCCCCATCATCGCCCCGGCGAACGCGGGCGCGGCCAGATGGGAGACGCTCCGGCTCCGGGTCAGGGCGTGCGGATGGGCGGCGCGCAGGGTGCGGTACACGGCGGTCGCGAAGTCGTCGTCGTAGAGCCGTAGTACGACCCGCAGATCGGGCCGCACGGACCGCGCGTAGAGCACCGCTTCGAGGTTGGTGGTGTCGGAGCTGGTGACCGCGAGCAGGGCGTGGGAGCGGTGGATCTTGGCGGATTCCAGGACGCCCTCCTGGGTGACGTCGCCGAGGATCACCGGCACCCGCAGCCGGCGCGCGACCGCGAGCCCGCGGGCCTCGGGGTCGGCCTCGACGCACACCACGGGGATGTTGAGTTCCCGCAGCCGGGTCAGCACCCGGGTGCCGATCTTGCCGAGGCCGAGCAGCACGACATGCCCGCCGAGCCCCCGCGGCGGCTTGCGCAGCGCGGACGCCGTACGGAACGTGCCGAGCGCCTCAAGGACCGCGGCCAGCAGCACCGGCAGCATCAGCAACCCGACGAGACCGGAGAGGAGTTGGAGGATCTGCCGCCCCAAGGACGCCCCGATCGCGGGGTCGTCGATCGCGAAGAGATCGAGCAGCGTCAGATAGAAGGCCCGCAGGGGATGGATACCGGTCACCAGCCACAGCGAGACGGCGAGCGCGATCACGCACGCCACCATGCCGGCCAGCGACCAGCGCAGCCGCCGCGAGAAGAGGGAGGAGAACGGCGGTACGACACCGCCCCCGCCCCCGCGCCCGCCCGGCAGTTGGGGTCCGGCGTACGACACCTGTTCCAGGACGACGGTGCCGCGTCCGGTGGCCGAGGCGACGGCCGCCGCGTCCGGCAGCAGGCGCGGTCCCTGTTCGCCCATGCCCTCGGAGCCGTCCGCGCCGGCCGGGTCGCTGCTGGTCGCCGACAGCAGGGCGAGGGTGGCCAGTCCGGGGTCGGCGACCTGTCCGGGTCCCGGCGGCGGCCGTTCCACCGCGCGCAGCAGCAGCCCGTCGGTCTGGACGACCTTGCTGGTACCGGCGAGCGCGGTGGCGGCCAGCGCGGGCGCGGCCGTGTCGGCGTCGGAGAGCACGGTGGTGGACGCATCGAACACGGGCCCACCCTCCTCGCCGGTCGCCAACGCGGCCGCCTGGTCGAGGAGTTCCTCGATGTGCTGGCCCAGACGCCGGTTGTAGAGGCGGAGCACGAGCCGGATACGGGGATTGAGGCGGCGGGCGGTGAGGGCGGCGCGGATGTTCGTCTCGTCGTCATCGTGGACGAGGGCCAGCGCGGTCGCCCGCTCCACACCGGCCTCGACGAACACCGCCTCGGTCAGCTCGGCGGCCTCCAACACCCGCTCCCCGCGCGGGGGTTCGGGGGCGGCGGGGGTGCCGTTGCCGTTCGCCCGGGCCACCGCCGCGTTGACCCGGTCGAGCAGGGCCACCGAGGCGGCACGCGCGCGGCCGACCACCGGTGGGCGGGCGGTGGCCTCGGAGAGCGGTACGACGAGGGTGATCTGCTCGCCGTAGACACTGCGCAGTTCGGCGGCGAGCCGGTGGGCGAGCGCGTCGTCGCCGCACACCACCATGTGCGCGCGGGCGGTGCCCGGCGGGGTCTGATTCGGAACGCTGCTCGCCACGAGGGAAAAGACTGCCCCAAGGAGGCGGGTGGTTCCAGTTTTCCGCTGAACACCCGTGCCCCGGCTGCCGTATGCAGGGGGAGGGAGCAAAACTCGCGAAACCCGCGTCTGCCGGAGGTATCTCACCCGTGGCCATCACCACCGAACCAGCCGCGCCGACCACGGAGCCGCCGTCGACCGCGGAAACGCCACCGACTGTGGAAGCGCCCGCGACACCGCCCGCACCCGCCAAGGAGGGGGGCTGGCATTTCAACTCGCCGCTCGTGCTGACCATGGTGCTGCTCGTGGTCGTGCTGGCACAGGGGCCGATCCGGCAGGCGCTGTCCGCGCCGGTGATGCAGAGCTGGATGACGGTGTTCGTGGCCGTGGTCGTGCAGGCGCTGCCCTTCCTGGTGCTGGGCGTGCTGCTGTCGGCGGCCATCGCGGTGTTCGTACCACCGACGTTCTTCGCCCGCGCGCTGCCGAACAACCCGGTGCTGGCCGTGCCGGTGGCCGGGATGGCGGGCGCGATCCTGCCGGGCTGCGAGTGCGCGTCCGTGCCGGTGGCCGGTGCGCTGGTGCGGCGCGGTGTCACCCCGGCGGCGGCGATCGCGTTCCTGCTCTCCGCCCCGGCGATCAACCCGATCGTGCTGACCGCGACGGCCGTGGCGTTCCCGCGCAACCCCGAGATGGTCGTCGGCCGGTTCGTCGGCAGCCTGCTCGTGGCCTGTGTGATGGGCTGGCTGTGGCAGCGCCTCGGCCGCACCGACTGGCTGCGGCTGCCCGCCCACGAACCGCACGAGGGCGAGACCAAGGGTGCCGCGTTCTGGGGCTCGGTGCGGCACGACGTGATGCAGGCGGGCGGGTTCCTGGTGCTGGGCGCGATGTCCGCGGCGACCCTCAAGGCGGTCGCGCCGGCGAGTTGGCTGCGCACGGCGGCCGACAACCCGGTGGTGGCGATCCTCGCCCTCTCCGTGCTCGCCGTCCTGCTGTCGATCTGCTCGGAGGCGGACGCGTTCGTCGCCGCCTCGCTCACCCAGTTCTCGCTCACCGCGAAGCTCGCGTTCCTGGTGGTCGGCCCGATGATCGACCTGAAACTGTTCGCCATGCAGGCCGGCACCTTCGGCCGCGGCTTCGCGCTGCGCTTCGCACCCGCCACCTTCGCCCTCGCCATCGCGGGCGCGGTCGTCACCGGGGCGGTGCTCCTGTGAACCGGCAGGCACAGGCGGCGGTCATGTTCCTGGTCGGCGCGGCCCTCCTGCACGCGGGCCTCACCAACCTCTACCTGCGCTACGTCAAGGCCGGACTCCAGCCCCTGCTGCTGCTCTCCGGCGCGGTCCTGATCGTGGCGGCGCTGGCGACGGCCTGGTACGAGTGGCGCCGCTCACGGCTGGTCAAGGAGAAGGAGACGCAGGAGGCGCACGGAGAGGGCGAGGCTCAGGGGCATGTGCACCGCGAACCCCGTATCTCCTGGCTCCTGATCCTCCCCCTCTTCGCCCTCATCCTGGTCGCCCCACCGGCCCTCGGCTCCTACAGCGCGGTCCGCACGGGCACGGCCCTCCAGCAGCCCTACGGCCTCTCCAAGCTCCCCGACAGCAACCCGCTCACCATCGGCCTGGTCGACTACGCGAGCCGCGCGGTCTACGACCACGGGCACTCCCTCGGCGACCGCCGGCTCAAGGTCACCGGCTTCATAGCGCTGGACAAGTCGGGTGCCCCCTACCTGGTCCGCATGGCCCTCAACTGCTGTGCCGCCGACGCCCAGCCGGTCAAGATCGCGCTGACCGGCAAGATCCCACCGGTCCTCCAGCCCGACACCTGGCTGGAGGTCACCGGCACCTACAGCGCCAAGCAGACCAAGGACCCCGTCAACAACGGCCCGATCCCCTACTTCCAGGTCACCGAGGCCCGACCGGTCCCGACACCGAAGGACCCGTACGACGAGAGCTGGAACCAGTAGGGCTGAACCAGTAGGGCTGAACCAGTAGGGCTGGAACCAGTAAGGGGTGGCGGGCCCGTCGCCGCCCGCGCCTCACCGCCCGCCCCCGCCACCCGCGCGGGCGTACCGTGAAAGAACCGGGGATTTCTCGTGCGCCGGATCGCACCGGGGCCGTCCTCGGCGAATGACGACGCCGGGTGGGTGTGCGCGCCCGGGGCAGGGCTCAGCCCATGACCGTGAACGTGCCCGGTCGGCCGACGGCCGCGCGACTCGTCGAGCGCGGTGCGGCGGACCGGGAGCAGGCGTGGTCCCCGGCCGGCCGGGAGCGCGGACCCTCGCCCACGCAGGGCGACCGCGTCCGCCCGCTCAGCCGGCGCCAGATCGAGGACCGCTTCGAGGACCTGGGCGATCTGTACGAGGAGACCTGCGGCGGGGCCCGTACGGGGAACCCTTCGCGCGCTGCCTTCCTGCGGCGGCTGGCCGGTGACATCCGGCGCCCCGGCTTCGCCCTCCTGATCGCCGAGAACACCACCCTGACGGCCTGCGCCTACGGTTTCCCCGTGCGCGGCACCGACCCCTGGTGGCAGGGGTGCGACGCCGATCTCCCCCGGAGCCTGCGCGGCCTCGCGGTCACCGGCGGGCTCTTCGCGTTCTCCGGGATCGTCGTCCCGCCCCGCGTGCGCACCCACTACCAGGACCGGGACTGGAACCTCGCCCGGCGCCTCCAACGCAGGCTGCTCGCCGACCACGCGCCGGCCCTCGGCATCGCCCTGGTGCCCCGCACGGACACCGAGACACTGGCCGCCTACCGGGCCTGGGGCTGGCAGGACGTCGTACGGAAGGTCGCCACGGACCTCGAACGGTCCTCCGAACGGACCGCAGGAGAAGCCCCCGAACGGGGCTCCGTGCCAGACCCCGTAGACCTTGATCCGCAGCCGTTCGGGCCCTGCTACGTCCTGATCCTGGGACGCTGACCGCCCCAAGCCGCGTCAGGACATCTGTGCTCGCCGCGACAGAGATTCACCGGGTGCGACTAGAGTTCCCGTACGGGGAAACCCGGATCCGTGCGGTGGGCCGACCCTCAGGTGGCCCGCAGGAAAGGTGTACATGCCCGCAGAAAGCCAGCAGCCCGCGGCCGACCGGCTCGACGACGACCACTACCCGGCCTACACCATGGGCCGGGCCGCCGAGTTGATCGGTTCCACCCCCGGTTTCCTACGGTCACTGGGCGAGGCCGGGCTGATCAGACCGACGCGGTCGGACGGCGGACACCGCCGCTACTCGCGCCATCAGCTCCGTACGGCCTCCCGGGCCCGCGAACTGGTCGACCAGGGGACCCCCATCGAGGCCGCCTGCCGCATCATCAGCCTGGAGGACCGGCTGGACGAGGCGCTGCGTGTCAACGAGGAGTTGCGGTCCGGCGAGGAGCGCGAGGAGCAGCAGAAAATCTGATGCGCCCGAAACAGAAATTCACTGTTTTGTGCGGCGCTTTTCGCACACAATTTCACCGCCGCGAAAATGGGTTCCGTGCTAGGCTGACTTCAGTTGCAGTTGTGGTTGCCAATTTTGAACCGGGTTTCCGGACAGGTGATCATCACGGCGATGGAGGAGATTCGTAAAGTGCGGATCTCGTGCACTGCCTAGGAGTTAAGACATGGCCACCGGTACCGTGAAGTGGTTCAACGCGGAAAAGGGCTTCGGCTTCATCGAGCAGGACGGCGGCGGCGCTGACGTCTTCGCCCACTACTCGAACATCGCCACCCAGGGCTTCCGCGAGCTGCAGGAAGGTCAGAAGGTGACCTTCGACATCACGCAGGGCCAGAAGGGCCCGCAGGCGGAGAACATCGTTCCCGCCTAAGCACGCGAGACTGCGAAACAGGGGCCCGCACCTTGGGTGCGGGCCCCTTTTCGTATCTGCTCATTTAGTCGCCGTTCCTCGGCCACCCGCCGTTCTTCGGCCGTTCTTCCGCATTCCCCGCGGAGAAATCCTCCCCTCTCCGCCCGCTCGAACCCCTAGGTGAGGCACCATGCGCTGCGTGATCGCCCGTTACCCCTTCGATCTGACGAAGAGCGAGGTGGAGGAGATGCTCAAGGGCATCCGCCCGGAGCAGCCAGTCACCGGCCCGTGCGCCGTCATCAGCCGCAAGCTGTACCCGGTCAAGCAGGTCGGCGAGGTCATCACCAAGCAGGACCGCCGTGACTTCACCGCCTTCGAGGTGACCAGGGCCCTGACCCGGCTCGGCTTCACCTGCCACGAGACGCCGCCCGCGCCGGCCACCCCCGCGCCCTCGGCTCCCGAGCCCACCGCGGACGCCGGTCCGGAATCGACCTCGTACATCGGCACCACCCTGGGCTGACGCCTCCGCCCCCACCGCTCCAAACACCTCAAGCGACCACGCCGCCGACGATCCATCCGGGCGCGGGGTCGCTTTTTTCTGCCCGCCGGGCCCTCACAACTCGCTGTCGGGCCAGCCCAGCAGACGGGCCCCGATCACCGCCGTCTGCAACGTGTACCGCTGGCCGGGATTGGCCGGATCCGCACCGGTGAGCTGGTGGATACGCTCCAGGCGGTAGGTCAGCGCGCGCACGCTCAGCGAGAGCCGGCGGGCCGTCTCCGCGGCCACACAGCCGCAGTCGAAGTACATCGCGAGGGTGTCCAGCAGCGGTCGCGGACCGCCGCGCGCCCTGGTGAGCGGGCCCAGCGCGTCCAGCACCAGATCGGCCATGGCCTGTCGGTCGCGGGTCAGCACCGGGTAGACCAGCAGGTCGGCGGCGCGCAGAAGAGGCCCCTCCAGGTCGAGCCGCTCGGCCAGTTCGAGTGTGTTGAGGGCCTCCTCGTAGGACTGGACGATCCCGCCCGCGCCCGGCCGCGGCCGGCCGATCGCCGCGCGGGTGCCCTCCGCCGCCGCGTACGACTGCTTGGCGAAGTGGGCGAGGACCTCGTCCTGGTCGCCGGGCGCGACGCACAGCATCCGGCCGGCTTTCGTGGTGAGCAGGATGTTGCGGTCACCGAAACGGCTGATCATCGCGCGCTCCACCTGACGCGGCACGGGCGCGCTCTCGTCGTACGGCGTCGGGCCCTGCACCACGGCGACGGCGTGCGTGTGGGACAGGCGCAGGCCGAAGCGCTCGGCGCGTTCGGCGAGCCGACCCAGGTCGCTGCGGCCGTAGAGGAGGTCGTCGATGAACTCCCGCCGGGCCGCCTCCTCCTGGCGTACGGCGAGGCGCTGGGCGCGGTCGTAACCCTCGGCGAAGGCGTCGACGGCCTGCTGCACCGCGGCCAGGACGCAGTCGGCGGAGCCGGGGGTCTGCGGCCAGGCGGTGCGGGTGGCGGTCAGATGGGCGCTGACCAGGGCACGCAGTCCGTGGCCCGCCTCGGCCGCCTGCTCGCCCAGGGTGCGGCGGGCCTCCAACTCGGCCCGGGTCAGGCGGCGTCCGGTGCCGGCCACCTCCGCCAGGAGCTGCGCGTACCCCGCCAGATACTGCTCAGGCATCCCGCGCTCCGGCAACTCCGCCCCCTGTTTTCTTGACGCCCCGGTAACGCTTTCTTAGCGCGTCACCGGCATCAAGACCCTAATGAACACTGCCGGGTTCCGGCAATGCGCGGGCGCGCACCCCGCGCGCACCATGGCGCCAGGGGAGCACCGCGGAAGGATCCGGTGCCGGACACCGGCAGGTGTCCTGCACCGGAACCGCGATCCGCGCATCCCCGTGGGCTGTCAGGGCGAGCGAGGGAACGGGGGCGGGGACCATGGGGGCGTTCGTCGCGGCCGCCATCGGGTTTCCCGCCATCGTCTTCACCGCGGCGCTCGTCGTGGTCGTCCTGTACTGGCTGCTGGTCGCGCTCGGCGCGGCCGACGCCCACGGACACGGCCATGCCCACCTCCACTCCCGCGCGCACGGCGACGTCCGGTGGCTGGGCGGGGTCCCGGTGACGCTCGCCTTCTCGCTGTTCGTCGCCGTCGGCTGGCTGATCAGCTTCTGCGCGAGCGTGCTGCTCGTCCCGTCGGGCCCGATCGGCGTTCTGGTGGGGGTGGTTGTGCTGCTGGGCGCGGTGTTCGTCTCCTGGCGGACGACCAAGGTGCTCGTACGACCCCTGCACCGCCTCTTCCCCGACGAGGCAGGGCCGTCCCGGCTGGACTTCGTCGGACTGACCTGCACCATCCGCACGGGGCGGGTCGACGGGACGTTCGGGCAGGCCGAGGTCAGGGCCGTCGACGGGTCGGCCGCGGTGGTCCAGGTGCGCCAGAACGACGACGGCGCTCTCACCCATGGCAGCACCGGACTGCTCTATGCCTACGACGAGATCGGCGAGTTCTTCTGGGTCGCGCCCTACGACAGTGCGCTGGACCCGAGGACCGGTCCGGGCGGCAACCTGGGCGGCCACCCGGGGTAGGTCGTCAACGCCTGTTGGCCTACGACCGTTGGCCGACGCCAGTTGGCCCACGACCGTTGGCCCACGTCTGTTGGCCCACGTTCGTTTCACCACCCTTCTTCTCATCCCTTGAGGACCCATGTCATGAACGCCATCACCGTGGGCATCGGTGTGTTCGTCGCCGTTGTCCTGCTCATCGCGCTCACCCTGCTGCTGATGGTCGGCCGGCTGTTCCGGAAGGTGGAGCAGGGGCGGGCCCTGATCGTCTCCAAGACGAAGAAGGTCGATGTGACCTTCACCGGTGCGGTCGTCCTGCCGGTGCTGCACAAGGCCGAGTTCATGGACATCTCGGTGAAGACCATCGAGATCCGCCGCACCGGCCGCGAGGGCCTGATCTGCCAGGACAACATCCGGGCCGACATCCACATCAGCTTCTTCGTGCGGGTCAACAAGACCGTCGAGGACGTCATCAAGGTCGCGCAAGCCATCGGCACCCAGACCGCGAGCGACCCGGCGGCGATCCAGGACTTCTTCGCCGCGAAGTTCTCCGAGGCGCTCAAGACCGTGGGAAAACAGCTCGACTTCGTCGATCTCTACACCAAGCGCGAGGAGTTCCGGGACCGGATCATCCAGGTCATCGGCACCGACCTCAACGGCTACCACCTCGACGACGCGGCCATCGACTTCCTCGAACAGACGCCGATGACTCAACTCGACAACCAGAACATCCTGGACGCCCAGGGCATCCGCAAGATCACCGAGCTGACGACGATCGAGCACGTACGCACCAACGAGTTCCAGCGCACCGAGCAGAAGGAGATCACCCGGCAGAACGTCGACGCCCGGGAGACCATCCTGGAGTTGGAGCGCCGGCAGGCCGAGGCGGAGATCCGGCAGCGGCGCGAGGTGGAGACCCTGCGCGCCAAGGAGGAGGCCGCCACCGCGAAGGTGCAGGAGGAGGAACGGCTGGGCGCGCAGACCGCGTTCCTCCGCACCGAGGAGCAACTCGGCGTCCAGCGCGAGAACCAGGCCCGCGAGATCGCCGTCGCGCAGAAGAACCGCGAGCGGGTCATCGCCGTCGAGAACGAGCGCATCGAGAAGGACCGCCTCCTCGAAGTCATCGCCCGCGAACGGGAGACCTCGCTGTCCGGGATCGCCAAGGACAAGGAGGTCGAGGCCGAGCGCCGCGAGGTCGCGGACGTGGTGCGGGAGCGGATCGCCGTGGACCGTACGGTGGCCGAGCAGGAGGAGGCCATCAAGAAGCTGCGGGTGGTGGAGGAGGCGGAGCGCACCCGGCAGGCCGTGATCATCGCCGCCGAGGCCGAGGCGCAGGAGAAGCTGGTCAAGGACATCAAGGCGGCCGAGGCAGCGGAGGCCGCCGCCAAGCACCGCGCCGGTGAGCAACTCACCCTCGCCGAGGCCCGGTTGAAGTCCGCCGACCTCGATGCCCGAGCCAAGCTGCGGCTCGCCGAGGGCATCCAGGCGGAGGCCGCCGCGGCCGGACTCGCCGAGGTCCAGGTCCGCGACAAGGAGGCCGAGGTCACCGTGAAGGCCGGCCGCGCGGAGGCCGAGGCCACGGGGGCGCGGCTGCGGGCGGAGGCGGAGGGCACCGAGGCCCGCCTGCGGGCGGAGGCCGAGGGCACCCGGGCCAAGGCGCTCGCGGAGGCCGAGGGCGCGCAGGCCAAGGTGCTCGCGCAGGCCGAGGGCGTACGGGCGAACGCGCTCGCTGAGGCCACCGGCATCGGAGAGAAGCTGAAGGCCGAGGCGGAGGGGCTCACCGAGAAGGCCGCCGCGATGGCCGCCCTCGACGACGCCTCGCGCGGCCACGAGGAGTACCGGCTGCGGCTCCAGGCCGAGAAGGAGATCCGGCTGGCCGGGCTCGATGTGCAGCGGCAGGTCGCCGAGGCGCAGGCCACGGTGCTGGCGACCGGTCTGGAGAACGCCGACATCGACATCGTCGGCGGCGACTCGGTCTTCTTCGACCGGCTGATCTCGTCGATCTCCTTCGGCCGCGGCGTCGACGGCTTCGTCCAGAACTCCGAAACGGCACAGGCGTTGGCGCGTCCGTGGCTGGACGGCACGTCGAACATCGCCGACGACCTCGCCCGCGTCCTCGGCTCGGTCTCCACGGCCGACGTGCAGAACCTCACCGTGTCCGCGCTGCTCACGCGGCTGATGACGTCGGACACGGCGAACGCGGGGCAGCTACGGCAACTGCTGGACAAGGCTGGTGAGTTGGGCCTCGCGGACACTCCGCTGGCCGCGCTCAACGGCCACCCGGTGAAGGCCTGACCCCACCGACGGTCCGGAACTGCCGCACAGGGGACGGCAGTTCCGGACCACATCCCCGAGCGACTCTTCTGATCGTGCTTCCTTGAGAGGGACCCATGACCACCGGCCTGGACACCGGCACCTACGAGGTCCTGCGCGACCGCCTCGCCGCACAGGCCGCCGAACTCGCCCGACGTGCGGAGGCGCTCAACGCCCGCCGCACCGAGGAGTTCGGCTCCACCCGCCTCGAACTCACCGGCACCGAGCGCCTGAACACCGAGCACCCGGCCGTGCCGAGCGACATCGTCGCCGTAGGGGACGTACTGCTCTTCGGCCACCAGGTATCGGTCGGCATCACCCGCGAGACGACGGTGGCCGACGTCCTCGCCCCGCACGACCGCCACGACCTGCGCCGGCTGCCCGAGGACGCCGTACCCGGGCTGCTCGACGACCCCGACTTCGTGCGGGAGTTCACCGCCCTCCACCGCTACTACCGCCAGGCCCGACTGCTCCAACTCCGACGCGTCGACGGCAAGTTGCTCGCCGTCTTCCGGACCGGCGAGAAGGCCGACGACATCCGGGTCCTGCGCTGGGCGCTGACCGGAGACGGCCGGGCGGCGACCTTCCTGGACGCGCACGGCGAACGCGACCACGTCCTCCCGCCGCCGTACGACTTCGAGTGGACGGAGACGACCCGCGAGGACCATGTCCCCGGTCGGCACCCGCACGTCCGGATCCAGGACGGGCTGTACGTCGACACGGTCGGCGGCACCCTCACCGTCAAGGTGGAGGACAACACCGAGACGGGGGAGGGGATTTACTCCGAGCCGGTGGACGAGCCGTTGCAGTCGCCGGCCGACGCGGAGATCGCGTACGCGCGGGTGGGCGCGCTGGTGCTGCTGCGCGTCCGGCCGTACAAGGAGGAGGCACAGCGCTTCCTGGTCTTCAACACGCTGACCAAGGGGGTCGTACGACTCGACCGGATCGGTCTGTCGTGCAGGCGGCTGCCGGAGGAGCAGGGGATCGTCTTCCCGGGCGGGTACTGCCTGGCGACGGGGGCGTACAAGACCTTCGAAGTGGACGTCGCCGGACTGGAGTTGGCCCGTGTCGTCCACTCGCCCAACGGCGAGGACGTGCTGTTCGCGTACCGGGCGCGGGTGCCGGGCCGTAGCCTCCTGCTGCCGTACAACCTGATCCGCAAGGAGATCGCGACCCCGCTGTCCTGCCAGGGCTGGGCGCTCTTCGACGACGGCATGCTGATGGTGCTGAGCGAGGTCGGCGAGGGGGAAGCGGCCCGCGTCCATCCGGTGCGGATCTGGCGCACCCCGTACGTCTCCGACACCCACGCGGCCGCTCAACTCACCGGCCCCGGGCCGCTGTTCAGGGTGGGCAACGCCGATCTCGTGCGCGGGATCTCCGACTGTCTGTCCCTGACGGGCGCGGTCGCGGGGATGGAACCCACGACGGAGATGTACGAGGCGCTGGTCGCCGCGTGTGTCCGCGCGGCGGACTCGTACCACTGGCTCGGGGACGCCGAACTCGGCGATCTGGGCGGCCCGTTGGCCGACGTCCGGGTCACAGCGGAACAGGTCCTGAGCGAGTTCGAGACGGTCCGCACCCTGACCGCCCGGGCCGCCGACGCCCTCGCCGATGCCACGGACCGGCTCACCGCGCTCGTACGACGGCTGCGCGGCGAGGTGCCCCGGGACGCGGCGGGCTGGGTCGCCGGGCTCACCGAACTCCGGCGGGCGCAGGGGCACTTGCTGACGCTGAAGGAGATGCGGTACGCCGACACCGCGCGGATCGACGAGCTGGCGGCCGGGGTGCAGGCGGACCTCGGGGCCTTCGGGCAGCGGGCGGTGGCGTTCCTGGCGCGCGAGGACGCCTTCGCCGGGCACCACGAGCTGATCGACGCGCTGGTCGCGGAGGCGGGCGAGCTGGTCACGGTCGCCGGGGCGGCACCGGTGACCACCCGGCTCGACGAACTCACCGACGGGCTGCGGACGGTGACCGAGGTGATCGCCGGGCTCGACATCGGCGATGCCACGGTCCGTACGTCGATCCTGGAGCGGATCGCCGAGGTGCTGGGCGGGGTCAACCGGGCCCGAGCGACGCTGGACGCCCGCCGCAGAGAACTCCAGGACCGGGAGGGCAGGGCGGAGTTCGCGGCCGAGTTCGCGCTGCTCGGTCAGTCGGTGACCGGCGCCCTCGCGGACGCGACGACACCTGAGGCCTGCGACACCCAACTGGCTCGGTTGCTGGTCCAGTTGGAGAACCTGGAAGCACGCTTCACCGACTTCGACGACTTCCTCGACCGACTGACCGACCGACGCACCGAGATCTACGAGACCTTCTCGGGCCGCAAGCAGACCCTGGCCGACGAACGGGCGCGCAGGGCCGAGCAGTTGGCGGCCTCGGCGACCCGGGTCCTGGAGACCGTGGCGCGCCGGGCGGCCACACTCGCCGACACCGACGCGGTCAGCACGTACTTCGCCTCCGACCCGATGGTGACGAAGATCCGCCGCAGCGCCGACCGGCTCCGGGACCTGGGCGACCAGGTGCGCGCGGAGGAGCTGACCGGCCGGCTCGCGGCGGCCCGCGAGGAGGCGGCCCGCGCCCTGCGCGACCGCACCGACCTCTACACGGACGGCGGCCGGACCCTGCGCCTGGGCCGCCACCGCTTCGCCGTGAACACGGAGCCCCTCGACCTCACCCTGGTCCCCTCCGGCGAGGGCCTGGCCTTCGCCCTCACCGGCACGGACTACCGATCCCCGGTCACCGACCCGGAGTTCGCGGCCACCCGCGCCTTCTGGGACCGCCCGCTGCCCTCGGAGTCACCGGCGGTCTACCGCGCGGAACACCTCGCCGCCCGCCTCCTCGACGAACACGGCGCACCGGCCCTAGCCCAGGAACCCGACCTCGCGGCCCTGGTCCGCCGGGCCGCGCAGGAGTCGTACGACGAAGGCTACGAACGAGGTGTGCACGACCACGACGCGACCGAGATCCTCACAGCCCTGCTCCACCGCTACGAGGCCGCGGGCCTGCTGCGCCACGAACCGGCCGCCAGGGCAACGGCGTTGCTGTTCTGGACACACGGCACGAGCGCGGCGGAACGGGAGAGCTGGACCCTTCGGTCGAGATCGCTCGCACGGGCCCGCGACACGTTCGGACCGACCCCCGCCGTCGCGGGCTTCCTCGCGGAGCTGGCGGAACGCACGGGGGAGAGCGCGGCGGCCTACCTCTTCGACGAACTGACCACCGCCCCCGAGGGCTTCGTGATCAGCGCGGGCGCGCGCACGCTGCTCGACAAGTTCCGGCGCACGGTGGGTGGTTCGGCCTACGACGACGATGTGCGGGCGCTCGACGACCCGGGTGCGCGCCGCCAGTTGGTGGAGGCGTGGCTGACGGCGTACACGACGGCGTCCGGTACCGAGGTCGACCCGGGGGACCTGGCGGAGGCGGTCGCGGCCGAACTCTGTCCGGACGCTGCGCGGTACGAGTCGGACGCGCGGGTGACGGAGACGGTCGGGGGGCTGCTGGGCACGCACCCGCGGATCGAGGCTGGTTCTCTTTCTTTCCGGGTCGACGAACTCCTGGCACGGACACGGGAGTTCAGGGCGACAGAGGTTCCCGCCCACCGCGCGTACCAGCGCCGCCGTACCGCCCTGGTCGCGGCGGAACGCGCGCGCCTGCGGCTCGACGAGTACCGTCCGCGCGTGCTGTCGTCCTTCGTGCGGGGGCGGCTGGTCGACGAGGTGTACCTCCCGCTGGTCGGCGACAACCTGGCCCGGCAGATCGGTACGGCGGGGGAGGGGCGGCGCGGCGACTCGGGCGGTCTGCTGCTGCTCATCTCCCCGCCGGGATACGGCAAGACGACCCTCATGGAGTACGTCGCCGACCGGCTCGGCCTGCTGCTGGTCAAGGTGAACGGCCCGGCCCTCGGCCACGGCGTCACCTCCCTCGACCCGGCCGAGGCGCCGAACGCGACCGCCCGCCAAGAGGTGGAGAAGGTCAACTTCGCGCTGGCGGCGGGCAACAACGTGCTTCTCCACCTCGACGACATCCAGCACACCTCGCCCGAACTCCTCCAGAAATTCATCCCGTTGTGCGATGCCACGCGAAGGGTGGAGGGCGTGTGGGAGGGAGCGCCGCGCACCTACGACCTGCGGGGCAAGCGGTTCGCGGTCTGTATGACCGGCAACCCGTACACCGAGTCGGGCGGGCGGTTCCGCGTCCCCGACATGCTGGCGAACCGTGCCGACGTCTGGAACCTCGGTGATGTACTGACCGGCAAGGAAGCGGTGTTCGCCCTGAGTTTCATCGAGAACGCGCTGACCTCCAACCCCGTACTGGCCCCGCTGGCCGGACGCGACCGGGACGACCTGGACCTGCTGCTCCGACTGGCGCAGGGCGACGCGACGGCCCGCGCCGACCAGCTTTCCTACGCCTGTGCGCCCGCCGAACTGGCCCGGATCGTCGCGGTGTTGGGGCATCTGGTCACCGCCCGCGCCACGGTGCTGGCGGTCAACGCCGCGTACATGGCGTCGGCGGCGACGACGGACACGGACCGCACGGAACCGCCGTTCCGGCTCCAGGGGTCGTACCGCACCATGAACCGGATCGCCCGGCGCATCGAGCCGGTGATGAACTCCCGTGAGTTGTCGGCGGTGTTGGACGACCACTACGCGGCTGAGGCGCAGACGCTGGGGTCGGGGGCGGAGGCAAACCTGCTGAAGCTGGGGGAGTTGCGGGGCACGCTGAGCCGCGAACAGGCGGTGCGGTGGGGCGAGTTGAAGACGGCATACGGGCGGGAGCGGGGTGCGGCGGAGGGCGATCCGTTGAGCCGTGCGGTGGTGGCTCTCGGGGTGCTGGCGGAGCGGGTCGGGGCGGTGGAGGCGGCGATCACGCGATCACGCGGGAGTGCGGGCGGCTATAGCTGAAGCAGGCGTTGCGTGATCTCGCGGTACTGGCGCAGCGCGTGCCGGAGTTCCTCGGACTGGGACTCCGGGTCCTGGTCGGCCCAGCCGGCGCGGAGGAGTTCTCGTCGGGCCGCGAGGGCCTTCACGAGGTGGGCGGTGGCCTCGTCGTAGGCGCTCTCCGCTTCTTCCAGGGCGTCGCCCGGGGCGTCGGCGAAGGTGTTGAGGGCGTGCCGCAGGCGCTGGAGGACCTGGTCCCGTTCGCCGGCCGGGAGCAGCGGCTCCGGGCCCGGGGTGCGGCGCTCGGAGGAGCCCCGGTTCTGGCTCGCGGGCTGTTGGGCGCGTGTCTGGTCGTACATCATCGGGGGTCGCTTCCGTTCCGCCTGACGGCGTTGGGGGATCGTCCGGGTACCGGCCACTGCCCTGCGCCGTGCTGCCAGTCAACGTCCGGGGACGGTCCGTGTCAACGTGACGGCGTGGCGGCCCCCTCAGTCGCCCTGAAAGGGCACCCACGCGCTGTCGTCCAGCGAGTAGATGTACCGCGGGCGTCCGGCCATGCCGCTGGTGCGGAACGGTTTGCCCTGGTCGTCGATGCGCAGCACACCGTGGCGGGTGCCGCTGGTCCACGCCAGCTCCATGTACCAGCGCACATCGTGGGACGCGGCGGCGGCCGTGATGTACAGGACCTCGGGGTCGCTCTCGCTCACCTTGTACGGGAGTCCGGTCTGCCCGGACTTGGGCGTGGCCACCGGGCGGCTCGCGTCGAGCCCGACGTCGAAGGAGTGCGTGGGGACGCCACCGCCGCAGCCGACCCCGAGGTACCCCATGGTGTACGCGTTCCAGGCGACCGGCGCACCGCTGCCGACCACCCGTACGTTCAGGGAGTTGAGCACCACGGTGTCGTGGCCGGTGCCCTGCACGGTGAGTTCGAGGTACTGGCTGTCGGCGGAGACGGCCCCCAGCGCGCTCACCCAGCTCGGCGCGTCCTGCTCGGTCGGCGGAGGCGGCAGCTTCCCCTGCGAACGGTCGACCAGGTAGGTCTGGCTGCACGGACTTTCCCAGGCGTACGGCCGGGTCGTCACCGTCAGCGGAACCTCCGTCGCCACGTCCGCGTCCCCGCCGGACTTCGCGCTCTGGGAGGCGGAGACGTCGCCGCCGGTGGTGGCGGACCGGGACGGACTCGCGGTGTCGGAAGGGGACACGGAGGAAGAGGGCGAGGAGGTGGACGCCGCCGTCGGGGAGGCGGTCGGTGAATGGGCGCCCCGCTTGGTGGCGGTCACGGAGCCCGCCTCCTGCTTCTGGTCGTCGCCACCGCCGGACACCAGGCGGGGGACGAGGGCCGTGGCGGCGAGGACGACGGCTACGGCGGCGGCTGTGAGGAGGGTGATGCGGCGGCGGTTGTGGTTGCCGCGTACGGGGGGCTGTGGTTCTTGTACGGAGGGTCGGCTCGCCGAAGGGGTGGGGTCGGGGGTGGGCTCGGTGGTCGCCTCCGTGCCCGGTTCCGGTGGTGTATCTGCCGTGGTGGGCGTCTCGGTGGCCGCCTCCGTGGCAGCCCTCCGGTCCCGCTGGCGTGCCCCGTCGGCCAGGATCCACCGGCGGTGGGCCTCGACGAGTTCTTCCGGGGACGCCTTGCAGAGCCGGGCGAACCGCTCCACGGGGGCGTACTCCGTGGGTACGGCGTCGCCGTTGCAGTAGCGGTGCAGCGTCGACGTACTCATGTGCAGCCGCTTCGCGAGCACGCCGTAACTGAGCCCCGAACGGTCCTTGAGCTCCCGTATCAGCGCCGCGAACTCGGCTGTCTCCTCAGGCGTCGCCACCTTTCCCCCATTCCAGTCAGGTGTTCCAGGGAGTCATTGTTCCCCCAGGTGAGAGCCCGTGCGAACGTTCCAGGTTCCCGTATATCCCGGCTGTCCTAGCTGCTGGGACGGAAAGCGGCACAGGCTGCGGTCATCAAAGCACGCCGCCCGCCGAACAGATGGGCGGCCCGCCAGTCACCACTTTCCGAGGGGGATACAGCCATGTCCACGTTCACCGCCCGCACCCGTTCCCGTACCCGCACCCGTCTCTTCGCCTCCGCCGCGACCGTCGCGCTCGCCGCGCTCTCGCTCACGGCCTGCAACGACAAGTTGGGCGTACAGGACGAGGGCGCGGCCAACCAGGTCTCTCCCTCTTCGTCGTCGTCCTCCTCTTCCTCTTCGGTGGCGACTCCGGAACCGGCCGGGACGAAGACCGGTACGGCGGGACAGGCCGGCGGTTCCACGTCGGGTGGCTCGTCTACGGGCGGCTCGTCTACGGGTGGCTCTTCGACGGGCGGCTCGTCGACGGGGGGCTCTTCGACAGGCGGCAGCAAGGGGTCCGGGGGCAGCAAGTCGAGTGGGGGCTCCGGCACGGACACGTCCGCGGCGAGCGTCCCGTGCAGCGGCGCCAACACCAAGGTGACCGCGCAGACGGTCAAGAGGCCCATCAACCACATGCTGCTCACGGTCACCAACACCGGTTCCAAGATCTGCGACCTCTACTACTACCCGGCCGTGAACTTCGGCGACGCCCAGTCGGTACCGCCGGTGATGAAGGAGTCCCAGCCGCAGGCGGTCACGTCTCTCGCCCCGGGCGAGTCGGGCTACGCCGGCGTGGCCCTCTCGGGCGGCAACGACGGCAGCGGCACCAACGGCCACACCGCCAAGTCCCTCTCCGTCTACTTCTTCGACCGCGCCAACAACAGCATCAGCCCGGCGGCGACGCCGACCCTGCCGACGAAGGGCGTCTACGTCGACGACTCGCTGCGGGTGACGTACTGGCTGTCGGATGCGCAGGACGCGCTGTCGTACTGAGTGCGTTGATCACTCGGGGCGAATGCCAGAGGGCCGGTGCTGGATTCAGCGCCGGCCCTCAAAGTGCTGCTCAGCACAGCGGGGGGCCGACTCGCTCCCCGAGCCCCGACGCGAGGGTCGGGCCCGCCGCTGATCGTCACCCCGGTGCGGGGGCGCGGAAGGCCTGCGTGATCACGCTCTGGCGAGAAGGCCTGGGAACGCTTGCTTGAGGCAGGAGATCAGGAGATACGGATCTCGTCGCGCCTGGCCCTCCAGGCTTCCCTCTCCCCGGCTCTCGGCTGCGGCCCTGTCACTTCCAGTCGCCGAACAGGCCGGAACTCAGTTGTGCGTCGCAGATGTTGTAGCCGCCGGACGCGTGGCCCTTCTTCGTGTGACCGTTGACGGTCACCGAGCAGTTGATGTCCCCGGAGCCCTGGAGTTGCGCGGTGACGGTGTAGTAGAGCGCGTCGTCAACGGCATGGTGGTTTCGAACGGAAACCCGTCTATGTCGGCAACCGGCGCACCACGTCGTAGTCCGTCACCTCGTACACATCGATGCGTGCAGCCCTCGGTAAGAAGCCAGATGCGGAAGGCGAAGTACCTCGGCCAGTTCGGCTTCGGTGCCTTCCAGGTGCTGTCCCTGTCCGGTTCGAGATAGGGAATCGCGCATGGACCCGACATTCGTGAGTGCGCGGCTCAGAGGTCGACTGACGATGTGTCGTCGCCGAGCTGGGAGACCACGCGTGTCATCAGGCGCTCCTCCAGGACGGATGCGTAGATGGCGGCTCGGATGGTGGCGGGGTGGCTCGGTGGCCAGATCCCGCGACGGAAGACGCAACGGCGACCGCGGTAGATGATCACGGTCGTGGCGGCTACGACCATGTCGCCCGTGGTGCCGGGTACGATTTCGCAGGTGAGCGACTCCAGTTCGGCGCCCCGTCGTTCACAGAGATCGTGGGCGGCCCGGAGAGCGGACCGGAGGAATACGTCCGTGTATTCCTCCGGTCCGCCCCAGTCGGCGGGGACGTCAGTCACCGCAGTTGTGCATCGCGCTGTCCGTCGAGGCCAGGACGACCTCACCACCGTCGGCGGGCAGGACGAGGTGGACGCCGTTGACCTCGAGACCGGCGTCGGCCCCGGTCGAGGGCAGTTGTTCGTTCACGATGAGCCGGCCACCTCCGACGAGCCGGATCTCCGTGTTCGGATCCCCCGACACGGTAACCGGAACTCCCGCGATCTTCAGGGTGAGCCTGGTGCTGCCCGTGGCCTTGCCGCACTGGCTGCTGGAGGTCGCGGTGAGTCCGGATACCTCGATGACCGGCACACCAGGCAGCCCGATGCGTGCCTGCGCCACGGTCGAGGCCGCCGTGACCTTGCCGGGGGCGAGTGTCGTGGTGACCTTGGGGCACAGTTTCTGCACGGACAGCAGGACCGAGTCGTACTCAGCCGAGCACGGCGTGGCGGTCGTGGTCGCGTCCGCCGTGCGGACGGTTCCGGTGTCGGGCTGCGGATCGATCTCCAAAAGCGGTACGCCGATGAGGTCGATGTGCGCCGAGATGCCGTAGGCACGGCCCGTCGCGTACTGGAGCTTCAGCTGTACGGAGGTGTCGGAGGCCAGGTAGCCGGCGTTACCGGCGAAGGACGCGCGCAGCGGAACGGTGGCGGAGTCGGTCAGTGGCTGGTCGACCGAGGCGACGGTGCAGGTAGCGATCCCGGCGTCGCTCGTCGTGCCGGTGCATGTCTGTTGGTCGTCCCCGGTGCCGAGGGTGAAGTGCACGCTGTGGCCGGGAACCGCGTCTCCGTGGAAGTCGGGGAGTTTGGCGGCCAGTTGGGCCGGAGTGCCGTTGGCTAGGTGCGTCACGCCGGTGTAGTCGAGCTTCGTCGGCGAGGTGAGGCCCAGTTCGGCGACCGCGCTGGACGGGTTGTAGTCGTCATCGCCGCTGAAGGTGACGGCGACAGGCACGGCGTTCGATGTCCCTTGCGGTTGGTCGACGGAGTCGATGGTGCAGGTTGCCGTGCCCGATGCCGTGGTGGTGCCGGTGCACGTTTGCTGCGTGGCCCCTGTGCCCAGGGCGAACCGCACGGCACGGCCGTCGATCGGCGTCCCGAAGTTGTTGGTGAGTTTCGCCGACAGGACGGCCGGTGACCCGTTCACCGCGCGGTCGGCACCGGTGTAGGTGAGGGCTGTGTCCACCTTGTGGGGCTGCTCGGGCCCTGTGCAGTCAGCGGCCTGGAAGCAGGGCAGGAAGTAGTAGGCGGTGATGATCCCGAACGGCCTTCCGTCGCCCGAGCGTGGGTCGTTGTGGGTGACGTACACGACGACGAGGCTGGCGTCCGTGTTGGTGCAGATCACCCGGTTGTCCGGGGCGGGGATGCAGAAGCCCTCTGTGCCGATGGTCTTCTGGATGTCCTCGTGGTCGGGCACCACACCGTGTTCCAGGATGTGACGCCTGCCGAAGCCGTCCACGGGCGGGTTGCACTCGGGGCTCTTGCAGTCGGTCTGCCCTTCACGCAACGGGATGTCGTTGCCCGCCGTACCCCGGAAGGCGTCGACGACGGTCCAGTCGATCAAATGAGGGTTCGGGTCGCCGGGATCGACGCTTGCGATGCCGGGTGCGACGAAGACACCCAACAGGCCCAGGAGCAGGGCGAGTACGGTTGATGACAGATGTCGGCGAGCCCGGCTGTACGCCGGGGAACGTGTGGGCGTGTGCGGGTGACCCGTGAAGGACCGGCACGGAATCCCCTGCCTGTGACCGGACCACCCCCATGACGGCCCGGTGCCCTCGCGACGTCCTGACCGTCACGGGGATATCCACCCTGCCCTCAGGTTGGGGACATGACAAAACCTTGCCGTTTGACGGCGAGTCGGCCGACGCGCGGTCGGCTGCCCGTGTGCCCGAGACCGGTTACCGGGCCCTCCACTCACCGCAGATCCCTGATCCACCAGCTACAGCTATGTGCCCGGTGACCGCGCATGGCTGAAGTCGTTCGGTGGGGAAGCACTTGGTCACTTATGCGCCCTGCCCTGTCCCTCGCTGATCGTCTTAAGATCACTACTCTGCGTACAAGGGGGCAGGCATGGCGGCTGGTGGATCGGCATCGCGGCGGGCGCAAGAGGCGCGGCGGCAGGAGCGGTTGCTCAGGGAGCAGTGGCAGACGGCCCGGCGGCAGGCACTCCGTTGGGAAGCCGCCAGCGAGGGCGAACGCAGGGTCGCCGCCCAGCTATTGGTCCTGACAGCACGCGGGTGGCGGTTACTGGTCGACCGCAGGTGGCCGGGAACGCGGGCAGCCAACGTGGACATGCTGCTGGTTGGTCCCGGCGGTGTGTTCGTTCTCGATGTCAAGAACTGGCGCTCCGCACCAGAGGTTTCGGAGGGAAAGCTCCGCGCCGGCGGAGAGCCCCGCGATGAGCACGCGGCCAAGCTCCTGGCCGTGACGAAGGCGGCCGAGTCCGCGGTGGCGTCCTTGGGGATGTCCCCGGTCGCGGTTCAACCCTTCATGGTTTTCGCGGGGCAGCGCGTCGATGCCGGGCTGGGCAGGATCCGGCTACTGGGGGAGCAGGAGATCGGGCCTGCTCTGCTGTCGGAGCGCAGTCGACTTCGCGCCGAATCTGTACGCGCCATCGCCGACCATCTGGAGCGGATCTTCCCCGAACACGAGGGATCGTCTGTAACGCAGACGCTACCGTCCCCGCCTCACGAGCAGCCCCAAGGAGAGTTGTCCGACGGCCTGTTCGACCTTGACGGACTGCGCGAGGCGGCTCTGGAAGAAGCGTTGCGGGCCCCGATCGAGCAGTGGATGACCTTTCTGCACCCGGATCAGGTGGCTCTGGTGCGCCGCAACTGGGCAGGCCCGGCACGGATCAGCGGTCCTGCGGGCACGGGCAAGACCGTCGTCGGCCTCCACCGTGCGGCACACCTCGCCCAGCGCACCACCGGTCGGCTCCTGTACGTCACTTTCGCCAACAACCTCCCTCGGGTGCAGGCGACTTTCCTCAAGACCATGTCTCCCGCCGTGGCCGACAGGGTCGACTTCCGAAGCCTGCACTCCTGGGCCCAAGAGTTCCTGCGTGACAGCGGTATCCCCGTCCGGTTGCACGGAGACAAGGCCCAGACCGCTTTCAGCCTCGCCTGGAAGCACGTAGGCCGCGAGAGCTGCCTGACCGAGATAGACCCGGCCCCGGGATACTGGAAGGAGGAGATCGACCACGTCATCAAGGGGCGCGGCATCACGTCCTTCGAGGAGTACGCCACGGTGCCCCGCCGACGCCGTCGCGCGAGTCTGCGGCGTACTCATCGGCAGGCCGTCTGGGCCCTGTACGAGGCATACGAAGCGCTCCGCATCGAGCGCGGCGTCCACGACTTCAACGACATCCTCTCCCTCGCCCTGGCAGAAGCGCGGCGCAGCACAGAACAACACCGCTATGCGGCGGTGATCGTCGATGAGGTCCAAGACCTGACCCTGGTCGGAGTACGGCTCGTACATGCTCTCGTCGGCGACGCGCCCAACGGACTGCTGCTGGTGGGCGACGGCCAACAGGCTGTCTACCCTGGTGGTTTCCGCCTGTCCGACGCCGGCATCGACATCCGCGGCGACCGCGGGCAAGTGCTGCGCACCAACTACCGCAACAGCAAGGAGATCCTTGACGCGGCGCTCACGGTCGTCGCCGAGGACTCCTTCGAGGACATCGACGGGCTCCCCACGCCGGGCCGCCGAGACGTCGATCTCACCTATCACGACGGCAACGTGATCCGTCTATCGAAGCCGACGCCGGCCGAGCACGACCAGGCCCTCCTGGATGCCCTGCGCGACCTGCCGCCCGAGGCCCGCCCGGACACCGCGGTGCTGTGTCCGTCCATGCGCGCCATCGGCCACTACCAGCGGCTCCTTGAACGGGCGGGCATCTCCGTATGCCTGCTGGAGCACTACGACGGCCGCCCCGTCGACGCCGTCAAACTCGGCAGTTATCGCCGAGCGAAGGGACTGGAGTTCAAGCGCGTCTACCTCCCGGAGTACGACGCGGCCTTGGCGAACGGCACCCGCACACCCGACGCGCAAGCCTCGGAAACCGAGCGCGAGCGCAACGAACTGGCGCGCAGCCAACTCTTCGTGGCCATGACCCGGGCGCGTGACGTGCTGTGGTTGGGGAGTGTGAAGCGGCAGTCAGAGGGGCGATGACGGACTCGAGGTGGGGTCGAACTCGCGCATGCTGAACGCCGGTTGCGCGCTAGCGGGGGGCCCTGTCCATCAGGCTGCCGCGGTCAGTGGCTTGGAGCCAAAGACTTCTGCTGCCGATCGGGCGGTGGCCTGGGTCGGCTGTGGCTCGGGAACTCACGGTGGTATCCGTCCTATTCAGAGGGGCCACACAAGGGCCTAGTCGTCACCTGACGCGCTCTTCACAATCTGCTGCCTGCTCCTTACATTCAGTAAGAGCGTGATGTCGGGATGGGGCATAGCACATTCGAGAGCAGGGTGCGGCCGTGAGGTCTGCACAGGTGCCGTCGGCCGCTTTGACCGTCAGGGGGGCGGCGTGGCGGTACGAGCAAATCAACGCGGTAGCTACGAGGAAGCCGTGCGAGCGGCTGTTTCCGCCTTCGGCGCCGAGGTCACTCCGAAGCTAAAGGGCGGTGGGTGGCAGGAGGATCAACTCCGCGGCCCGCTGGAGACCTTGATCCGGACGGTCGGCGGACGCTTGGGATTCACGATCACGCTGACCGGTGAGGTCCCGCTCGTAGACCTGCGGGCCAGGCCCGACTACGCCGTGTCAGTCGACGGAGCGCTCGTCGGCTACATCGAGTTGAAGAAGCCGGGGCGCGGGGCGGACCCCTCACTCTTCACTGGGGACAGTGCTGGCCAGTGGGAGAAGTTGCGACTATTGCCCAACGTCCTTTATTGCGATGGGGACGAGTTTGCGCTGTACCGCAGCGGTCAACTCACTGGGGAACTTGCCCGGATGAAGGGTTCGGTCCTCAGATCGGGAGGCCGGCTCACTCCCGACGGCGGAGCCCTGGCCAGAGTGCTTCATGACTTCCTCACCTGGCAGCCGAAGCCGCCTCGTACCACCAAGCAGTTGGTTCGGTCCGTCGCCGGCTTGTGTCGTCTGCTTTGTGACGAGGTAGCCGAGTCGATGGTTCAGGAGAAGGCTGGCAGGCGCCGCCGCGTGTTCACGGAGATCGCCGAAGAATGGCGACGACTTCTCTTCCCTGAGACAACTGACGACGAGTTCGTTGAGCAGTTCGGCCAGACAGTGGTGTTCGCCCTGCTGCTCGCAAGGGTCGAAGGCATCGCCTTCGACGGTGAAACGGTCCATGCCATCGCCGCGAAACTGGGCAAGCGGCACTCCCTGATGGGAAAGGCCCTCGACGTCCTCACCGAAGAGTCGGCGACGGGAGATCTGTCCACCACGCTCGACACCCTGCTGCGAGTGGTGGGAGTCGTTGATTGGAGCCGACTCGACGATGGTTCCGGAGACTCCTACCTCCTCCTGTACGAGGACTTCTTGCAGATCTACGACCGTGAGCTGCGCGTGCGCACCGGCTCGTACTACACGCCGCACGGTGTGGTCGAGGCCATGGTTCGTTTAACCGAGGCGATTCTGAAGAGGTCGTTCGGGATCGAGACCGGCTTCGCGTCATCGGAAGTGGTCGTAGTCGACCCCGCCATGGGAACGGGCACGTTCTTGCTGTCTGTCCTCAAGCGGGCGGCCGCCATCATCACAGAGGAGGAGGGACTCGGTGCGCTCGGTCCCCGGCTCCGGCAGATGGCGGGGCAGCGGCTCATCGGCTTCGAACGGCAGATAGGCCCTTATGCCGTGGCGGACCTGCGGATGCATGCACTGCTGAAGGATTACGGCTCCGCTGCTCCCAGCCAAGGACTGCGCCTCCTGGTGGCCGACACTCTCGACAACCCGAGGGCCGAGTTCAACTGGATTCCCCACACCTACCGCCCTCTCGCGGAGTCCCGCCGACAGGCCAACAAGGTCAAGCGGGACGAGCGCGTCATGGTGGTCATCGGCAACCCACCACACGATGCTGTTACTCGGGGCGCGGGTAAATGGATCGAGGCAGGTGATCCGAATGTCGGTGAGGATCCACCCCTCGACGCCTTCCGACTGGCCGGCAACGGTACCTACGAGTCGAAGCTGTCCAACCTGCATGTTTTCTTCTGGCGTTGGGGCACCTGGAAAGTTTTCGACGCCCACGATGACGCACCGTTCGGTGTCGTTGCCTACATCACTCCGAAAGCCTGGCTGAAGAGTCGTGCATTCGCAGGCATGCGTCGCTACCTACGGAAATCAGCCGACGAAGGCTGGGTCATCGATCTTTCCCCCGAAGGCCAGCGATCTGCCGTGGCGAACCGCCTCTTCCCGGATGTCGCTCAAGAGCTGTGCATCGCGGTATTCGTACGCCGACGAGACGAACACTGCGAGGACGCTGCTCTCGTACACCATCTGAAAGTGCATGGGCACCGAGAGGACAAGACCCGGCGCCTGCTCAACCTGACCCTCGACGATCCCGAGTGGCGAGATTGCGCGACGGGCGGCACCGACCCCTTCCTTCCGGAAGGGGACGACTTATGGGCGAACGCGCCTCTACTCGGAGACCTGATGCCCTGGTCGTCGCGCGGGGTGACACCCGGCCGGGTCTGGGTGTACGCACCGGACGAGGCAACGCTCCGCAGGAGATGGCGCATTTTCCTGGGCGCCGATGCATCGGAGCGCAGGAAACTCTTCGGAGAAGCCAGAGACCGCACAATCGACAGCAGAGTGGAGCCTCTTGCCCAAACGAACGGCTACGACATGACTCCCCTACGACAGGAGCAGCGGCCTCAGCCCGACCCCGTACAAGTGGGATATCGCTCCTTCGACCGCCAGATGATCCTGCCGGATCACCGGCTCATGGTCGTCGCGCGTCCTGAGCTCTGGCGAGTGAGGGGGGATCGGCAGGTATTCACCGTGGAACAGAACGCCCACCCCGTCGTCAACGGACCGGCCCTCGTCTTCAGCGCGCTGATCCCTGACATGCATTACTTCAACGGACGCAGCGGTTGTGTCCGGCCGTTCTACCGTGATGCACGGGGCGAATCCCCCAACATCACTCCCGCTCTGCTCGACGTTCTCTCACGACGACTCTCCATGCCGGTCACGCATGAGGATTTCCTGGCCTACATCGCTGGCCTGGTCTCCCATCCCGCCTACACGGAGCGCTTCCGGGAAAACCTCGAAAATCCTGGTGTCCGGTTACCCCTCACTGGTGACGCTCGATTGTGGGGCCGCGTGGTGGGCATCGGTCGCCGTGTTCTGTGGTTGCACACCTACGGGGAACGCTTCGCTGACCGGGCGGAAGGACGCACACGTGAGGCGCTACGGCTTCCCTCAAATCGTCCTCGCTGCGCCGTAGAGATACCGGATACAGAGGAAGGGATGCCGCAGACCCTCCGATACGAACTGGAAGAGCAGCGTCTGTGGATTGGTTCGGGATGTATCGCGCCGGTGCCGCCATCCACCAGGGAGTATCAGGTCTCCGGGATGAACGTCCTTGACAAGTGGTTCGGCTATCGTCGGAAGAATCCAGCAGGCAAGAGACGTCTGGAACTCGACCATGTGGTGGCCCGTCGTTGGTCCCCTGACTGGACAACTGAGTTGCTCACGCTGCTCAACATCCTCGGCTTACTGGTGCAGGAGGAATCGGCTCAACGAGAGCTGCTGGAAGCGGTATGTTCTGGCCCTCTCATCTCCGTCCAGGATTTGACTGACGAAAGTGTCCTTCCCGTGCCACGACAGGCTCTCAAGCCCGCAAAGCCCGTTGCCGGGGGAGACGCTATGCCGGGCCTGTGACAGCGCGCCACAGGCTTGGGTGCAGATCGCCAAAAGGCGACTGTGATTTGTTGAACGACGGTACGAGCGTCGGCCTAGTACTCCAGCTGTAGATCGCTCTTGGGCCGCTGGCGCTTACGATTTCCGCGATTTGCGCCGCTTGCCCCAGCCGCCGTGTGGCCGATCCTGGTCCTGCATCGCCGCGTCGAACTGGGCTTTGCTGGTCACTGCTCGTGGTTCAGGGACGAGCGTGGTCGCAGCCGATCGCCACGGGACAGCCGAGGCCCAGCCGACCAGGGGCATGGTCTCGTCGTAGTGCGGAGCGAATTGCGCGACAGTGATCGCGGGCATCTGATAGTTCAGGCTGCGGACGTGTTCGAGGAACGTCTCGGGCAGTGAGATGTGGTGGGTTTCCAGGTAGTGCGGGAAGTCCTGACGCCACAACCAGGTACCGTCCGTCACCAGCGACGAGCATCCCGGAGAGTGCCGGTGGGCGCTGCCGGTGATGACGTCGTGCCCGGCTTCCATGACGTCGATCAGGACATGGCCGGCGTCCAGGTAGGCCACCAGGTCCGCCTCGTCCGGCTCGCCGACGGGCCGGGCAGCGTCACGGATCGATCCGTTCGGCTGGCCGGAGTGGTTGTCGAGTTCGTCGTAGAAGCCCAGCAATCCCAGCACTGCTTCCCCTTCGACGAGCCGTCCCGCCCCACTGGCACTGGCAAGTGCGGCCACCGTTGATCATCGGTGTGTGAAGACAAACGATCACGCGGTGGCCGCAGGTCACAGGGTAGACGCTGCCCGTTGGCAGGAAGCGTTCGAGGGCCTGATGGACCGCATCGCGGGCAGGTTCGCCCGGGTCGAACCCCGACGGCGAATACGGCACCTGGTACTGGGACTGCTCGCGGACCTGCCGCGGAAGAACTGCTGGACCGTCGCCGAATGGGCCGGGGAGGCGAGTCCCGACGCCATGCAGCACCTGCTGAGCCGGGCCAAGTGGGACGCCGACGCCGTCCGCAACGACCTGCGCGACTATGTGGTCGAGCACCTGCACGACGACCAGGCGGTGGTCGTGGTCGACGAGACCGGCGACGTGAAGAAGGGCATCCACACCGTCGGCGTCCAGCGTCAATACACCGGTACTGCGGGCAGGATCGAAAACCCCCAAGTCGCCGTCTATCTCGCCTACGCAGGCAGGCGCGGACACGCCGCACTGGATCGAGAGCTCTACATCCCGCGCTCGTGGACCGACCAACCCGACCGCTGCCAGGCCGCCGGACTCCACCCGGACACCGCGTTCGCCACCAAGCCCGAACTGGCCACCAAGCCCGAACTGGCCACCCGCATGATCACCCGCTTCCTGGACTCCGGCCACCACGCACCGTGGGTGGCTGGGGGCGAGGTATATGGCGGCAACCCCACATTGCGCGCAGCCCTGGAGGACCGCGCCACCGGGTACGTCCTCGCGGTAGCCCGCACCCACGAGGTCACCACCGGGGCCGGGAAGTTCCGCGCGGAATCCCTGGCAGAGAAGATCCCCAAACGGGCCTGGCAGAAGCTGTCCGCCGGAGCCGGAGCCAAAGGACATCGCTTCTACGACTGGGCTCACATCGAGGTGCCCAGCACCGCGCCCGGCCTACGCCACCTGCTGATTCGCCGCAACTGCACCACGGGCGAACTCGCCTACTACCGCTGCTTCTCATCCGAGCCGGTACCCCTGACAGCTCTGGTGCGGGTCGCGGGATCCCGGTGGAGGGTGGAAGAGACGTTCCAGTCCGGCAAGGGCCTGGCTGGCCTGGACGAGCACCAACTCCGCCGCTACACGTCGTGGTCCCGCTGGGTCACCCTCGCCATGCTCGCCCACGCCCTGGCCGTCGTCCGCGCCGACGAGCACCGCCTCCGCCCCGGCCCCGACGACCTGCTCCCGTTGACCTGCAACGAAATCCAGCGACTCTTCATCGTCCTCATCGTCCGACCCGCCCACGAGGCCGACCACTGGCTCAGCTGGTCCCACTGGAGACGTCGTCATCAAGCCCGTTCCCAAGCCAGCCACTACAGCCGTCAAACCGCGAACCAGGCATGATCGTTATCTACAGCTGGAGTATTAGGAGGCACTGAGGCGTGGGGCAGCCATGTCTCGCATGTTGTTCTTGACCAGCCGAGGGCCCAGATCCGCGGAACGTGCAGGTCCAAGAACGATTGGCCGCCTCACGGTGGGCAGCCACGGCGAGCGCTCCCTGGGGGAAGCCGACCAAGATCTCCTCCCAGATGTCTCCCAGCGATCTTCAGAAACCACTCAAGGGCCCGACCCGCTCTCGCGGATCAGGCCCCTGACCTGGTCTTACAGCTGTCGGGGTGGCGGGATTTGAACCCACGACCTCTTCGTCCCGAACGCGGTCAAGGGCCCTCGTGACGTTGCAACCAAGCTATCAGGGCTGCTCGTTCGCTCCGTGACTGTCCACGAGAGTCCGTGGCAGTGCTTGTGGGGCTGCAACGTTTGGCCCCCTGTTTGGCCCCCGGGCACCCCCCGACAGCGCTCAGGTGGCAGCTAGGCCGGTGTCAGTCGTGGCGACCTGTCCAGTAGTGCAGCGCCGCAACACTCATGATCGCAAATCCAAGAACTTGGAGATCTTGGGTGCTGCGGTTGTTGGCGATAGCCGCGAGCATCACGGTGAGGAACACGTACATCCACCCTTGCACCTTACTTGGATGATTCATCCGAATCTCTTCTTTCTTCGCCTAAGAGACATGCCGAACTTTTCGTTGCTCTCATTCGATCTGTCCGGCATCGCGAAGAACAGATCCTCGGACGGATCTAGGTAAAAGCCGGACACTTTCCCTGCCTGTGACCTAGTCTTCTGCGATACCCCCCGGACATCGCCGGACGCTCCCGGACAGTTTCGGACGGAAAGGGACGCTCGTGGACGGCACGCTCTTGACGGAACTTCAGGCTCTGAGGGTGAAGGCGGGAAATCCGTCGATTCGAGTTATTGGGAGGCTGGTAGAGAACCAGGGTCGTAAGAACCCTATGGCTCGGTCGACGATCCAGGATAAATTGAGCGGTAAGAGTCTGCCGGATCTGGCGCAGGTACTCTCAATCGTTGAGGCATTGTCAGAGTATGCGAGTTCCATCGGTGCGCCACTGACGCCACTGGACACCGGTATTCAAGCGTGGCGTGATCGGTTCGCTCGACAAAATGCTACGGGAGCCCAAGGTTCCCTATCGGATCGTACTGTCGCCTCTTTGCGGGACGTAAGCGAACAGCTCCCTTGGAATTTGGCTCCGCTCCGTACTGCTGGCATGCTTGACGTGATAGCAATTATCGACGGATCGCGAGGGAAGCCTGTATCGGATTGGCTTCCAGAGGTAGTTTGGCATCTCAGGCAAGCCGGAATGGATTATGGGGGCTTTCTAGCGGTCGCGGCACGGCAAGAACCCAAGGACCTCATGGAAACCGTGGCAGCTTTCAATGATCACTTCAAGGGCGAGGGGGATCCCTGGGGCGGAGCGTCATCCACAAATGATGAGACCCGCCATCTTTTGGCAATCGCCGCACGAATTAAAGAGCCAGAAAAGACGCCCATCTTCGTCGTTGGACTGCGGCGGGCCGGGATGGATGAATATGTCGAATCATTCTTGAGTGGCGTGGCCAGGAATAAACCTGTTAGGAGCCTTCGGGCTGCGGTGCAGGTGCTTAAGTCTGCTTCCTTGAGGGGTGATGCTACTAGGCTTTTGAAGATCATAGGTAGGGAGAGGGGGGTTAAGGATGCCGCCCACACTATTCGACATTTTTGGGGTAATGGGTCATCGGACGATGCTGTTGTTATTCTTCAGGGCGTAGGAGAGGGAGAGAGTGCAAGGCTTGTGCAGATATATCAGGAAGTTAGTTCTATGTCTCTCGGTGGAATGCGCACGCTAGATGAGATAGTTCGAGGAGTTCCAGAATTCTTGCGTGATAATAAGGCCTCGGAGCTTGAGGCGCTGGGGCAT
The DNA here is from genome assembly GCF_040605995.1 of Streptomyces sp. NPDC005492. Classification (NCBI taxonomy): domain Bacteria; kingdom Bacillati; phylum Actinomycetota; class Actinomycetes; order Kitasatosporales; family Streptomycetaceae; genus Streptomyces; species Streptomyces sp. NPDC005492. Next base: position 320,683 of record NZ_JBEXDX010000002.1, read on the forward strand.
TCTGATATTGCAGAAAAGTTGCGAGCGATTGGGGACAGTAACCCGCCATTTTGAGCGACTCTAGAGTCGCTATTGCGGGAGGAATCCAGGCTTCTCTTGCCCGAGCGCGTGTAGCCGTGCGAGGTAGTCCTGTGCCGCGGGTTCGGTGGCATACCGATGCTTCATCTCAGCGGCGAGTTCGCGGCTGGTCATGATGAGCGACGGCACCGACTGCCGGTCCCCTTCGAGGGCGCGTTCACCCATGATGAGTGCCTGCTCCAAGTCGCCCTCACGTGCCGCCGTGACGCCCAGCGTGACGCGGGCTTCAGCGTTCCGCATCGGTGAGCGCTCGGTGCCATCGAAGTCCGTTCCTGCCCTCAGCACCTCTTCGGCGAGCGTACGGGCTAGCTGGTCCTCGCCGACCAGGCGGTAGCAGTCCATCGCATAGAAGTCGAACTTGGCCGGGTCCACCACGAAGTGGTTATCCAGGTTCTCCGGGTACGGCATCGCTTCGAGCATCCGTCGCCCCTTGTCCAGCGCGACCTCAACTTGCCGGCGGTCCCCAAGCCGCGCCCATGCCTTGGCTTCCTGGGCTGCGAGTTGCACGGCCACGCCGTGATGCGGCGCCGCGTCCGCTCCGGCCCGCGCCGCTGCGATGACGCCGCGGTAGTCGCCGGTCGTGAGGGCGAACCATGCGCGCATCTCGTGAGCCCACCCGGCGACCTCTGCGTGCTCAGCCTCGGTTGCGAGAGAGAGCGCGGCCTGTCGCGTCGACTCGGCAGCGTGACGAGCGCCCGTGTCGTACTCGACGCAGCCGACCAGGAGCGCGAGCCAACCGGACAGCGCGAGAACTTCGCGGTGCTGCGCGAGCGTGAGGCTCTTCTTGTGAAGGTCGACGACGCGCCGGAGCCACTGCCGCCCCTCAATCAGGAGCTGCTCGCTCGGCATGAACGGATACTCCGAGCTGAGCCGGTCCGCCGTGATCCGCAAAGCATCGAGCGTGGAGTTGTCGACATCGGACCGGTTGAGACGGCTCACGATCTCTAGCGTCTCCATGCCGGATGCCGCCAGGATCTCCCGGTCGCCGTCCCGCCGTGCCGGCGCTGGGAAGAGCGCGTGCGTCACGGTGCCGAAGAGGGCCGCGATGATCGGTTGGTAGAAGTCGTTCGGCATCTGGCCTGACTCCCAGCGCTTCCACTGGCGAATCATGCTCTCCTCTGCGGGCAGCTCCGTGGGAGCGTGCACCCGCAGTGCCCTGACTGCGTCGCGCTGCGACCAGTCGCGTGCCGCTCGCTCGGCAGCGATGCGCCGCGCCCATGCGGGCCTGTCGTCGGTCATGTGCCCTCCTCCGAGTGCCTGCTCCGAGTCTCACCCGCGGGCCAGGGGGACAGGGAAGGGGACACCGGGGTGTCACTGGACATGTCCCCACCTCCGACTCTCCGTCCCCTGGCTGTCACTTACGTCTCAACTCCCGTTCCTCGCATGCTGGTTGCAGATCACGCACCACCCGGGACGGAACGTTCTTCGAGCGCTGCGACCCGTTCAGTCAACGCCTGAATCTGGGAGCGCATTTCCGTGATGTCGTCGTGCATGTCGTTGCTGACGGAAGCCCCGTCACTGACGAAGTTACCGAGGTTCCCGGCCGACACAATGAGCCCTTCGGCCCTGAGTGCGGCCAAGCCGTTCTGGATCGTCTGGCTCGCGAACCCGAACCGGTCGATCAACTCGCGCTGTGACGGGAGCTTGTCGCCCGGCTTCATCCTCTTGATGTCCGCGCGAAGTGCGTCCGCGACCTGCGCCGCTTTCGGCTTCGGCCCTCCTGTGACAGTCATGCTCTGAAGCGTACCCACCACAGCGAACTACAGCGCATCACTCACGAGGGTTGTGCACCACAGCAGACTAGTGCAAGCTAGTCAACGAACGGCCCCGGAAAACCTCGGGGTGGCAAGTGCTTGACCTGCACGAATGCACAGGGCGGGGACGCTGCAATCCCGCTAAAGGCCAGGGGACAGGGCTTCGGCCTGACTGGCGAGGTGGCCCGGTGACCGCGAGCAACGGCCGGAGAGTGGGGACACGGTCCCCCTTGCAGTGTGTAACCCCTGTTCAGCGAGCCGAAGGAGCTTCAGTGAGTCGACGAAAGCGATAGGCGCGGCCGTGATCGACCGGCACGGCGGCGCCGCTCCATCCCCGGTCCGCAGGCACCACAGGTGCCGCGTCCAACCGGTCACCTTCCACCGAATCGCGGCGGCTAGCGCCGCGCCGGTTGCTTGCCCCGTCCGTCCGGGCGCTCTGCGGAGCGCTCCCGTACGGACGGGGTTGAGAGGAGCCGAACTCCGGTGCTTCACAACGGCTTTCGCCCTCCCGAAGCAGTCGCCGTCTCACCAAACGCCTGCGACTGCTCCGGCTTCTTGTCCCTCCAATTCAGGAGCTTCGCCATGCGCTCATACATCGGCGGTCATCAGGCCGTCACCACGAACGACTTCATCGAACTGGCCCTGGGTACTCCGCCTGAGCTGTGGCTCGGGGAAGAGGGCGAGAGCGAGGAAGAGCGTGCGGCCAGGCTGGACGCGGCGCGCGACATCCTCGCCGACAACCCCGGTCTCCCGGACGCCGTGGCCCGTATCGCCGTTGAGGTAATCGAGGCGCACGCCCCGGAACTGTTCAACGTCGTCCCCCTGACTCGGCCGGCCATCCGGCGCCGGGTCTCTCGGAAGGGAGCGGCGGCATGAAGACGACGACTCCCGCCCCTGAGGTGCTGGCTGATCACAACGGTGAGCCGCGCCCGTTCCTGAACATGCCGCTGACGTACGAGCAGGCCCGGTTGGGCATGGCCTTTCATGAGGCTGGGCACGCCGTGTTGTCCATGGCGTACGGGATGCACGTCATCACGTCCGAGGTCATCGCTTGGGAGCCGGAGCCTGGCCAGTGGGCGGTGACCGGTAACACCGCGCACCAGACGCAGGACACCCCGCCGTGGCACTACGCCGCGCAGTGCGCGGCCGGCGAACTCGCCCACGTCACCTACCTGATGGCCTACGGCCTGTGGACGCCTGAGCGCGCTGCCGCGTGCGCCGCCGCCCATGACCGTGAGCTGGCAATCGACGTCCTGCGCCAGTTCGGCTACCGGCTCGGTCGCACCCGCGTTCCGGAGGGTGGCAAGTCCTGGGGGATGGTGCAGGGCATGGCGCGGCGCAAGGTCGGTCACCTGTGGCGCGAGATCCGCACCGTGGCGCACGCCATGGATGAGCGGACCGTGCTGACCGGCGACGAGATCGTCGACTTGACCGGTCTGGTCAACCCTTCGTTCCAGGGCGGTGCGGCATGAGTGAGCTGCTGTTTGCCGCGGCGTCGGGTGTGCCGATGGCGGCAGGTTGGTCGCTGCATGCGCTGCGCCTGCGCCGCCGTATCGAGTCCGCGCGGCGTGACCCGCTGACGGGTCTGTTCACCCGTGACGCGTTCGCCGAGCGTGCCTCGAAGGTGCTGGCGGGCGGCCGGAGCGCGGTCTACGTCGTCGACCTCGACAGGTTCAAGGAGATCAACGACACCTACGGGCACGCTGCCGGGGACGCGGTCATCGCGGCCACCGGTGGGCGGCTCGCGGACTGGGCCGACGTCAACGGGGGCATCGTGGTGCGCCTGGGGGGCGATGAGTTCGCCGCTGTCGCTCGCGTGTTCAGCCTGGCTGATCTGTCGTGGACGCTGGGGGAGTTGACCCGCGCCATCGAGCAGCCGGTCACCGTCGGCGGTCGACCTCTCACGGTGGGCGCTTCTGTCGGTGCGGTCGCCTACGACCCGCGCACCGACGACGTGGACCTGTCCACGCTGCTTCGCCTGGCGGATGAGCAGATGTACGCGGCTAAGCGCTCGGGTGCCGACTGGCTCACCGCTCTGGACCTGACCTTGCAGAGCGGGACGGTCAACGGCCGTCGCGCTGGCCGTTCGGGTGCGCACGGCGGGACGGAGGCGACGGCATGAACACCACACTCCCCGCCTCCGAATCCCTGCCGTCCGGGGTGCCGCCGCTAACGAAGCCTGAGATGGGGCTTGCCGGTGTCGGCGCGCTCGCCGCGGCCGGTGTCGGTGCGCTCGGTCTGATCTCCTCTTTCGACGCGGTGTCGTCTGCTGCGGCGAGTTGGGGGTTCTCGGCTCCGTGGATGCTGCCGGTCGGTATCGACGTGTCTATCCCGGTGTTCACCGTCGCCAACCTTCTGTTGATCCGGATGGACATGGCGCTGGCGTGGGTGCGGTTCGTGCCCTGGGTGCTGACGCTGATCACGTGTGGGCTGAACATCGCGGCCGGACACTCGCTGTCGGCGAAGGTCGCGCACGGGACGATGCCGCTGCTGTGGGTGGTGTTCTCTGAGATCGGTGCGCACGTCTACGCCGTGCGGATCGGCGCGGCGACCGGCCGGCGTATGGAGAAGATCCGGTTCTCGCGCTGGCTGTTGGCGTTCCCGTCCACGTTCGCGCTGTGGCGCCGGATGACGCTGTGGGAGATCACCTCCTACAGCGAGGCGCTGGCGCGGGAGAAGGAACGGCAGTTGGCCCGCGCGGACCTGCGCGAGACCTACGGCCGCAAGTGGCGGACCAAGACCCCGCGGCGCGAGCGCGTGATGCTACGCATGGGCGACCTCGCCCCCGCCACCGAAGAAACCACCCTCGCCCCGCATCCGGTGAGCAGTCCGCCGGCGCACCCGCCCATAGCCGCGGCGCGCCCGCAGCGCCGCACCACGGCCAAGACCACCGGCAAGGCGCAGCGCACCTACGAGGACCTGCTCATCGAGGCTCGCGCGGCAACCGCTCAGTGGACCGAAGCCAGGCTGAACGCGGAAGCCATACGCACGGAGATTCACTGCTCCGCAGCCAACGCCCGCAGGCTTCGGGACGCGCTGAAAGCCGAGCGTGCCCAAGCCCCCGCGCTGCACGTGGTTCCGTGATGTCCGGGTCGTTCGGCAAGTGCTACGACCCCACCGGCGCCCAGTTCGGCATCCCCACCTACCCCTGGCGCTACGCCCCCGACGGGCTCGCCACGCGCCGCCAACTGCGCGCCCGTGGCTTACGTCCGGGCGGTCAGTCGATCGCGGCGCAGGTACTGCGCCCGCGCTACCGGCGCGGCCCGTTGGTCGCCTACCTCTACCGCGTCGACCGCGCCAAGCCGGTCCGGCCGATGACGCCCGGCAAACGGGCCGCCCTCGCCAAGGCCATGTGCGCCCGCCGCACCTGCCCCAACTGCCGTACGGACGCGGGATACGTCATCCCCAGCTCGCTCGGCATGTGCGTGCCCTGCGCCTACCCCGAGGAACAGCGCGCCGCGTGACCTACCAGAAGTCCAGGAACTCCCAGAGAGCTTCCGCGATTCGGTTCTTGCGCCGGTGCGCCTTGCTGCAATAACGCCGCTTGCGCCAGCGGCTTTCCGGCTGCTGCACCGGTTCGCCGCACCACTCGCACGGCCGCGTCCTGGACTCAGTTTTCCCCATGCCACCCCCGTAGCACTGCCGTGCGGGGTCCGTCCGCCCACCTCCTACAGCGACGGACCGACCCCGCCCTGCCTCCCATTGGAAGGAACCTTCAGTGAAGCACCCCGACGACGAGAACGAACTCTTCAACCGACTCGAAGCAGAACTGAACACCGACCCCGCCGCCGACTCCGGGGGCGATGTAGTCGACCTCGACAAGGCACGGTCGGCCCGTACCGAGTCGCCCGACCCGACCGCCCGACCCGGAGCCCGGTCGGTCGGGTGCCGAGTCGGGCGACCCGACCGCCCGCGTGATGGTCGACGTTCCGACCACGAAGGCGACGGGTCCGGGCTACCTGGGTCGGCTGCTCGCCGCGCAGCGCCGTCCGGTCGTTCCGCCGTGGCTTCAGTCCGTGGCGGAACTGAAGACCGACACGGCGTGGGTGGCCCGGCACTACGCGCACTCGGTCGGCTATCACGCGCTGCGCTCCCCGGTCTACGCCGCGCGGCTGACGCTCCAAGCACCGTCCGGTGCTGCGAAGTTCGTGGGCGGCACGCTGCGGTGGATGGCCGACCGCGAGGGCGAGCCGGTCCGACTCGCCGCGGTCCGCCGCGAGGACGCTGCCGAGTACCTGAAGCTGTCTCGGCAGCGCGACGGACGGGTCCGACTGCGCACCCTCGTCACCGTGCTCGCGATGTTCATCGGGCTCGGCTCCGCACTCGCCCTCTACGTCCTCGCCCCGGACTGGCTTCAGGCCGTCTCGGTCGGCGCGGTCGTGATGGCGCTCGGGTTCGCCGGCCGCAAGGCGGATGCCCCGGTCATCCACCGCGCGGTGGAACTGCCCAAGGCGGTCAAACTCACCAGCGACATCGTGCTGCGTGCGCTCGGCTCGCTCGGCATCCCCGCCATCAACCAGGCCCAGGGCAAGGGCCGCGACGGCTTCGAGTTCACCGCCCCCATCACGCGTGACGGTCCGGGCTGGCGTGCGGAGGGCAACCTCCCCTACGGCGTCACGGTCACGGACGTCATCGAGCGCCGCGACCGGCTCGCGTCCGGTCTGCGCCGCCCGCTCGGGTGCGTGTGGCCCGAAGCGGTGGCCGATGAGCACACAGGGCACCTGGTGCTGTGGGTCGGCGATCAGGACATGTCCAAGGCGAAGAAGCCTGTATGGCCGCTGGCGAAGTCGGGCACGACGGATCTGTTCAAGCCGGTCGCGTTCGGTACTGACCAGCGCGGACGCTGGGTCGAGATCACGCTCATGTACATCGCGGCCGTCATCGGCGCGATCCCGCGCATGGGCAAGACCTTCCTGCTGCGCCTGCTGCTGCTGATCGCGGCGTTGGACCCGCGTGCGGAGCTGCACACCTATGACCTCAAGGGCACGGGGGACCTTGACCCGGTCGGCAACGCGGTCTCCTACCGCCACCGTGCAGGCGATGAGGAAGAGGACATCGAGTACGCGGTGCGGGACCTGCGCGCGCTGCGCGAGGAACTGCGCCGCCGCGCCAAGATGATCCGCTCCCTGCCGCGGGACATCTGCCCCGAGTCCAAGGTGACGTCCCAGCTCGCGGACATGAAGCACCTGGGACTGCACCCGATCGTGGTCGGGGTGGATGAGTGCCAGGTCTGGTTCGAGCACGACAAGTACGGCAAGGAACTCGAAGAGATCTGCACCGACCTGGTCAAGCGCGGTCCCGCCACCGGGATCGTGCTGCTGCTGGCGACCCAGCGGCCGGACGCGAAGGCCCTGCCCACCGGCATCAGCGCGAACGCGTCGGCGCGGTTCTGCCTGAAGGTCATGGGCCAACTGGAGAACGACATGGTCCTCGGCACGTCCGCGTACAAGCGGGGTGTGCGCGCGACCATGTTCAGCTGGGGTGACAAGGGCATTCACTACTTCGTCGGTGAAGGCTCGGACGCCCGGATCGTCGGCTCGGTCTACGTGGACGCCCCGGCCGCCGATGCCATCGGTGCCCGCGCCCGCAAGGCGCGCGAACTCGCCGGCACCCTTTCCGGCTACGCGCTCGGGGAAGAGCCGGAGGTGGACGCGGGCAGCGCGTACGACCTGCTGCGCGACATCCTCGCCGTCGTTGCGGCCGATGAGCCCAAGGTGTGGTCCGAGACTGTCGTGGTCCGCCTCGCCGACCTGCGCGAGGACGTCTACGACGGCTGGGACCCCGAAGGGCTCGCCGCGGCGCTGAAGCCGCACGGCGTCGCCACCATCCAGGTGGGCCGACGCGTCAAGGGCAAGGTGGTCAACCGGCGCGGTATCGACCGCTCTCACATCGTCACCGCGATTGCGGAGCGTGACGAAAACCGGGACGCGGGCTGACGCTCCGGGGCCGCTAGCGATAGCGGCACACCCCGCTAACGTTAGCGGCCCCGCTAGCGCCCCAAACCCGATCTGATCAGGCCGCTAGCGGATAGCGGCCCACCTGCGGAAACCCCTGAAAACCGCCTGGGAGGGCTCTGATGACCCCCACCCTGCTCGCTATCGCCATGCTCATCGCCGTAACACTGTGTTACATCGCGGTGTGTGCTGCCTCGCCGTTCGGCAACTGCCGCAAGTGCAACGGCTGGGGCTTCCAGATGAAGACCGACCGTAAGGGCCGTCAGAAGCGCGGCAAGGACTGCCGCCGCTGCCACGCGACCGGCAAGCGCATACGCGTCGGCCGCTGGCTCTACAACCGCTGGGCCCGCATCTACCGCGCCGGCACCGACACCCCGCGCCCGGAAGGCTCCCAATGATCCTCAACATCTCCGCCGTGCTGCTGTTCGGCGCCGCGTCCGCCCTCGCAGTCAAGACCAAGTCTGCCGGCGGTGGCGCGGCCATCGCGCTGTTCCTGTTCGGGTTCTTCGTCGCCGGGACCGGCGCGTACGAGCCTATCCACAACCTCGTGCAGGCATCCGCCGACGCCCTGTCCACCCTCGGCAACTGAACGGGAGAGCTGCCATGAACGAACCACTCACGCCCTACGACCACCACCGCCCCGCCGGTCACAACGCGGCGGTCGTTGACGTACACCACCCCACGCCGCTCGCCCCGGTACCGCACGCCGCGCCGCTCATGCACGTGCAGCCCGGCAGTATCCCCGCGGTGGCGAGCATCGTCCTGCCCGACGGCCGCGTCGTCACCGGCTACGCCATGGAGCCCGCCAAGCCCGAACCCGTCGTGACCAAACCGGCCGTCTCGCGTACGGCGGTGAACATCGCGCTCGGAGGCATCGGGTTTGGCGCCGTGTGCGGTGGCCTGGTCCTGCTCACCACGTTCATCGTCGCCCTGGCCGCGCTGATCCATCAGCTCATCGTCCTCGCCGCCGTCATCTTCGGAGGCTGGGTTGCCGTGCAGGTGTTCAGCGCGAGCGGCCATGGCGGCGGGACAACGGTCAACATCCGCAAGGCCGTCTTCAAGCGCAACCACTTCCACAGCTAGCTACGCCCGAGGCGGGCGCCGTCTCACCACAAGCCTGCGCCCGCCCCGGTTCTCCAGTCCCTCCAAGAGAGCAGGAGACCTACAGCATGACCCAACGTCGTGCATTCGGCGAGGGCCGTCCGGCCCATGCCACCGCATCGAGGATGTCGGGGGTGAGCGGATGAACCGCCACCTCCTGTACGCCGCACTGGACGCTGCGGAACGAGGGTGGGCCGTCCTCCCACTGCGCCCCGGCGACAAGCGTCCGGCCCTGCACGGTGAAGACGTCTGCCCCGGCATCGGGGACTGCGCTGGCGGTCACCGTAAGTGGGAAGAGCGCGCCACCATCGACCCGGACCGTATCCGCCGCGCGTGGGGCGACCTGCCGTTCAACGTCGGCATTGCGACCGGCCCGTCCGGCCTGGTCGTCGTCGACCTCGACATGCCCAAGCGAAAGTGCAGTGCGGACACGCCTTCCGGCGTGACGACCTTTGCGGCGCTCTGCGAGCGCGCCGGGCAGGCCATCCCCACCACCCGTACGACCCGGACCGCGAGCGGCGGATTCCACCTGTACTTCACCGCCCCACCCGGTGTGCGGCTCGGCAACACGGCCGGACGGCTCGGCAAGCGCATCGACACCCGTGCCTGGGGTGGCTACGTCGTCGCCCCCGGCAGTCTCACCCCCACCGGTGCCTACGCGATCATCGACGACACCCTGCCCGCCCCGCTGCCGGAGTGGCTGTACGCTCTTCTGACGGTCCGTCAAGCTTCGCGGGCACTGACGGCTGCACCGTCATCGGTTCGAGCGTCCAGCTACGCCACATCGGGCTTGAACGCCGAAACCGCGAGCGTGCGCACGGCCCCGGAGGGCGAGCGCAACGCCACCTTGCTCCGGGCAGCGCGAGCCTTGGGGCGCTTCATCGCGTGGGGCGACCTCCCCAGGGAGCAGGTTGAGGAGGCTCTTCAGTGGGCGGGGGAGCAGGCCGGTCTTGCTCCGCGGTCCTGTGAGGCGACCATTCGCAGCGGTCTGAACTGGTCGATTGCCCGCAACAGTCAGCGGAGGGCGGCATGAGCACCCTTCGCCGCCCCTCTCTGAAGAGCCTTCCCGCCACCCCCACCGGTCCGCGCGCCGCTGCACAACCGGCGCCCGTTCCGACCGTGGGCGAGCCGAAAGGCGTCGCCGTAGGCGTCCGCACTGCTCTTCGCTCTGACCCGAGCAAGGGTGACGGCCGGTACCCGGTCGCGTGGCTGTGCATCAGCGCACCGCGTGGCGCCGTGCCTACCGCCACCTCGAAGTGCCTGTGCGGCAGGGACCGTAGCGCCGTTGGCCACACGAAGGTGCTGGCCCTGATCGCCGACCACACCGCCCACCGCGACGAATGCCCGCTCCGCACCACCCAGGAAGGGAGGGCCGCGGCATGACCACCAATCCGCCGGCGCACCCCACGGACGGTTCCGCCCTGCTCGATGAGGTCGAAGCCTTCCACCGTCGCTTCAACGTCTTCCCCCTCGAAGCCGCCTACGTCGCGGTCACGCTGTGGAACGCGCACGCGCACCTGCTCGACTGCTTCGACGCCACGCCCCGTATCGCGTTCCTGTCGCCGGAGCCGGGCTCCGGGAAGTCGCGAGCACTGGAGATCATCGAGACCCTGGTGCCCAAGCCGCTAGTTGCGGCCAACGCGTCCGCCTCGGTGCTCTTCCGCGCTGTGTCCACCCTGGAGACCCGCCCCACGATCCTCTTCGACGAGGTCGACACGGTGTTCGGGCCCAAGGCAGGGGACAACGAACCGCTGCGCGGGTTCCTCAACGCTGGCCACCGCCGCGGGGTCGGCATGTGGCGCTGCGTCGGAGACGGAGCCAACCAGCAAGTACAGGAGTTCCCGTCGTACTGCGCGGTCGCGATGGCAGGGCTCGGCTCGTTGCCGGACACGATCCTGACCCGCTCGGTCATCATCAGGATGCGCCGCCGCGCGAGGAACGAGTACGTGGAGCCCTACCGCCAGCGCATTCACGAGAAGGAAGGCAACGCGCTGCGCGACCGGCTCACCAACTGGGCACAGTCCGTGGCTCACTTGGTCGACGGAGTGTTCCCTGAACTGCCCCCGGAGGTCACGGACCGACCCGCGGACGTCTGGGAACCGCTTCTCGCGGTTGCCGACGCTGCCGGGGGCGAATGGCCGGAGCGAGCCCGCACAGCATGTGTGGAACTGGTTAACGCGGCCAAGGTCGGAGACAAGGGCAGCACCGGTATCCGGCTGCTCACGGACCTGCGCGACCACGTGTTCAACGGCATCGACCGCCTGCCCACCGTCGCCGTTCTTGACCGCCTGCACAGCCTTGACGAGGCGCCGTGGGCGGACATGAGCGGCAAGCCGCTGGACGCGCGGGGGCTGGCGCGGATGCTGCGCGAGTACATGACCGCGGACAACACCCCGGTAGCGGCTCGGAACATCAAAGCGGGCGGCAGCGTGATGAAGGGCTATTACGCCGCGGACCTCCATGACGCGTGGGAACGCTACTGCCCCCCACCCCCTGAGAGTCCGCTACTTCCGCTACCGCCGCTACCGCGCAGGTCGGAGGCCTGAAAAAGGTAGCGGCAAGGGCGGATTCGTCCGCTACCCGCACCGCTTCATCCGCTACCGGTCCCGCACCACCCCCAGGGCCGGTAGCGGATTCATCCGCTACCGCTACCCCTATCCGCTACCTCGATCATGCCCTTGACCAGGGAGGTAGCGGAGGTAGCGGAAGTAGCGGACCTGACAGGAAGGGGGTCACCGCCCCCGACTCCCTGCCGAGGAGGCACCGCCGCGTGAGCACCGCTGTTTCACCCGCTGAACAACTCCTCTACAGGCCCGAAGAGGCCGCCATAGCGCTCAGGATCGGCCGCTCGATGCTCTACGAGGAGATACGGCTCGGGCGTCTCCAGACAGTTCGCATCGGCCGTCGTCGACTCGTACCGCCTGAGTACATCTCGCAGTACGTCGAACTCCTCAAGCGCGAGGCAGAAGCCACCGCCTGAACTCCCAATCACCCACCGCGACAGGGCCGCGTCCTTCAGGGCGCGGCCCTGTCCTTTGGAGGCACAGCACAGCATGACCGAGACCCCGAAGCGCGCCCAAAGGGCAGGCCACGGTGCGGACACGATCTATTGGGACCCCGTCAAAAAGAGCTACGTGGGGGCCGTTTCCCTTGGGCACGCCCCGAACGGCAAGCGCCGTCGACCGAAGGTGTACGGCAAGACGAAGACCGAAGTCCGCCAGAAGATCCGGGACTTGAAGAAGGAGGTGCAGACGGGCGTCAAGGCGCCGGCCAACTACACCGTGGCAGACGCGGTGAACGACTGGTTGGAGCGCGGGCTGAAGGGGCGCGACGAGAAGGGCACCATCGGTAAGAACCGCTCGATGGCGAACAAGCACCTGATCCCGTTCATCGGTAAGGCCAAGCTGAAGGAACTCAGCGCGGACGACATTGATGACTGGTTGGACGACAGGGCCGAATTCCTCGCGACGCGAAGCCTGCGCGACCTGCTCGCCGTCCTGCGCCGTTCCGTCGCACACGCGCAGCGCCGGGATAAGGCAGCGCGCAACGTGGCACTACTCGTCACGGCACCGGAGGGGCGCCCCGGCCGTCCGAGCAAGGCGCTGAACTTGGAGGAGGCGAAAGCCGTGCTCATCGCTGCACGTCCGTCACGGCTGTATGCGTACCTCGTGCTCTCGCTGCTCAGCGGCGTGCGTACGGAAGAGGCGCGACCGCTCACCTGGGATCACGTCTTTCTGGAGACGAAGGACGACACTCCGCCGCACGTCGCGGTGTGGCGCTCGGTGCGGAAGCACGGCGAGACCAAGACCAGGAAGAGCCGCCGGACCATCGCTCTCCCGAAGCAGGTGGTCGATGTGCTCGAAGAGCACTTGAAGTGGCAGCAACGGGAGCGCGCTACGAAGGGAAAGGAGTGGAGCCCGGCCGGCCGTGTCTTCACGACCCGGACCGGTGAACCGCTGGACGCGGCCAACGTTCGACGCGACTTCAAGGCCATCGTGAAGAAGGCGGGACTGAAGCCTGAGTGGACCCCGCGGGAGCTCCGGCACAGCTTCGTGTCCCTGCTCTCGGATCACGGAATCCCGTTGGAGCGGATCGCGCTGTTGGTCGGTCACAGTAGCCAGACGACGACAGAGGCGGTCTACCGCAAGCAGCTTCGCCCGGTGATCACGCAGGGCGCTGAAGCGATGGACGAGATCTTCGCTGAAGATCAGGAAGGGGCCCACACGGAGGACCGGGGCGAGGGCGACGCGGTGGCCTGACTCAATCCCTTTGGCCCCCTGTTTGGCCCCCCGGGCATGAAAGAGGCCCATTCGCGATCAAGCGAATGGGCCTCTGACCAGCTGTCGGGGTGGCGGGATTTGAACCCACGACCTCTTCGTCCCGAACGAAGCGCGCTGCCAAGCTGCGCTACACCCCGATGTCGCCGCTCATCTTGCCGGTGCTGCTGCTCATCGCGGCGACGTCGTTTACTTTAGCCCACCGGTGGCTGGAGACGAAATCCGGTTTTGGCGCGGTGGCGGACCGGGTTGGGGCGGGCGTGGTCGAGGGCGACGAGGAGGACGGCGAGGGCGTAGAAGGCGAGGCCGAGGAGGAGGGCGTTGCCGAGGACGCTCTTGTAGCCGTGGTGTTCGACGTCCAGGAACGTGTAGAGGTAGCGGCCCGGTGTGCCGGGGAGGATCAGTTCGCCGCGGCCCAAGGAGACCGCCAGATACACCAGCGGGTAGAGGAGCCACGTCGCCGCCATCCGCAGATGCAGCCGGCCGGGGGCGGTCAGGAGCAGCCAGTCGATCACGGCCGCGATCGGGGTCACCGTGTGCAGGACCTGGTTCGTCACCGCCTGCCAGCCCGTCACGGTCCCGCCCGTCATCGCGAACGGGCTCGACGCGTGCGCCAGGATCAGGTGGTACACCAGGCCCGTGATCGTGATGTAGAGGAGGGACCCGCCGGTCACCAGCGGGGAGAGGGGGCGGCGGGCCGTCCAGGCTCGGCGGGCCGTGGTGATCATGACCAGGGCCAGCAGGATGTTGCTCTGGATCGTGAAGTAGGTCAGCACCCGGATCGGGCTGCCGAGGAGCAGGTCGACGGTCACCGCCGCCCCTGCCACGAGCGCGACCAGCAGTCGGTACACGGCCGCCACCGGGCGGCGGTACGGGGCCACCACCGCGGTGGCGGGAACGGGTGAGGCGAACAGCGCGGGCATGCCGGGTACCGCGGGGAGGTCCGGGATGTCCCTGGGTATCGGGGCGGTCATGCCCTCACGCTAGGCAGCGGGGACGAATCGGGCGATACGGGTGGACCGTATGAGGTACCCCCAGCCCCCAGCCTGCTCCTCCCCCCTCCTACTCCCGCCCCACCAACGTCAGCAACGTCGCCTCCGGCGGACACGCGAACCGCACCGGCGTGTACTTGTTCGTCCCGCACCCCGCCGACACGTGCAGATACGACGTCCGGCCCTCCGCCGAGTGCCGAGACAGGCCCTTCACGCGGTCCGTGTCGAGGTCGCAGTTGGTGACCAGGGCGCCGTAGAACGGGATGCAGAGCTGACCGCCGTGGGTGTGGCCGCCGAGGATCAGGGGATAGCCGTCCGCCGCGAACGCGTCCAGGACCCGTAGATACGGCGCGTGCACCACGGCCATCGAGAAGTCGGCGTCGTCCGAGGGGCCGCCGGCCACGCGTGCGTAGCGGTCGCGCTTGATGTGCGGGTCGTCGAGGCCGGTCAGTTCCACCGACGCGCCCTCGAACTTCAGCGTGCCGCGCGTGTTCGTCAGGTTGAGCCAGCCCGCCGCGTCGAAGCCGTCCCGCAGGTCCTCCCACGGGTTGTGGATGGCTCCTACGACAGGAGGGTTGCCGTTCAGCCCGTGGCGGCCGGCGCTCTTCTCCAGCAAGTACCGGGCGGGGTTGCGGGGTTTGGGGCCGTAGTAGTCGTTGGAGCCGAAGACATAGGCCCCCGGGAATTCCATCAGCGGGCCGAGCGCGTCCAGGACCTCGGGGACGCCCTCCGGGTCGGAGAGGTTGTCGCCGGTGTTGATCACGAAGTCGGGGCGCAGGCCCGCGAGCGAGCGCAGCCAGCGCTGCTTCTTGCGCTGCCCGCCGACCATGTGGATGTCGGAGACCTGGAGGACCCGGAGCGGGCGCATGCCGGCGGGCAGGACCGGGACCGTCACCCGGCGCAGTCTGAAGGAGCGGACCTCGAAGCCCGCCGCGTAGACCAGACCGGCGGCGCCTGCCGCCGCAATTCCCAGAGGTACTCCGTATCGCGCGCGCATATCTCCATCGTGTCAGACCCCACTGACACCCCGTCGGCCGCAGCCCCTTAAATCGGTGGGCGGCCGCCCTCACGCACCTGCGAGAATCGGACCCATGACCACCACGCTCAAGTCGAAGCTGCAGGAAGACCTCAACACCGCGATCAAGGCGCACGACAAGCTGCGTTCCTCCACGCTCCGGCTGACGCTCGCCGCGATCACCAAGGAGGAGGTCGCGGGCAAGGAGAAGCGCGAGCTCTCCGACGACGAGGTCCTCAAGGTGATCACCAAGGAGGCGAAGAAGCGCCGCGAGGCCGCGGACGCCTTCGCGCAGGGCGGTCGTGCCGAGCAGGCCGCGCAGGAGCAGGCGGAGGGCGAGGTCCTCGCCGAGTACCTGCCCAAGCAGCTCGGTGACGAGGAGCTGACCGCGATCGTCGCCCAGGCCGTCGAGGAGGCGAAGGCGGCCGGTGCCGAGGGGCCGCGCGCCATGGGCGCCGTCATGAAGATCGTGAACCCGAAGGTCGCCGGACTGGCCGAGGGCGGTCGCGTGGCCGCCGTGGTGAAGAAGCTGCTCGCCGGCTGACCCACACCCGTGGACCGATACGCGTCTACGACGACGGGGGCGCCCCTTCCACAAGGGGCGCCCCCGTCGTCGTAGACGAAAAGGCCGAAAGGCCGCTGACCGCAGGGGAGTTATCCCCTGTTGCCGCCGTTCCCGTTCCCGTTGTTCCCGCCGTTCGACGTGCCCTGGAAGAAGCCGTCGGGGAAGGAGATCGTCGGGGTGGGGGTGGTGCCGCCGTCGGTCGTGCCGGTGGTGCCGCCGTCGGTGGTCAGGCCGCCGTTGGCGTTGCCTCCGTTGTCACCGTTCTTGCCGTTGTCGGTGCCCTTGCTCTTGGCGGGGTCGGGGATGTCGACCAGGGTGAAGGTCTTGACCTGCTTGCCCTCCAGGGCGCCGGTCATGGCGTCCTTCCAGATCGGGCCGGGGGTGTCGGCGCCGTAGACCTGGTCGTGCCAGACGCCGCCGATGCGGATGCTGGTCATCTCGACGTTCTGCTTGGCGCTGCCGACCCAGACCGCGCCCGCGAGCTGGGGCGTGTAGCCGACGAACCAGGCGTTCTTGCGGGAGTCCGTCGTACCCGTCTTACCGGCGCTCTCGCGGTCGGTGAGGCCGGCCTCCTGGCCGGTGCCGGAGTCGACCACGCCGCGCAGCACGGTGTTGATGGTGTCGGCGGTCTTCTTGCTCATCGCCTGCGAGCAGGTGGACTTGGGGACGGCGAGCGACTTCTGCTGGTTGCCCACCTTCTGCGTGATGGACTCGATGGCGATCGGCGTGCAGTACGTGCCCTCGTTGGCGAAGGCCGCGTACGCGGAGGCCATCGTCAGCGGCGAGAGGCCCTTGGAGCCGAGCGCGATCGCCGGGACCTCGGGGATCTTGTCGCCGTTGCCCTGCACGACCCCGAGCTTGTTGGTCATGTTCACCACGGGGCACAGACCGATGTCGGAGATCATCTGCACGAAGTAGGTGTTGACCGACTTGGCCATCGCCTCCTTCAGCGCGTACGGGCCGTGCTCCGACTCGCTCTCGTTCTCCACCGTCGCGCCGTCCTGGTTGACCCAGTTCTTGCCGCTGCACGTGGAGACGGGGCTCGGGTAGTCCATCGAGTACGGCGCGGGGTACTGCTGGGTGGCCGGCAGGCCCTGCTCCAGTGCGGCGGCCGCGACGAACGGCTTGAACGTCGAACCGGTCGGGAAGCCGAAGTTGGAGCCGCCCATGTCGGCGTTGACCGAGTAGTTGTACTCCGTCTCGTTCTTCCCGTAGCCGTACGGCTTCGACTGGCCCATGCCGAGGATCTTGCCGGTGCCGGGTTCGACGAGGGTGGCCGCCGCGGCGACCGAGTCCGACTTGTAGATGTGCTCCTTGAGCGAGGCCTGCACCGAGTCCTGGGCCTGCGGGTCCAGGGTCGTACGGATCGTCAGGCCGCCCTGGTTCCAGATCTTCGCCCGGGCCTCCTTGGTCTTGCCGAAGACCGGGTCACTCAGGAAGACCTTCTCGACGTACTTGCAGAAGAAGCTGGCGCCCTTGACCGCGGTGATGCAGCCGTTCTTCGGCTGGCTGGGCTTCAGGCCGAGGTCGGTCTGCTCGGCCTTCTGGGCGTCGGCCTTGGAGATGTCGCCGACCTCGGCCATGCGGGCCAGCACGGTGTTGCGGCGCTTCTTGGCCTCGGCCTCGTCGTTGATCGGGTCGTAGCGCGTGGGCGACTGGACGATGCCCGCGAGGAGCGCCGACTGCTGGAGGTTCAGGTCCTTGGCGTGCTTCGAGAAGTAGCGCTCGGACGCAGCCTCGACGCCGTAGGCCTGCTCGCCGAAGAAGGTGATGTTCAGGTAGTTCTCGAGGATCTTCTTCTTGCCGAGCTTCTCCTCGATCTGGATCGCGTACTTCAGCTCGCGGACCTTGCGGCCCAGCGTCTGCTGGGTGGCCTGGGCGACCTTCGTCGGGTCGTCGCCGGCTTCCTCGACGAAGTAGTTCTTCACGAGCTGCTGGGTGAGCGTGGAGGCGCCCTGGGAGACTCCGCCGCTCTGCGCGTTCTTGTTGAGGGCGCGCAGGACGCCCTTGAGGTCGATCGCGCCGTGCTGGTAGAAGCGCGAGTCCTCGATCGCGACGATCGCCTTCTGCATGTACGGCGAGATGTCCTTGAGCTCCACCACCGTGCGGTCACGGGAGTAGACCGAGGCGATCTGGTTGCCCTTGCTGTCCAGGATCGTGGTGCGCTGGCTGAGCTGAGGGCTCTTCAGACTGTCCGGGATGTCGTCGAACCCCTGGACCGAACCCTTGGCGGCGAGCCCCAGCGCGCCGGCCGCGGGCAACGCGATTCCGGCCATGACGGCACCGGCGAGCACACTGACACCGAGGAACTTGGTGGCCTGCTGCAGAGGGGACAGACCACCACCCGAGCGCTTTTTTGGCATGGGGGCAGCCTACGTTCTCATTCGCCGGACACGTGTATAGGCCTTGGCCTAAGCTGCTCTCAACTGTCACAGCAGAGCGGTCACGTATCAATACGTCCGGCGACCCCGAATCGTTCCGGTCGTTCCCTGTTTTTTTGTGGGGGGCGTGTCCGAATCCGCCTCCTGTGTCACCTGGTGCCCGTTGTGGCGCATGACAACTGTCCCGCTTTGCCGGGAAGGTCACGCATGTCGCCACCTCACTCCCCCGGGTGATCTGCCGCTTACCCATAGTCCGTTCGGGCCATTCAAGATTGGGCCCGAAGGGGGTGTTGCGCTGTGCCCACCTTCCGTAACGTCCTCAACTGGCGGCGGTGAATATGCCGCTGCCGCCGTGGGGGAGCCTCGATTCGGGAGAGGACGGCGCCGGTATGGGCTGGGTAACCGACTGGAGTGCGCAGGCGGCCTGCCGCACTACCGATCCGGATGAACTGTTCGTTCAAGGAGCAGCGCAGAACAGGGCGAAGGCAGTGTGCACCGGATGTCCGGTACGCACGGAGTGCCTCGCCGACGCGCTCGACAACCGCGTCGAATTCGGCGTGTGGGGAGGAATGACGGAGCGGGAGCGCCGCGCACTGCTGCGCAGGCGGCCCACTGTCACTTCATGGCGCCGGCTACTGGAGACCGCGCGTATCGAGTACGAGCGAGGGGTCGGCATCATCCCCCTCGACGACGACGAGATCTACGAGAACTACGCGGCGGTGAGCTGACGCCGGTCCCCTTCTGGGGGCCGACCGACCCCGGGCGATCCCCGGGGGATGCGCGTCAGACCTTCGTCTCGGGCAGCTCCGGCCGACCGGCCGCGAGCCGGTTCCCGATGTCCCGCAGCCCCGCGAGGTCGTGTACATCGCCGGGCAGCGCGGCCACTTCGGCCACGGCCACCTCGGGGTGGCGTGCGGTGAAGCGGTCACGCGTGCGCTGCTCGCGGGAGAGCAGCCGCATCCGCTCGGCGTGCAGCTTGAGCAGGCCTGCGGTGAGTTGGTCCACGGATCGCTCGTCGGCGGCGGGCTCGTCGTCCGTGGCGGCGGGGGAGCCTTCGTCACGAGCTGCTGCCTGTGGATCGGGAGACGGGGAACCGGGAGATTCTGAACTGCCGTACGTGTCGGGAGAGTTACGAAGTCCAACCTTCCCGCCCACCTGATCGACAATGCGGGGCTCCTCAAGATTTTCCGCGGCGGCGAGTGCCCGCTCGGCCGACAGCCGGGCGGCTCCGCTGCCGTGGACCCTGTTGAGCACCAGACCGGCCAGCGGCATCTCCTCGGCCGCCAGCCGCTCCACGAAGTACGCGGCCTCGCGCAACGCGTCCCGCTCGGGGGCCGCGACCACCAGGAACGCCGTACCGGGCGCCTGAAGCAGCTTGTACGTCGCGTCCGCGCGGGTGCGGAACCCGCCGAACGTGGTGTCCATCGCGGCCACGAACGTCTGGACGTCCTTGAGGAGTTGACCCCCGAGGAGCTTGCCGAGGGTGCCGGTCATCATCGACATGCCGACATTGAGGAACTTCATCCCGGCCCGTCCGCCCAGCTTCGCCGGCGCGGTCAGCAGCCGGATCAGCCGGCCGTCCAGGAACGAGCCGAGTCGTTTCGGCGCGTCCAGGAAGTCGAGGGCCGAGCGGGACGGCGGGGTGTCCACCACGATCAGGTCCCAGTCGTGCTGGGCCCGCAGCTGGCCCAGCTTCTCCATCGCCATGTACTCCTGCGTGCCCGCGAAGCCCGCCGAGAGCGACTGGTAGAAGGGGTTGCTCAGGATCGCGGCCGCCCGCTCGCGGTCCGCGTGCGCCTCGACGATCTCGTCGAAGGTGCGCTTCATGTCGAGCATCATGGCGTGCAGTTCGCCGTCCCCGTCGACGCCCTTCACCCGGCGCGGGGTGTTGTCCAGCGAGTCGATGCCCATGGACTGGGCGAGCCGGCGGGCCGGGTCGATGGTCAGGACGACCACCCTGCGGCCCCGCTCGGCGGCGCGCAGCCCGAGGGCCGCCGCGGTGGTCGTCTTGCCGACCCCGCCCGAGCCGCAGCACACCACGATCCGGGTCTCCGGATCGTCCAGCAGCGGGTCGACGTCGAGCGCGCGCGCCGGGGACAGTCGACGCGCGCTGTCGTGCCCCTGAGCCGGGTCCGGACTCATGAAATCCCCTGCTTCCGCAGCTCGGTGGCGAGTTCGTACAGGCCCGCGAGGTCCATGCCCTCGGCGAGCAACGGCAGTTCGTGCAGCGGCAGGCCCTGCTCGGCGAGCACGGCCCGCTGCTCGTGCTCCAACGTGTACCGCTCGGCGTACTCCGAGGCCTGTGCGAGCAGCGGATCCACCAGCTTCTCGGCATTGCCGCCGCGCCGCGCCCCGCCGAGGCCCGCGGCGGACAGCGACTGCGCCACCGCCGTGCGCGGCACGTCCCGTACGAGATCCAGGTCGGTCGCGTCCAGCACCTCGGGGCGCACCATGTTCACGATGATCCGGCCCACCGGCAGCCGCGCCGCCCGCAGTTCGGCGATGCCGTCCGCGGTCTCCTGGACGGGCATCTCCTCAAGGAGCGTCACCAGGTGCACGGCCGTCTCCGGCGACTTCAGGACCCGCATCACGGCCTGCGCCTGATTGTGTATCGGCCCGATCTTCGCGAGGCCGGCGACCTCGTCGTTGACGTTCAGGAAGCGGGTGATGCGCCCGGTCGGCGGCGCGTCCATCACGACATAGTCGTAGACGAACCGCCCGCTCTTGTCCTTCCGGCGTACGGCTTCGCACGCCTTGCCGGTCAGGAGTACGTCTCTGAGGCCGGGCGCGACCGTGGTGGCGAAGTCGATCGCGCCGAGTTTCTTCAGGGCGCGGCCCGCGCCGCCGAGTTTGTAGAACATCTGGAGGTAGTCCAGCAGGGCCAGTTCGGGGTCGATGGCCAGGGCGTACACCTCCCCGCCCCCGCGAGCGACGGCGATCTTCCGCTCCTCATAGGGCAGCGTCTCCGTTTCGAAGAGCTGCGCGATGCCCTGGCGACCCTCGACCTCGACGAGAAGCGTCCGCTTCCCCTCGGTGGCCAGGGCCAGCGCGAGGGCCGCGGCCACCGTGGTCTTGCCGGTACCGCCCTTGCCACTGACGACCTGGAGCCTGCTCACGTCTTCGAGCCTAACCAAACCGCGCCGGAACCAAGCCAGAGGCTGTGGACAACGCGAGGGCGGACGGTCGGTGGGCAGCGGCTAAAGTCGGCCGCATGACCAAGTGGGAATACTCGACTGTGCCGCTGCTCGTCCACGCCACGAAGCAGATTCTGGACACCTGGGGCGAGGACGGCTGGGAGCTCGTCCAGGTCGTGCCCGGGCCGAACAACCCCGAGCAGTTGGTGGCCTACCTCAAGCGGGAGAAGGCATGAGTGCCGTCGAGGCCAGGCTCGCCGAACTCGGCCTGACCCTGCCGGCGGTCGTCCCGCCGCTCGCCGCGTACCAGCCCGCCGTACAGAGCGGTGTCTACGTCTACACCTCGGGCCAACTGCCCATGGTGGACGGCAAGCTTCCGGTCACCGGCAAGGTGGGCGGTGAGGTCACCGCGGAGGAGGCCAAGGAACTGGCCCGCATCTGCGCGCTGAACGCCCTCGCCGCCGTGAAGTCGGTCACCGGTGACCTGGACCGCATCGCGCGCGTGGTGAAGGTGGTCGGTTTCGTCGCCTCGGCCGCCGACTTCACCGGCCAGCCCGGTGTCGTCAACGGCGCCAGCGAGCTGCTCGGCGAGGTCCTCGGCGACAAGGGCGTGCACGCGCGGAGCGCGGTCGGCGTGGCGGTGCTGCCACTGGACGCGCCGGTCGAGGTCGAGATCCAGGTGGAGCTGACGCAGGCGTAGTCGCTGTCCTGGGGTGTGCGACCGGGCTTAATCGCCCTCCTGGGGTGCACGTTGTTGCCTCTCGAACATCCGCGCGCTACGGGATAGCCTCCGCCCATGGCGAATGGGCAGTGGTACCCGGCGGAGTGGCCCGAGCGCATCCGCGCGCTCGCGGAGGGCGCGCTCACGCCGGTCGCCCCCCGGCGGGCGGCCACCGTCATGCTCCTCAGGGACACCGACACCGGCCCCGCCGTCCACATGCTGCGCAGACGCGCCTCCATGGCCTTCGCCGGGGGCGCGTACGCGTACCCGGGCGGCGGTGTCGATCCGCGCGACGACGACCACCAGGTCCGCTGGGCGGGCCCCACGCGCGCGTGGTGGGCCAACCGGCTCGGCGTCGACGAGACGGCGGCCCAGGCGATCGTGTGCGCGGCCGTCCGCGAGACCTACGAGGAGGCGGGCGTCCTGCTCGCCGGCCTCACCCCCGACTCCGTGGTCGGCGACACCACGGGCGCGGACTGGGAGACGGACCGCGCCGCCCTGGTCGCCCGTGACCTGTCCTTCGCCGAGTTCCTCGACCGGCGGGGTCTGGTCCTGCGCTCCGACCTGCTGGGCGCGTGGGCCCGCTGGATCACCCCGGAGTTCGAGACCCGCCGCTACGACACCTGGTTCTTCGTGGCCGTCCTCCCCGAGGGGCAGCGCACCCGCAACGCCTCCACGGAGGCCGACCGCACGGTGTGGATCACCCCCGGCGAGGCGGCGGCCGGCTACGACAAGGGTGACCTGACGATGATGCCGCCCACCATCGCGACCCTGCGCGGCCTGATCCCGTACGAGAGCGCGGCCGAGGCTCTGTCGTCGGCCCAGACCCGAGACCTGACACCCGTCCTGGCCCGGGCCCGCCTGGAGGCCGACGAGATCGTCCTGTCCTGGCCGGGCCACGAGGAGTTCACGAAGCACATTCCTGTGGGCGGGGCGCCCGCATGAGGGGTGCGGTGAGGGGCACCTGCGGTGTGACTGCCTCTCGCGTGGCCGGACAGGCGGAAGAAGCCTCCCGCCCGGCCGCCCCGCCGAAGAACACCCCGTCCATGCCGTCCCACAGCCACCCTCACCGAACGTCACCCCCACAGCCCACCCCGAAGGAAGGCGCCCCCGCATGACCGACGCAGCCGCCCTCCCCGGCCAGCCGCGGGGCGGGGTTCTCACCGGCCCCGCCACCGCGCGTGCCGTCAACGTGCTCGCGCCCAACGCGTCCACGATGACCCTGGACGGGACGAACACGTGGATCGTCGCGGAGCCGGACTCCGAGCTGGCCGTGGTGATCGACCCGGGTCCGTTGGACGAGGGGCATCTGCGCAATGTCGTCGACACGGCCGAGAAGGCGGGCAAGCGGATCGCGCTGACCCTGCTGACGCACGGGCACCCCGACCACGCGGCAGGCGCCGCCCGCTTCGCCGAGCTGACGCACACCAAGGTGCGCGCCCTGGATCCGGCGCTGCGGCTCGGGGACGAGGGGCTGGCCGCCGGGGAGGTGATCAGGGTCGGCGGGGTCGAGCTGGTCGTCGTGTCGACGCCCGGACACACCGCGGACTCCCTGTGCTTCCATCTCCCGGCCGATCAGGCCGTCCTGACGGGTGACACCGTCCTCGGGCGCGGTACGACCGTCGTGGCCCATCCTGACGGCCGCCTGGGCGACTATCTGGACTCGCTGCGGCGGCTGCGCTCCCTCACGGTCGACGACGGCGTCCACACCGTCCTGCCGGGCCACGGGCCGGTCCTGGAGGACGCCCAGGGTGCCGTCGAGTTCTATCTCGCCCACCGCGCCCACCGGCTCGCCCAGATCGAGACGGCCGTCGAGAACGGCCACCGGAGCCCGGCCGAGGTCGTCGCCCACGTGTACGCGGACGTCGACCGGTCCCTGTGGCCGGCGGCGGAGCTGTCGGTACGGGCCCAACTGGACTACCTGAAGGAACACGGCCTGATCTAGGCCGCCCCTAGGAGACGACGTCCGGACGCGGTGCCTTGACGCCGTGCACGCGC
Source organism: Streptomyces sp. NPDC005492 (assembly GCF_040605995.1). NCBI lineage: Bacteria > Bacillati > Actinomycetota > Actinomycetes > Kitasatosporales > Streptomycetaceae > Streptomyces > Streptomyces sp. NPDC005492. The sequence goes on from NZ_JBEXDX010000002.1 coordinate 344,653, forward strand.
GCGTACTCCTCGGCGAGCCACGGCCCGAGATCGTCGACGTACGACCGCAGGACGCCCGCGTCGCCCGTCGGCTCGTATCCGAGGACGGCCGCCGTGCGCAGGTGCTGCGCCCGCTCGGGGTAGTACGCGGCGAAGGCCTCGGCCATCTCCCCGAGATCGCTGGTCCAGCCGTTCCAGCGGGGCATGACCAGGGTGAACCCGGTGCGTACCAAGTGCCGGGACATGAAGCGCACCAGGGGGCGCCGGGCCTCGTCCGTGTCCTCGGCCGACGCGATCCGCTCGCGCCAGCGGGGGAGCAGCAGCGCCAGGTCGCCGTTGGTCTCCCGGGCCAGGAGCGAGTTTGGGCGGTAGCGGGGCAGGTACTCGGCCAGGTCCTCCCCGAGCAGCGGTGTGCACAGGCACGCCACGAACCACCCCATGTCGTACGTCTCCGACGTGCTGAGCAGCCGCGTACGGCCGTACAGCAGCGTGCCGACCCCGTCGATCTCCGGGAACTCCTTGTCGAGCGCCTCGCCCAGGCTCGACGCCTCGGAGCGGTCCTCGTCGGTCGGCTCCTGCCGGGTCACCACGAGGAGGTCCAGATCGCTGTGCCCCACGCGCGCGGTGCCGCGCGGGATCGACCCGTAGAGGTACGCGCTGTTGAGGCGTCCCCCGTAGACATGGAGCAGCCGGTCCCGCGCGGTGACGACGACCGGACGGAAGGCGTGCGGAATGCGCCCCAGCGAGCCCTCGCGCTCGATGTATCCCTGGGCGTCGAGTCCTCTTCGGTGCACCGTTTCGGCCATGGGATCACTGTGCCGGGAGACGAGCCCCGGGGCAGCGTTTTCACCGACGCCGAACGGGGTCGTCGCCGGCGGAACACGCCCCCACCCACCGATACGCGAAGGGCCCCGCCGTAGAAGCAGGGCCCTTCGAAGTCGTACGGAAGAAGCCGTACGGAAGAAGCCGTACGAAAGAAGTCGTACGCAACGCGGTGTGCCAGCGTCTAGCGCGAGCGCTTCGCCAGCCGCTCCACGTCCAGCAGGATCACCGCGCGGGCCTCCAGGCGCAGCCAGCCGCGGCCCGCGAAGTCCGCCAGTGCCTTGTTGACCGTCTCGCGGGACGCGCCGACCAGTTGGGCCAGCTCCTCCTGCGTCAGGTCGTGCACCACGTGGATGCCCTCCTCGGACTGCACGCCGAAGCGGCGGGAGAGGTCCAGCAGGGCGCGGGCCACGCGGCCGGGGACGTCCGAGAAGACCAGGTCGGACATCGCGTCGTTGGTCTTGCGCAGACGGCGGGCGACCGCGCGCAGCAGCGCGGAGGCCACCTCGGGGCGCGCGCTCAGCCAGGGCTGGAGGTCGCCGTGGCCGAGGCCGAGCAGCTTGACCTCGGTCAGCGCGCTGGCGGTGGCCGTGCGCGGGCCCGGGTCGAACAGCGACAGCTCGCCGATCAGCTCGCCGGGGCCGAGGACGGCCAGCATGTTCTCGCGGCCGTCCGGGGAGGTGCGGTGCAGCTTCACCTTGCCCTCGGTGACGACGTAGAGCCGGTCGCCCGGGTCGCCCTCGTGAAAGAGCGAGTCCCCGCGCGCGAGGGTCACCTCACTCATGGAGGCGCGCAGCTCAGCGGCCTGATCGTCATCGAGCGCCGCGAAGAGCGGGGCGCGCCGCAGAACGTCGTCCACGAGTTCTCTCCTTGTCGACCTGCTCAGGGGATGGTGCTCCCCCTTGGTACCAGGGGACCGTGCTCCCCATTTTGCCGGACCGTCCAAACAGTGTGATCTGTCACAAGGATGCCGCACAGGTGTCCCGAGGTAAGCGGCAGGGGTCCAATTGGGGGCTGATCTTCGGGGTCCGGGACGGATGTCAGTGGCGGGCTCTAGGCTGGCCGGGTGTCCAAATCGCCGGTGAGAGCACAGGCCAAGGGGGCTGGGCGGATGGTTGCACCTCGCGATTCCGCTGTGGGCGAACAGGGCCCAGGCGGTGACGGGAAAGTGGCAAAGGAGGCAAAAAGGGTGGCTGCTGTGAAGGCCGAGTCGCACACGGCGCTCGTCCGCCGTGCCCGCCGCATCAACCGCGAGCTGGCCGAGATCTATCCGTACGCCCACCCGGAGCTCGACTTCGAGAACCCCTTCCAGCTCGTGGTCGCCACGGTCCTCTCCGCCCAGACCACCGACCTGAGGGTCAATCAGACGACGCCGGCCCTGTTCGCGAAGTACCCGACCCCCGAGGACCTGGCCGCCGCCGACCCGGAGCAGGTCGAGGAGATCCTCCGACCGACCGGGTTCTTCCGGGCCAAGACCAAGTCGGTGATAGGGCTCTCCAAGGCCCTCGTCGAGGACTTCGGCGGTGAGGTCCCGGGGCGGCTCGAAGACCTCGTCAAGCTGCCCGGTGTCGGTCGCAAGACCGCCTTCGTGGTGCTCGGCAACGCCTTCGGGCGTCCCGGCCTCACCGTGGACACGCATTTCCAGCGGCTCGTACGGCGCTGGAAGTGGACCGAGGCCACCGAGCCCGACAAGATCGAGGCCGCCGTGGGAGCGCTCTTCCCGAAGAGCGACTGGACGATGCTCTCGCACCACGTGATCTTCCACGGCCGCCGGATCTGCCACGCCCGCAAGCCCGCCTGTGGCGCCTGCCCCATCGCCCCGATCTGCCCGGCGTACGGCGAGGGCGAGACCGACCCGGAGAAGGCCAAGAAGCTGCTCAAGTACGAGAAGGGCGGCTTTCCCGGCCAGCGTCTCAACCCCCCGCAGGCCTATCTGGACGCGGGCGGCAAACCGGCGCCGCCGCTGGGGGCCGGATGACGGAACGATCTCGGGGGCACCAGGCGTTGAGCAGTGGGGAACGGGGGCGGGGATGACACACGTGAGCGATACCCAGGGTGTGGGGCTCAGCAAGGAGGGGCTGCCGGGCTGGCTCGATCCGGTGGTGCGTGCCGCGGAGACGGTCGAGCCGCTCCAGCTCAGCCGCTTCCTGCCGCCCAAGGACGGGGCCGGCCGCCAGTCCGCGGTGCTGATCCTGTTCGGGGAGGGCGATCAGGGGCCCGAGCTGCTGCTCATGGAGCGGTCGACCTCGCTGCGGTCCCACGCCGGGCAGCCGTCCTTCCCCGGCGGTGCCCTCGACCCCGAGGACGGCGACCCGGAGGGCGACGGGCCGTTGCGGGCCGCGCTGCGCGAGGCCGAGGAGGAGACCGGGCTCGACCCCGCCGGAGTGCAGCTCTTCGGGGTGCTGCCCAAGCTGTACATCCCGGTGAGCGGCTTCGTGGTGACCCCGGTGCTGGGCTGGTGGCGGGAGCCGACACCGGTGGGCGTGGTCGATCCGAACGAGACGGCGCGCGTGTTCACGGTCCCCGTGGCGGATCTCACGGACCCGGCCAACAGAGCCACCGCCACCCACCCCAGCGGCTTCCTGGGTCCGGCATTTCTGGTCGAATCGGCCCTCGTCTGGGGTTTCACGGCCGGAGTCATCGACCGCCTGCTGCACTACTCCGGCTGGGAGCGCCCCTGGGACCGCGAGAAGCGGGTCCCGCTCGACTGGCGGTCATGACAGGGTGTCGCTCGTGAATGTGCTGGACATCCTGTTGCTGGTCGCCGCCGTGTGGTTCGCGATCGTGGGCTATCGCCAGGGGTTCGTCGTCGGCATCCTGTCGGTGATCGGGTTCCTCGGTGGTGGCCTCGTCGCCGTCTACACGCTGCCCGTCATCTGGGACGCGCTGACCGACAACGCGGAGGTCAGCACCACCGCGGCCGTCGTCGCGGTCGTCGTCGTCATCGTCTGCGCCTCGGTCGGCCAGGCCCTGACCACCCACCTCGGCAACAAACTGCGCCGGTACATCACCTGGTCCCCGGCCCGCGCCCTGGACGCGACCGGCGGCGCCCTCGTCAACGTCCTCGCGATGCTCCTGGTCGCCTGGCTGATCGGCTCGGCACTGGCCGGCACCACCCTGCCGACGCTCGGCAAGGAGGTCCGCAACTCCAAGGTGCTGCTGGGGGTCTCCCGGGCGCTGCCCGCGCAGGCCGACACCTGGTTCGCGGACTTCTCCTCCGTCCTCGCGCAGAACGGCTTCCCGCAGGTCTTCAGCCCGTTCGCGAACGAGCCGATCAACGACGTCCAGCCGCCCGACCCCGCCCTCGCCTCCAGCGCGGTCGCCGTCCGCGCCCAGCAGTCCATCGTCAAGGTCATGGGCACCGCCCAGAGCTGCGGCAAGGTCCTGGAGGGCAGCGGCTTCGTCTTCGGCGACCGCCGCGTCATGACCAACGCGCACGTGGTGGGCGGCGTCGACGAACCCACCGTCCAGATAGGCGGCCAGGGCCGGAAGTACGACGCCAAGGTCGTCCTCTACGACTGGCACCGCGACATCGCCGTACTCGACGTACCGGATCTGCGGGCGCGCTCCCTGCAGTTCGCGACCAAGGACGCCGCGAGCGGCAACAGCGCGATCGTCGCCGGCTTCCCGGAGAACGGGTCGTACGACGTCAGGGCCGCACGCGTGCGTGGCCGCATCACGGCCAACGGTCCGGACATCTACCACCGCGGCACGGTCCGCCGCGATGTGTACTCGCTCTACGCGACCGTCCGTCAGGGCAACTCCGGCGGCCCGCTGCTCACGCCCGAGGGCAAGGTGTACGGCGTGGTCTTCGCGAAGTCCCTCGACGACCCCGACACCGGGTACGCGCTCACCGCGGACGAGATCCGGGCGGACATCGTCAAGGGGCGCGATGCCAACGAGCAGGTGGACAGCGACAGCTGCGCACTCTGACGTGGAGTGCGGGGCTAGCCCCGGGGGTGGCGCAGACGTACCGAGACCCAGCGGGCCCGGCGGCGCAGAATGCGCGGGATCCCCACCCTGAGGTCCGTCCCCTGCAGTTGCGGGGCGCCTCCCCGGTGGGAGCCCGAACCGTGGTCCGAGCGGCGATTGCGTGCTGCGTCACTGTAGTCGTGCGTCCAGCCCATACCCCGACGTCTGCCCCTGCCCCAAGGTCGATAACCGCCCCTCGGGGCCCCAATTGGCCTATGCGCCGGGCAAGTAACCGTTCGTAGTACAGATGTTCAGATCCGGATACCGGGCGCATCGGAACGGTCACCGATCGGGTTCGGGATCCTTCAGCCAGTTGACCAGTTCGGTCGAGAAGACCACCGGGTCCTCCTCGTGCGGGAAGTGCCCGAGACCGTCGAACAGCCGCCAGCGGTACGGCGCTTCGACGTACTCCCCGGAACCCGCCGCGCTGCGGGTGCGCAGCACCGGGTCGAGCGAGCCGTGCAGATGCAGGGTCGGCACCCGCACCGGGCGCTTCATGCGCCGGTTGAACTGGATGCCGTCCGGGCGCGCCATCGACCGCACCATCCAGCGGTACGGCTCGATCGAGCAGTGCGCGGTGGAGGGGATCAGCATCGCCCGCCGGTACGCGTCGATCGACCCGTCGTCCGGCAGCCTCGGCCCGGACCAGTCCCGGATCAGCCGGCCCACCAGCTCGGCGTCGTCGGCGAGGAGCTGCCGCTCGGGGATCCAGGGGCGCTGGAATCCCCAGATGTAGGAACTCGCCGTCGACTGCTTGACGTCGGACAGCATCGCGTTGCGCCAGCGCCGGGGATGCGGCATCGAGGACACCGCGAGCCGGCGCACCAGCTTGGGGCGCATCGCGGCGGCCGTCCACGCCAGATATCCGCCCAGGTCATGGCCGACCAGCGCGGCGTCCGGCTCGCCGAGCGAGCGGATCACGCCGGTGATGTCGAGGGCGAGGTTGGCGGGGTCGTAGCCGCGCGGGGTGCGGTCGCTGCCGCCGACGCCCCGCAGGTCCATGGCGACCGCCCGGAACCCGGCGTCGGCCAGCGCGCCCAACTGGTGCCGCCAGGTCCACCAGAACTGGGGGAAGCCATGCAGCAGCAGCACCAGCGGCCCGTCGCCCACCTCCGCGATATGGAAGCGCGCGCCGTTGGCCGCGACGTCCCGGTGGGTCACCTCGCGCCCGCCGGGGATGTCGAGCCGTACGACCGAAGCAGGTTGCGCCCAAGGATTGGCGGGGTCCGTCATGAGGATGAGCGTGCCACAGCCTCGATGGCTTCGGGTGCACGGTCCTCGATCGCCGGGCGCGGATGCGGCTTCGCGTTGCCCAGGACACCCGCGGTCTCCTTGACCGACGCGGCCACCTTCTGCGGGCCCTTGCTCTTCGAGGCCTTCTTGAAGAAGAACACGCCGATCAGCACGAGGACGCCTACGACGAGCAGGTTCGCCAAGAAGGACAGCAGGAAGCACCACCCGAGGCTCCAGCCGCCGCTCCAGGCCTGAATGCCGTATGCCAGCGCGAAGTTGAGCATCGGCAGGGAGAACAGCAGGACCACCGCGGCGACCGCGAACGCGCCGCCGCTGACCGCACCGCGCTTGACGTCCTGCTTGAGCTGGGCCTTGGCCAGTGCGATCTCGTCGTGCACCAGCGCGGACATCTCGGTCGTCGCCGAGGCGAACAGTTGGCCGATGCTGCGTTCGGCGCCGACCGGGCTGCCGTCGGGTGCGCTCATCGCGTACTCCCTCTTCCGCATGCGTGTGAACCGTTGTGTCTGTACCGTCTGGTCAGATCATGCCGGACCGTCGTTGTCCTCGCCTGCCCCGCCCGCCACTTCGGCAAGCCCGTGCCGCTCGGCGGCCTTCACCTCGGCGAGTCTGCGGTGCTCGGCGGCCTTGCGGTCGTGGAGTTCGGCCATGCGCAGGTGGTACGCAGGGTCGTCCTGCTCGTAGATGTCGGGGACGCCGTCGAGATCCTCGTCGCGCTCCTCGTCCTCGTACATCCTGCGGTACCTGGCGTTGCGCAGCTTGAGCAACACGGTCGCGCACACGGCCGCGATCAGGGAGCCGGTCAGGACGGCCGCCTTGACCTCGCCGGTGAGTATCTGGTCGCCGTCGAACGCGAGTTCCCCGATGAGCAGCGATACGGTGAAGCCGATGCCGGCCAGTGAGGCGACCGCGAACACGTCCGGCCAGGCGAGGTCGTCGCTGAGCGAGGCCCGGGTGAAACGGGCCGTCAGCCAGGTCCCGCCGAAGATGCCGAGCGCCTTGCCGACCACGAGTCCGAGGACCACGCCGAGCGTCTCCGGCTTGGTGAACACGTCGCCCAGCGCGCCGCCGGAGATCGCCACCCCGGCGCTGAACAGGGCGAACAGCGGTACCGCGAGGCCCGCCGACAGGGGCCGTACGAGATGTTCGACGTGCTCGCCGGGGGAGTGCTTTTCGTCCTCGTGGGTGGTGCAGCGCAGCATCAGGCCCATCGCCACACCGGCGATCGTGGCGTGGACGCCGCTGTTGTACATCAGCGCCCAGTTGACGAGCGCGAGCGGGACGTACACGTACCAGCCGCGCACCCCCCGGCGCAGCAGCAGCCAGAAGACGGCCAGTCCTACGAACGCCCCGGCGAGCGCCGCGAAGTGGATCCGGTCGGTGAAGAAGATCGCGATGATCAGGATCGCGAACAGGTCGTCGACGACGGCGAGGGTGAGCAGGAAGGCGCGCAGGGCGCTCGGCAGAGAGGTGCCGATCACCGCGAGGACGGCGAGCGCGAAGGCGATGTCGGTGGCGGTCGGCACTGCCCAGCCCTGGAGGGAGCCGCCGCCCGTGAGGTTCGTCAGGGTGTAGACGAGTGCCGGTACGGCCATTCCGCACAGCGCCGCTACGACGGGCAGGGCGGCGGCCCTGGGGTCGCGCAGGTCGCCGGCGACGAGTTCGCGCTTGAGCTCGATCCCGGCGACGAAGAAGAAGACGGCGAGGAGCCCGTCGGCGGCCCAGTGCGTGATCGACAGGTGCAGGCCCAGGGCGGCCGGGCCGAGATGGAAGTGGCTGACGCTCTCGTAACTGTCGTGCAGTGCGGGGATGTTGGCCCAGATCAGCGCGGTGACCGCGGCGATCAGGAGGAGGACACCGCCGACCGTCTCGGTGCGCAGCGCGTCCGCGACGAAGTTCCGCTCGGGCAGGGACAGGCGTCCGAACACCTTGCGGGAGCTGGGGGTACGGGGCGCGGCCACAGTGGGGACCTCCGGTCGGTGGGCAGGACGGAACTGTTCGCCGACCAGACTTCCCGGCACACCTTGAGGGTCACGTTTTTGCTTAGTTTACCTAAAAGGGGTGCCCGGCGCGCGCTGCGCCGGGCACCCCTCGGATCCGTACCGCTCAGGGCTGGATCAGTCCTCGCTGGGCGCCGCCGGGAGCTTCGTCTGGATCAGGTCCATGACGGTGGAGTCCGTCAGGGTGGTGACATCGCCCAGCTCGCGGTTCTCCGCCACGTCACGCAGCAGGCGGCGCATGATCTTGCCGGAGCGGGTCTTCGGCAGCTCGGCCACCGGCAGGACCCGCTTGGGCTTGGCGATCGGGCCGAGGACGCTGCCGACGTGGTTGCGGAGTTCGGCGACCAGGCCCTCGTCCTCCGCGTTCGCGGTGCCGCGCAGGATGACGAACGCGACGATCGCCTGACCGGTCGTCTCGTCGGCCGCGCCCACCACGGCCGCCTCGGCGACGGCGGGGTGCGAGACGAGCGCGGACTCGACCTCGGTGGTGGAGATGTTGTGCCCGGACACGAGCATCACGTCGTCCACCCGGCCGAGCAGCCAGATGTCGCCGTCGTCGTCCTTCTTCGCGCCGTCACCGGCGAAGTACTTGCCCTTGAAACGCGACCAGTACGTGTCCAGGAACCGCTGGTCGTCGCCCCAGATCGTGCGCAGCATCGACGGCCACGGCTCGGTCAGGACCAGATAACCGCCGCCGCCGTTCGGAACTTCGTTCGCCTCGTCGTCGACGACCGTCGCCGAGATGCCGGGCAGCGGGGTCTGCGCGGAGCCGGGCTTGGTCTGCGTCACCCCCGGCAGCGGCGAGATCATCATCGCGCCGGTCTCGGTCTGCCACCAGGTGTCCACGATGGGGGTCCTGTCGGCGCCGATGTGCTTGCGGTACCAGATCCACGCCTCGGGGTTGATCGGCTCACCGACCGAGCCCAGCACCCGAAGGCTGCTGAGATCGAACTTCGCGGGGATGTCGTCGCCCCACTTCATGAACGTACGGATCGCGGTCGGCGCCGTGTACAGGATCGTCACCCCGTACTTCTGCACGATCTCCCAGAAGCGGCCCTGGTGCGGGGTGTCCGGGGTGCCCTCGTACATGACCTGCGTCGCGCCGTTCGCCAGCGGGCCGTAGACGATGTACGAGTGGCCGGTGACCCAGCCGACGTCGGCCGTGCACCAGTAGACGTCGGTCTCCGGCTTGAGGTCGAAGACGGCGTGGTGGGTGTACGCGGCCTGGGTGAGATAGCCGCCGGAGGTGTGCAGGATGCCCTTGGGCTTACCCGTCGTACCGGACGTGTAGAGGATGAACAGCGGCTGCTCCGCCTCGAACGCCTCGGGGGTGTGCTCCGCCGACTGCCGATCGACGATCTCGTGCCACCACACGTCCCGCTCGTCGTTCCAGGCGACGTCCTGGCCCGTACGGCGGACCACGAGCACATGCTCGACGCCGCTGTCCGCGCGGCCGACCGCGTCGTCCACGGCCGGCTTCAGCGCGGACGGCTTGCCGCGCCGCCAGCCGCCGTCCGTCGTGATGACGACCTTGGCGTCCGCGTCCTGGATACGGGTCGCGAGCGCGTCCGCCGAGAAACCGCCGAACACCACCGAGTGCGCGGCACCGATGCGCGCGCAGGCCAGCATCGCGACCGCCGTCTCCGGGATCATCGGCATGTAGACGGCGACCCGGTCGCCCTTCCGAACTCCCAGCTCCAGCAGGGCGTTCGCGGCCTTGGAGACCTCGTCCTTCAACTCGGCGTAGGTGATCGCACGGCTGTCGCCGGGCTCTCCCTCGAAGTGGATGGCGACCCGGTCGCCGTTGCCCGCCTCGACGTGCCGGTCCACGCAGTTGTACGCCACGTTGAGCGTGCCGTCCTTGAACCACTTGGCGAACGGCGGGTTCGACCAGTCCAGCGTCTCGGTCGGTTCCTCGGCCCAGCTCAGCCGGCGGGCCTGCGCGGCCCAGAAGCCGAGCCGGTCAGCCTTGGCCTCTTCATACGCCTCCGCGGTGACATTGGCGTGCGCCGCCAGGTCCGCGGGAGGTGCGAACCTGCGCTCCTCGCGCAACAGGTTGGCCAGGCTTTCGTTGCTCACGGCATCTGCCTTTCCCAGGGTGTCCGTTGTGTCCCGGGCCAGCTCATCAGACCCGGGGGTCCGATGACAAGGGTCGTCGAAATATTGGTTTAGACCTGTCATCGGACCCACGACCGACGAGCTTCGGCCGAGCTTCAGACGGACAGCTCCGCCACCCCCACCCCGTCGAACAACTCCTCCCCGCCCTCCCCGCTCAGCAGATACGCCTGCGCCTCGCCGACATGGAAGTACATCCCGTGCAGCTCCAACACCCCTGCCCGCATGGCCCGCGCCACCGACCCGTGCCCCCGCAGATGCTCCAACTGCTGCACCACATTGGTCAGACACAACTGTTCTACGGCGTCGGCGGGCGCCCTTTCGGCCAACCGCGCCCACGGCCGGTCGTCGTCGGCCATCCGCTCAAGGCTCGGCCGCCCGTGCCGCAGCCAGCGCTGGAGCGGTGTCCGGGCGTCCCCGGGCTCGGAGTTGAGCAGCGCCTGCATGGCCCCGCACCCCGAGTGTCCGCACACGGTGATCGATCTCACCCGCAGCACGTCCACCGCGTACTCGATCGCGGCGGCCACCGAGTCGTCCCCGCTCTCCTCGCCCGGCGGCGGCACGAGGTTGCCCACGTTCCGCACGACGAACAGATCGCCGGGACCACTGGAGGTGATCATCGACGTGACCAGCCGCGAGTCGGCGCAGGTCAAAAAGAGCTGCGAAGGCTGCTGCCCCTCCCTGGCCAGCCGGGCCAGCTCGCCCCGCACGAGCGGCGCGGTGTTGCGCTGGAACGCGCTGATGCCACGGGCGAGTTGATGCCCACCGGCGCTCTCCGGCTGAGAGATGCCGGGTACGGGAAGATGGTCCGGCTCGTCCGGGTGTCCGCTCGGCGGTGCGGACCGCGGGCCTTCGCACTGGTGGTTGCGCCAGGGCGTCCAGGGACGGCAGCGGCAGCCGGCCGAGGCGGTCGGGGTGCCGGCCGGATCCGCTTCGCGCCCGGTGGGGTCGGGCTCGGCGCCCCGAACTCCCGCACGGCGGCCGGTCAGTTCGGCGGAACCGCCCCGCGCGGTGTGCGCGTTCTGCCAGTCCTGCAGTGACTCGTACGCCGCGTGGTCCATGAACGAACCGTCCAACTCCACGACGACATGGGCGCCTTGGGGCACGTGATGCAGGATGCGACTGAGCCGCGGGACCGCGAGGAACGTCAACTGCCCTCGGACGTGTACGTGATGGACTCCTTCCTGCTCGTCGTGCGTGATGCGGGTGTGGGCAAGGCGGTTGAGGGCGACGGCGACGGCCGCGGTGACCCCGAGCAGCACGCCCCCCAGGACACCGAGGAACACCACGCCGAGTGTGGTGACGGCGTACACCAGCACTTCCCGGTGGCGGGTCACCGTGCGGATGTGGTGCAGGGACACCATCTGGATACCGACGGCCATCACCAGTGCGGCGAGCGAAGCGAGGGGAATCAGCTCCAGCACCGGGACCATCAGCAGCGCGGCGATCACTACGAGAACGCCGTGCAGCATCGTGGAGTTCCGGCTCACGGCACCGGCTCGGACATTCGCCGAACTCCGTACGGCCACGCCCGCGACCGGCAGTCCGCCGAGCGCGCCGGAGACGATGTTGGCGGCGCCCTGGCCCAGCAGTTCGCGGTTCAGGTCGGAGCGGCCGACGCGCGCGGAGAGCCCGGGCTTCCCGGCGACCAGCTTGTCCACGGCGACCGCGCCGAGCAGTGACTGCACGCTGCACACCAGCGTGGTGGTGAGGACGGCGGCGGCGATGCCGAGCACCGGGCCCTCGGGCAGTCCGGCCAGCGCGTGGCTGCTCCAGGACGGCAGGTCGACCTTGGCCAGGCTCAGTCCGGCGAGGGAGGCGGTGAGGGTGGCCCCGGCGACGGCGATCAACGCGGCCGGGATCTTCCGCATCAGGTGCCCCAGGCGGCCGGGGACGCGCGGCCACAGCAGCAGAAGGGCCAGCGTGAGCACGCTCATCGCCACGTCGGCGGGGTGCAGGCCCGCCAACTGGGCGGGCAGCGCACGGAGGTTGGCGAGGACCGAGCTCTGCGGGGTGCCGCCGAGGACGATGTGCAGTTGGGCGACGGCGATGGTGACGCCGATGCCGGCGAGCATGCCGTGCACGATCGCGGGGCTGACGGCGAGCGCGGTGCGGGCCACGCGCACGCAACCCAGGGCGAGTTGGGCCAGTCCGGCGAGGACGGTGACCGCGCAGGTCGTCCGCCAGCCGTAACGGTGGATCAGGTCGGCGGTGACCACGGTGAGTCCGGCGGCCGGGCCGCTGACCTGGAGGGGACAGCCGCCGAGCAGTCCGGCGACGAGTCCGCCCGCGGCCGCGGCGACCAGCCCGGCCTGGAGAGGTGCGCCGGTGGCCAGGGCGATGCCGAGGGACAGGGGCAGGGCGATCAGGAAGACCGCGATGGAGGCCGACACATCGGCGCCCGCGATGCGGAAGCGCCGGTGCGGGGGCGGTGGCGGGCTGTGCGGCTGGGGGGTGCGCTTCGTCCGACTCGGGTCGGTGGCGCGGGTGGGTACGCAGGCTGACATGTCTTCCCGTCTCCTCCGGGGCAGCGCGGTCGCGGATCAGGTGGTCCCCGTCGATGGCGGGGGTCGGTCGCGGCCGTGGGTCACGGCGTGCAGCGGCGGGATTTCTCAACGCTCGGTAAATGGATCGTAATGCAGAGTAAAGGTCAAGCATAGGTTTTGCAGGCAAATGGGCTAATAAGTCACCACCAAGAGTGAAGTGAGAATTTCATCGGCTTGTCGTATTAATCCCACCTCTGGCCCTGTGCGACCTTGGCGGCGCTGTCGGGATTCCCGGCACATCGCCAGAAAACGCCCTGATCGGCGTCGGTCGAAACGAAGGAAGAAGGTGGGCGGACATGGCCGCCACCCAGAGGATCACCGCGGGTGCCGTGATCGCCGCGGCCTGTGCCGCGTCGCTCGCCGGTTGCGCCCTCGGTGACAACGGTTCCCCGAACGGAGCGCACGGTCCGCGGAAGGCGGCGCCCGCCCCGGCACCCAGGAGCGGAGTCCGCCTGATCGGGGACGGCTCCACGTCGTACACCGGCGCGCAGCCGCACCTGCCCAGACCCGAGCGGCTCAAGCCCGGCCAGAAGCCCCCGCAGTTCGTGGTCTTCTCCTTCGACGGAGCCGGCGAGGACAGCCAGAAGCTGTTCTCCCACTTCCGCAAGCTCTCCAAGGCCAACCACGCCAACATGACGTACTTCCTCAGCGGCGTGTACATGCTGCCGGAGGACAAGCGCGACCTCTACAAGCCCCCGGAGCACTCGCCGGGCAGCTCCGACATCGGCTTCAACGACGAGCAGGGCATCTCCGACACCGTGAAGCAGTTGCGCCTGGCGTGGCTGGAGGGCAACGAGATCGGCACCCACTTCAACGGTCACTTCTGCGGCAAGAACGGCGGGGTCGGCGAGTGGTCGGTCGCCGAGTGGAAGAGCGAGATCGCCCAGGCCAAGCAGTTCGTGAAGAGCTGGAAGACCAACTCCGGAATGACGAAGGCGGCTCCGCTGCCCTTCGACTACGACAAGGAACTCGTCGGCGCCCGCACCCCCTGCCTGGAGGGCCAGGCCAACTTCATGAAGGCGGCCAGCCAGTTGGGCTTCCGCTACGACACCAGCGGGGTCAACGACCAGGTCTGGCCCAAGAAGAAGGAGGGGCTGTGGGACCTGTCGATGCAGCTCGTCCCCTTCCCCGGGCACGCCTACGAGCAACTGACCATGGACTACAACTTCATGGTCAACCAGTCCGGCACCCAGACCCAGGGCGACCCCGACAAGTTCGGCCAGTGGGGCGACGAGATGCGTGACGGCCTGCTCAAGGGCTTCGACCGGGCCTACGACGGCAACCGCGCGCCCCTGGTCATCGGCAACCACTTCGAGTCCTGGAACGGCGGCACCTATATGCGTGCCCTCGACGAGGTCATCGAGAAGGTCTGCAACAAGCCCGAGGTGCGCTGCGTCTCCTTCCGGCAGTTGGCCGACTGGCTGGACGCCCAGGACCCGCAGACCGTGGCGAAGCTGCGCTCCCTGAACGTCGGCGAGGCACCGAAGCAGGGCTGGGCTTCCTTCCTGACCGGCCGCCCCGCGCCGGCCCCGAAGGGTGTGCCCGGGGCGCCGGCGGTCAAGCAGTAGGCAGTCGGGAGCGGACCCGCCTCACACGGAGGCGCTGACGCTCTCGTCGAGCACGAACCCGGGGTCGACCTGCGCCGCCAGGTCGGCCCCGGTGCGCTCGTTGCCCCAACTCCGCGCGTTCTTCAGGTGGAAGTGCGCCATCTGCTGCGTGTAGCGCTCCCAGTCGCGCAGCTCGTACGTCGCGTCGGCGGCGATCTCCAACTGGCGCAGGGCACGCCGGTTGGCGTCCTCCAGGAGCTCGAACCGGGGCGGCCGGCCCTTCTCCATGGCGCGCACCCAGTCCGAGTGCCCCACCGTCACGAGCAGGTCGTCCCCGACTTCGGCGCGGAGGAAGTCGAGGTCGTCCTGCCCCTGCACCTTGTTGCCGACGACCTTCAGGGCGACTTTGAAGTCGCGGGCGTACTCCTTGTACTGGCGATAGACGGAGACCCCCTTCCGGGTCGGCTCGGCCACCAGGAATGTGATGTCGAAGCGGGTGAACATGCCGGAGGCGAAGGAGTCCGAGCCCGCCGTCATGTCCACCACGACGAACTCGTCGCGCCCGTCCACCAGGTGGTTCAGGCACAGCTCCACCGCTCCCGTCTTGGAGTGGTAGCAGGAGACCCCCAGGTCGGCGTCCGTGAAGGGGCCCGTGACCATCAAACGGACGGTGCCGCCGTCGAGTTCCACCGGTCGCGCGCAGGCGTCGTAGACCGGATTGTTCTCACGCACCCGCAGCAGCCGGGAGCCCTCGCCGGGCGGGGTGGTCTTGATCATCGTGTCGGCGGAGGCGATGCGCGGGTTGGTGCCGCGCAGGTAGTCCTTGATCAGGGGGAGGTGCTCGCCGAGCGCGGGCAGGGCGGCGGCCTCCGCCTCGTCCAGGCCCAGCGCGGGGCCCAGGTGCTGGTTGATGTCCGCGTCGACGGCGACGACCGGTTGGGCGGTGGCCGCGAGGTGGCGGACGAACAGGGAGGACAGGGTGGTCTTGCCACTGCCGCCCTTCCCGACGAAAGCAATTTTCATGTTCACGAAGCGTAGTCGGGAGGTAGCTGTATGTGGCAGGTGTGCGTGAAGAAGACCACTCAATCGTGGGGTGTGCGCCCGGGATGGCTACTGTCGTACTCATGAGTACGACAGGTGCGACCGCCGATCCGCTCGCGACCCTGGGCACGCTGCCCGGAGTGGCCGAGTCCGTCGAGTCCATGCGCAAGGCCGTGGATCGGGTCTACGGCCACCGGGTCATGCGGCGCCGCAGCAACGAGATCACCGCCGAGGCGGCCCTGCGCGGCGCCCGCGGTTCCGCCGCGCTGTCCGGGGCCGACTGGGCACTGGAAGAGGTGCGCCGGCGTACCGACTTCAGCGGTGACGGGGAGGCCCGCACGATGGGTGCGGCCCTCCGGCTGACCGCCGAGGCGGGCCAACTCCTGTCCATCTGGCGGCAGTCGCCCCTGCGGGTGCTCGCCCGGCTGCACCTGGTGGCGGCCGCGAGCGACGAGGACGTGGTCGGACGGCCGCGACAGCAGGGGGAGCCGGTCGACGAGCCGCTCGTCGAACTGCCGCTGCCGAGCCCGGCCGAGGTGTCGGGGCGCCTGGACGGGCTCTCGGACCTGATCATCGCGGGCGGCTCGGCGCCGGCGCTGGTGACCGCCGCCGTCGTGCACGGCGAACTGCTCGCACTGCGCCCCTTCGCCTCCCACAACGGCCTGATCGCGCGCACGGCCGAGCGCATCGTCCTCATCGGCGGCGGCCTCGACCCGAAGTCCGTCTGCCCGGCCGAGGTCGGCCACGCCGATCTGGGGCGTGCGGCCTATCTGGCGGCACTGGACGCTTATGTCTCCGGCACCCCGGAGGGCATGGCCGCCTGGATCGCGCACTGCGGCAGGGCGGTCGAGCTCGGCGCGCGCGAGTCGACGGCGGTGTGCGAGGCGCTCCAGCGCGGGGCCGCCTGACATGGAAAAGGCCCCCTAGGGAGGGGGCCTTCACAGGGTTGCGGCGGTACGAGGATTCGTACCGCCGCTGGCATGTCCACCGGGTTACCAAGCGTCCTCGAAATATTGCCCATCAGGTCGGGAACCTTGCCCGTCACCTGGTGCGGCTGGCCCGTAATCGACGGGTCGACGTCGCGTGGGTGCTCGGTGTTCATGCGCGGTCCGTGGGGCCAACTGCGTTCTTAAGGTGATCCTCTCGGATGTCCTTGGTCTCGCGGGCCGTTGAATCCTTTGTACTCCAGCCCTGGAGGAAGCGGAACCCCTCACCGCGCTTCTTTACTTTTGCGTCCAAAGAGTCATTAACCGGCGTAAACGGTCGCCGCTTTGCGTCGGCTCGCGTACCAGACGAGCCCCGCGGTGGCCGCCGCGGCGCCCACCGCCGCGGCCATGACGAGCGCCGGGCGAGGCGGTACGGAGAGTCCGGGCAGCCGCTGCTTGAGCCGGACCGGGCGGTTGAAGTCGAGAATCGGCCACCCGCGCGCGACGGCCTCACGGCGCAGCGCGCGGTCCGGGTTCACCGCGTAGGGGTGGCCCACGGACTGGAGCATCGGCACGTCGGTCGCGGAGTCGCTGTACGCGTAGCAGCGATCGAGGTCGTAGCCCTCGGACCGGGCCAACTCCTTGACCGCCTCGGCCTTCGTCGGGCCGTACGCGTAGTACTCCACCTCGCCCGTGAAGCAGCCGTCGTCGCCCACGACCATGCGGGTCGCCACCACCCGGTCCGCGCCCAGGAGTTCACCGATCGGCTCGACCACCTCGGCGCCGGACGTGGACACGATCACCACATCGCGGCCGGCCGAGTGGTGCTCCTCGATGAGGGAGGCCGCCTCGTCGTAGATGATCGGGTCGATCAGGTCGTGCAGCGTCTCGGCGACGATCTCCTTGACCTGCTGGACGTTCCAGCCGCGGCAGAGCGCGGACAGGTACTTGCGCATCCGCTCCATCTGGTCGTGGTCGGCGCCGCCGGTGAGGAAGACGAACTGCGCATAGGCGGTCCGCAGTGCGGCCCTGCGGTTGATCAGTCCGCCTTGGTAGAAGGACTTGCCGAAGGTGAGCGTGCTCGACTTCGCAATGACCGTCTTGTCCAGGTCAAAGAAGGCTGCTGTGCGGGGCAAGGAGTGGTTTTCCACAACCCTGAGCATAGGCGCAGCCCATTCGGCGTAAGGTGAGGCGCGTGGGTTTGCCTGAGAGGGCTCTCGGGTACACCATGGAAGTCACGGATCGTTCGCGACCGTGCTAACGCGGCCCGGCTCCTCCCCCCCCGAGTCGGCCGTGAAGACGACCCCCACTCTCCCCCCCGGTGGGGGTCGTCGCATGTCCGGACGCGTTTTCCCGTTCTGATCGTGGTCGTGAGGCCATCGCGAGGCGGCTGGTGCCGCCTTTTTTCATGCCCCGAACCCGTCACTGTGCGTAGCCGCTGGACTGCGCTGCGGAACTCGCACAGGGGGCAGTACAGGGGTCACCGGTATGGGTGACGGCGATATTCACAGGCCCTGAGTCGTCCACAGTTTTCGACCAAGATCCACACGATTTCCGTGATGCCCGCACCGTGATTCCAACGCGTCCGGCTCGCGGCGAGTTCTTGGCCGGTTCCGTTTGTCGGACGCGCTCGGCCGGTTCCTATCGGCCGTGCATATGGAGGGCCGGTGACCGGTTCTCCACACGTTTGGGAATCGCGGGGCCGCAGGGTCACGCGGAAGACACCGCTACGGGGGATGGAAAACATGGCCGGAACTGTCACACACGAACCACAGCCCGCCGCCGGAGGGCGACAGGGCGGACCGCTGATCGTCACCGAGGACGCCGAACTCCTCGACGATCTGCTGCGCCTGTGCGCGGCGGCCGGAGCGACACCCGAGGTCCATCACGGCGTGCCGGAGCGCCAGGGCGGCTGGGAGACGGCGCCGCTCGTCCTGGTCGGCGACGACGCGGCACGACGGGTGCGCGGGGCCGCCCGCCGACGCGGGGTGGTGCTGGTCGGCCGGGACCAGGACGACTCCGGGGTCTGGCGGCGGGCCGTCGAGATCGGCGCCGACCACGTCCTGGTGCTGCCCGACGGCGAACAGTGGCTGGTCGACCGCATCGCCGACGTGGCCGAGGGCGTCGGCCGCCCCGCGCTCACCGTCGGCGTCATCGGCGGCCGCGGCGGGGCCGGGGCGTCCACGCTGGCCTGCGCGCTCGCCGTCACCTCCGCGCGTGAGGGACTGCGCACGCTCCTGGTGGACGCGGATCCCCTGGGCGGCGGACTCGACGTGCTCCTCGGTGGCGAGAGCGCCGAAGGCCTGCGCTGGCCCGCGTTCGCCGCCTCCCGCGGGCGGGTCGGCGGCGGCGCACTCGAGGAATCCCTTCCCGAACTGCACTCGCTCCGGGTGCTCAGCTGGGACCGCGGCGACTGCGTCGCGATCCCGCCCCAGGCCGTCCGCGCGGTGCTCGCCGCGGCCAGGAGGCGCGGCGGCACGGTCGTCGTCGACCTGCCCCGTCGCATCGACGACGGTGTCGCCGAGGCCCTCGCCCAGCTCGACGTGGGTCTCCTGGTGGTCCCGGCCGAACTGCGCGCCGTGGCGGCGGCCGGACGGGTGGCCTCCGCCGTCGGCATGGTCCTGCGAGACCTGCGTGTGGCCGTACGCGGGCCGTACGCCCCCGGCCTCGACGACAGGGAGGTGTCCCGGCTGCTCGGCCTGCCCCTGGTGGGTGAGGTGCCGGTCGAATCCGGGCTGTCGCGGCCGCACGAGGGCAAGGCACCGCCGGGGGCGGCCGGGAGGGGGCCGTTGGCGCGGTTCTGTCGGGAGTTCCTGGAGCGGGCGCTGGTCGAGGCGGGTGGCGTATGAGGCGGCTGGTGAGAGGCGCGGGGAATTCCGGGCGGAGCGGCTCGGGTGGGGCCCTGGGGAGCGGGGTGTCCGGGCTTACGGGGATGGGCGGTTCGGTGGGCGCGGCGAGGGGTGCGTCCTTTGGTGACGGCGGTTCGGCGGGTGGGCCGGTGAGTGCGGCGGCCGGGTTCGAGTCGGTGGGCGCTTCGGGCCGCTGGGCCTGGGACGCGGCCGGGGCGAGTGGTGAGCCGGGGTTGCTCGACGGTGTGCGGCGGTGGCTGGCCGAGAGCGGGGGTGAGCCGACGCCCGCGCGGGTGGCGCAGGCGCTGCGGGAGCAGGGGCGGGTGCTGGGGGATGCCGAAGTACTGGGCGCGGCCGAGCAGTTGCGGTCCGAACTGGTGGGCAGCGGGCCGTTGGAGTCACTCCTCGCCGACCCCTCGGTCACCGACGTCCTCGTGTCGGCCCCGGACCGGGTGTGGGTCGACCGGGGCGGTGGCCTGGAACTGACCGCCGTCTCCTTCCCGGACGCGGCAGCCGTACGACGCCTCGCGCAGCGCCTGGCCGCGGTGGCCGGACGCCGACTGGACGACGCCCGGCCCTGGGCCGACGCCCGGCTGCCCGACGGGACCCGTCTGCACGCCGTACTGCCCCCGGTCGCCGTCGGCTGCACCTGCCTCTCGCTCCGGGTCGTACGACCGCGCGCGTTCACGCTCGGCGAGCTGGTCAGGGCGGGCACCGTGCCGCCGGGTGGGGACCGTGTCCTGCGGGCCCTGATCGAGGCGCGGCTGTCTTTTCTCATCAGCGGCGGTACGGGCAGCGGCAAGACGACCCTGCTGAGCGCGCTGCTAGGCCTTGTCGGATCGGGCGAGCGGATCGTCCTCGCCGAGGACTCCGCGGAGCTGAAACCGGACCACCCGCACGTCGTACGGCTCGAGAGCAGACCCGCCAACCAGGAGGGTGCCGGGCTCGTCACGCTCCAGGACCTGGTCCGCCAAGCCCTGAGGATGCGGCCGGACCGGCTGGTCGTGGGCGAGGTGCGCGGCCCCGAGGTCGTCCACCTGCTCGCCGCGCTCAACACGGGCCACGAGGGCGGCTGCGGGACCGTGCACGCGAACGCGGCGGCCGATGTCCCCGCCCGCCTGGAGGCCCTGGGGACGGCCGCAGGCCTCGACCGGGCCGCGCTGCACAGCCAGTTGGCGGCGGCCCTCTCGGTGGTCCTGCATCTCGTGCGGGACCGGGCAGGGCGGCGCCGGATCGCCGAGGTGCACGTCCTGGAGCGGGACCCGTCGGGGCTGGTGCGGACCGTACCGGCGCTGCGCTGGGGAGCGGAGGCGTTCGCGTACGAGCGGGGGTGGGAGCGGTTGCGGGAGTTGATCCGGGGCGGCGGTGAAGAGGGCTAGGGGTGACTGGGAGAGGTGATGGCTGTGGGAACGGGTGAGATGTCGGTCGGGATGGCCGCGATGTGTGTCGGGGCCCTTGTCCTCCTGATGGGCGGGCGGCGATCCGGGGCACGACGGGCGCAGTTGCTGTTCGCGGGCGCCGGGGTGGTGGGCGTAGGCCCGCCCTCGTGGGAGCGGGCCGCCGGTGAACTGCGGCGGATCAGGGGCCGGTTGCGGGCCGAATGGTGGTCGCTGGCTGTCGGAGCGGTCCTCGCGCTGCTGGGCGCCTCGGTGGTTCCACTCGTCGCGGGGGCGGTCGGAGTGCCGTTGCTACGGCGGGTGCGTCTGGCCGGGGAGGCCCGGCGGGCGCGGGAGGCGTGCGAGGACGCGGTGATCGCGCTGTGCTCGACGCTCGCCGGGGAGGTGCGCGCCGGGCGGCAGCCGGGGGAGGCCCTGCTGCGGGCGGCGCTCGACTCGGGTGGGCTCGGGGAGGCGCAGGCCGCGGTGTTGGCGGCGGCGCGGTTCGGCGGGGATGTACCAGGTGCGCTGACCTCGGCGGCGCGACAGCCGGGCGCGGACGGGCTGTTGGGGCTGGCGGCGTGCTGGCGGGTCGCGGTGGACCAGGGAGCCGGGCTCGCGGCGGGACTCGACCGGCTCGAAGGGGCGTTGCGCGCCGACCGGGACCAACGGGCCGATCTCCGCGCCCAGTTGGCGGGGGCACGGGCCACCGCGGTGATGCTCGCCGGCCTGCCGGTGCTCGGCCTGCTGCTCGGCACGGCCATGGGCGCCGATCCGCTGCACGTGCTGCTGCACAGCGGGCCGGGGCTGGGATGCCTGGTGGTCGGGGGGTCACTGGAGGGCCTCGGTCTGTGGTGGGCGTGGCGGATCGTGCGAGGGGTGGAGGCGGCATGAGTACGGAAGTTGTCCACAGGCTGGGGGTGGCCCTGGGGGCGGTGCTGGTCGTGGGGTGTCTGGTGCGGTGGCTGGACGCGGCGCGGCGGGAGCGGAGGGCTCGGCGACGGCTGGCCATCCTGCTCCTTCGGGAAGCGCGGGATGTGCGGGATATGCGCGAAGTACCTTCCGCCGGGCGGTGGTTCGGGGCTCGGGGCGTCGCGCTGCGGTGGTTGCCCGTGGTGGGTGTCGTGGGTGCCGGCTGGGTGTTGGTCGGTGGGGTCGCCGGCGTCGTGGTGGGCGCGGTGGCCGGCCTCGGACTCTGGCGGTGGCGCCGTACGCAGGCGGCCGAGGACACCGTCGCCGAACGCGACGCGGCCACCGCCGCGCGCCAACTTCCGCTGGCCGCCGATCTGCTGGCCGCCTGCATCGCCGCCGGAGCCTCGCCGGTGATCGCCTCCCAGGCCGTGGGCGAGGCCCTCGCGGGGCCCGTTGGGGAGCGGCTGGCGCGGGCGGCGGCGGAGGTCCGGCTCGGCGGCGAACCCGCCGACGCCTGGCGGAGGTTGGCCGCGCTGCCGGGGGCCGGCCCGCTGGCCCGGCTGCTCGAACGGGCCGACGAGTCGGGGCTCCCCGCCGCCGGACCGGTCGCACGGCTCGCGGCGGAGGCCCGCGCCGACTGGACCCGCACCGCGACGGCGCGGGCTCGACGGGCGGCCGTCCTGATCACCGCACCGGTGGGGCTGTGCTTCCTGCCCGCGTTCATCGCGGTCGGCGTACTGCCCGTGGTGATCGGGCTCGCGGGCGGCGCGGCGGGAGGGGGCGGCGGCTGACGGGAGGGGTGAGCGGTGACCCACGTATGACGAACGACGACTGATCGAGCGACTGAACCGACAGGAACCTCACGGGGGTTGAGATGTACAAGGCAGTGAAGACGGCGGCGGTACGCGTGGTGCGGGCGGTCCGGGCACGGGCCCGACTGGGCGCCGTGGGGCGAGCGGACGCGGGCATGGCCACGGCCGAATATGCGATGGGGCTGATCGCGGCGGTGGCGTTCGCGGTGGTGCTCTACAAGGTGGTGACCAGTGGAGCGGTCAGCGCGGAACTCCAGAGCATCGTGAAGCGGGCCCTCGATGCGCAGATGTGAACGCCGGGGCGGGGACGCGGGGTTCGTGACGGCGGAGGCCGCCGTGGTCCTGCCGGTGCTGGTGATGTTCGCGATGGCGCTGGTGTGGGGGCTGCTGGTGGTGGCCGCGCAGATCCAGTGCGTGGACGCGGCACGCGCGGGCGCCCGAGCGGCGGCTCGGCAGGACCCGGCCGGCGCGGTCGTCGAGGTGACCCGGGAGACGGCGCCACGGGGAGCGAAGGTCACGGTGGGCAGAGAGGGCGACCAGGTCCATGTGGTCGTGATCGCGAAGCCGCCGGTGCTGGGCGGGCTGCCCTTCGAGGTGCGGGAGGAGGCCGTGGCGGTGGCGGAGGAGACGGTCGGAGAGGGGAGGGCGGGGCCGTGAGGTGTCGTATCCCTGCTGCGGGGCGTGGGAGATCCCGTCACTCGGACCGGGGGTCCGCCACCGTGTGGACCCTCACCGCGATGGCTGTGCTGGGTGTCGTGTTCGGGGTGGTGCTCGCCCTGGGGCAGGCCGTCGTGGCCCGGCATCGCGCGGCCGGCGGAGCGGATCTCGCGGCGCTCGCGGCGGCCGACCACTGGGCGGAGGGCGGTGCGGGGGCCTGTGCCCTGGCCGAGCGGGTGGCGCGGGCGCAGGGGACGCGGCTGGTGCGGTGCGCGGTCGTGGGGGAGACGTCGGACGTGACGGCGGCCGCGGGCCTGGGACCGTTCGCGGCGGAGGTCAGGGCACGGGCGGGGCCTGCGGGACCGGTGCCTCCACCGTTGCCGCCCGGTGACCCTCGTCCGCCTTCTTCTCCGGCGCCTCCCGCAACAGCTCCGTGAGCAGCCGCACCGCGCCCCGCTTGTGCAACGGCTCGTTGCCGTTGCCGCACTTGGGGGACTGGATGCAGGACGGGCAGCCGGCCTCGCACTCGCAGGATGCGATGGCCTGGAGGGTGGCGGTGAGCCAGGCGCGGGCGGTGTGGAAGGCGCGCTCGGCGAAGCCCGCGCCGCCGGGATGGCCGTCGTAGACGAAGACCGTGGGGAGCAGGGTGTCCGGGTGCAGGGGGACGGAGACCCCGCCGATGTCCCAGCGGTCGCAGGTGGCGAAGAGGGGGAGCATGCCGATCGAGGCGTGTTCGGCGGCGTGCAGGGCGCCGCCGAGGATCTCGGGGTTGACCCGGGCGGCGTCGAGTTGGTCCTCGGTGACCGTCCACCACACGGCACGGGTGCGGAGCGTACGAGGAGGGAGGTCGAGTTTCGACTCGCCGAGGACTTCACCTGTGATGACACGTCGACGGAGGAAGGAGACGACCTGGTTGGTGACTTCGACCGAGCCGTAGCACAACCGGCCCTGGCCCCACGGGAGTTCGACGTCCGTGTCCAGGACGGAGATCGCCGTGGTGTCGCGGGCGACCGTCGAGTACGGCGGGCTCGCCTCCTCGACCAGGGCGACCGAGTCCTCCAGATCCAGGGAGCGGACCAGGTAGGTGCGGCCCTGGTGGAGGTGGACCGCGCCCTCGTGGACGGTCGTGTGGGAGGCGGACTCGTCGACCGTGCCCAGCAGGCGGCCGGTGCCGTTCTCGACGATCTGGACCGGCTTTCCGCCCCCGCCACGGATGTCGGTGAGGTCGGCGGCGCGTTCCCGGCGCGTCCAGTGCCAGGCCTTGGCCCGGCGGCGGAGCAGCTTCGCGGCCTCCAACTGCGGCAGCAGGTCCGCCGTGGCCGGGCCGAACAGCTCCAAGTCGTCCTCGGTCAGCGGTAGTTCGGCCGCCGCCGCGCACAGGTGGGGGGCCAGGACGTAGGGGTTGTCCGGGTCCAGGACCGTGGACTCCACCGGCTGGTCGAACAGGGCCTCCGGGTGGTGGACCAGGAAGGTGTCCAGGGGGTCGTCGCGGGCCACCAGGACGGCCAGGGCTCCCTGGCCGGTACGTCCGGCGCGGCCGGCCTGCTGCCACAGGGAGGCGCGGGTGCCGGGGTAGCCGGCGATGAGGACGGCGTCCAACCCCGAGACGTCGATGCCGAGTTCGAGGGCGGTGGTGGCGGCGAGGCCGAGCAGCTCGCCGGAGTGGAGGGCGCGTTCGAGGGCGCGGCGCTCCTCGGGGAGGTAGCCGCCGCGGTAGGCGGCGACCCGTCGGGCCAGCGAGCGGTCGACCTCGGCGAGGCGTTCCTGGGCGATCAGCGCGATCAGCTCGGCGCCGCGCCGGGATCGTACGAAGGCCACCGAGCGGACGCCCTGGACGGCGAGGTCGGTCAGCAGGTCGGCGGTCTCGGCGGTGGCCGTACGGCGGACCGGGGCGCCCTTCTCGCCGTGCAGTTCGGTGAGCGGGGGCTCCCAGAGGGCGAAGACCAGTTCACCGCGCGGTGAGGCGTCGTCGGCGACCTCGACCACGGGGAGGCCGGTGAGGCGGCGGGCGGCGACCGAGGGCTCGGCGGCGGTCGCGGAGGCGAGCAGGAAGACGGGGGAGGAGCCGTAGCGGGCGCAGAGGCGGCGCAGTCGGCGCAGTACCTGGGCGACGTGGGAGCCGAAGACGCCCCGGTAGGTGTGGCACTCGTCGATGACGACGTACTTCAGCGACTTCAGGAAGGAGGACCAGCGGGGGTGCGAGGGCAATATGCCCCGGTGGAGCATGTCGGGGTTGGTCAGGACGTAGTTGGCGTACTGGCGTACCCACTCACGCTCCTCGAACGGAGTATCGCCGTCGTACACGGCTGGGCGAACGGCATTGCCCAGAGGTTGTGAAAGTTCCTTCACAGAGCGGAGTTGGTCGGCCGCCAGGGCCTTCGTGGGGGCCAGGTAGAGGGCGGTGGTGCCGCGGCCGTTCGGGGCCTCGGAGCCGTCCAGGAGCGCCGAGAGGACGGGGACGAGATACGCCAGCGACTTGCCCGAGGCGGTCCCTGTGGCGACGATCACCGACTCGCCGTCCAGAGCGTGCTCGGCGGCCTGTGCCTGGTGGGCCCAGGGGTGTTCGATACCGGCCTCCTGGACGGTGGCGATCACCTCCGCGCGAATCCGATCAGGCCAGACGGCATGGCGGCCCTCACGTGGGGGCAAGTGCTCCGTATGAGTGATGCGCGAAGCCCGGCTCGGTCCGGACGCGAGCCGGTCCAGAACCGTGCCCGGCGAGAGCCCGGACACGGGGCTCGCCGAGGGTCGATCGGATCGCTGATTCTTGGCCATCGGCACCGAGTGTGTCACCGGCGTGACGGACAATGGAGCCAAGGCGTCGTGCACGCCCTGCGGTAAGTGATTGAATGCCATCGCGGCTGGCGAACCGTCCTGGGGGCTCTGCCGAGGTGTCCCATGGGATGACCGCTCGATAGCAAGGTGCTGGAGGATCCGTGGACCTGTCCCTGTCGACCCGTACCGTCGGCGATCGTACGGTCGTCGAGGTCGGTGGCGAAATCGACGTATATACCGCGCCCAAGTTGCGCGAACAGCTTGTCGAGCTGGTGAACGACGGGAGTTTCCACCTCGTCGTCGACATGGAGGGCGTCGACTTTCTCGACTCCACCGGGCTCGGTGTGCTGGTCGGCGGCCTGAAGCGGGTGCGTGCCCACGAGGGCTCGCTGCGCCTGGTCTGCAACCAGGAGCGCATTCTGAAGATCTTCCGTATCACCGGCCTCACCAAGGTGTTCCCGATTCACACCTCGGTCGAGGAAGCGGTGGCGGCCACCGACTGACCCGACCGTTCCGGGAGCGGCTCCTGGCCGCTCCCGGCCGGCAGCAGTAGACGACCGGTGGGCCGGGCTTTCGGCGGCCCGGCCCATCGACAGCACGCCCGTAGTCCCGAGGGGGATGCATGGCCACCGTTGAACTCCGCTTCAGCGCGCTGCCCGAGCACGTCAGGACCGCCCGACTGGTGGCGGCGGCGGTGGCGCGCAGGTCCGGAGTGGACGAGGCCGTACTCGACGAGGTGCGACTCGCCGTCGGCGAGGCATGCACCCGTGCCGTCGGGCTGCACCAGAGCAGCGGGATCACCGCCCCGGTGAAGGTGCTGCTGATCGAGGAGGAGAAGCAGTTCTCCATCGAGGTCGGCGACGAGGCGCCACGCTCGGCCCCCGGCGACAAGGCGCCCGGGGCGCCCGGCGACGATCCGGACGCGGAGACCGAGGAGGACGAGATGGGTCTCGCTGTCATCAGCGGGCTCGTCGACGACGTCGAGGTCACCGCCGGCGAGCACGGCGGGCTGATCCGTATGACCTGGCCGACGACACCGCCGGCCGCGATGCTTTCCTGAAAACCGCCGCACACCACAGCCGAAGGGCCCTGCTGAGCAGGGCCCTTCGGCATTTCCGGGAGAGCACGGGAGAACGCGGGAGCGTGCGGCGGAATTCGTGAAACTATTCACGATCAATGTGCGCGATCACGCGTTCGCCTCGCGCCGATGATTCGATCAAGCGACAATGCTTTCAACGCATTACTATGCGAAGGCCAATTCCGTTTGCCGCGCACTGTTTTGATCAGGTTCCGGTACCTACAATCCGTCCACATCTTGAGCTCAGCACAGGCGTCAAGGAGGACGAATGGCGGGGCTTTCTACCCCTCAGCAGTTTGACCACCCCACAACCTTCGCAGCCGCAGTCCTGACCGACGACAACCGCATCCTCGTGATGGTGATCGGTGTCGTCGCTCTGGCAGCGCTCGTGGTCGCGGGCGTCCTGGTGCGCCAGGTGCTCGCGGCCGGCGAGGGCACGGACAGCATGAAGAAGATCGCGGCAGCGGTCCAGGAGGGCGCCAACGCCTATCTGGGACGGCAGTTGCGCACGGTCGGCGTATTCGCCGTGATCGTTTTCTTCCTGCTTCTGCTGCTGCCCGCGGACGACTGGAATCAGCGCGCCGGACGATCGATCTTCTTCCTGATCGGCGCGGTGTTCTCGGCGACCACCGGCTATATCGGCATGTGGCTCGCCGTACGCAGTAATGTCCGTGTCGCCGCGGCGGCCCGGGAAGCGACCCCGGCGGAGGGTGAGCCGGAAAAGGATCTCACCGCCGTCTCGCACAAAGCCATGAAGATCGCTTTCCGTACGGGCGGCGTCGTCGGCATGTTCACGGTGGGGCTCGGTCTGCTGGGCGCCTCCTGCGTGGTGCTGGTGTACGCGGCCGACGCGCCGAAGGTGCTGGAGGGATTCGGCCTAGGTGCCGCCCTCATCGCCATGTTCATGCGTGTCGGCGGCGGCATCTTCACCAAGGCCGCCGACGTCGGCGCCGACCTGGTCGGCAAGGTCGAGCAGGGCATTCCGGAGGACGACCCGCGCAACGCCGCGACCATCGCCGACAACGTGGGTGACAACGTCGGCGACTGCGCGGGCATGGCGGCCGACCTCTTCGAGTCGTACGCCGTGACGCTGGTCGCCGCGCTGATCCTCGGCACGGCCACCTTCGGCGACTCCGGGCTCGCCTTCCCGCTGCTCGTGCCGGCGATCGGTGTGATCACCGCCATGATCGGCATCTTCGCGGTGGCGCCACGCCGGTCCGACCGCAGCGGTATGTCCGCGATCAACCGGGGTTTCTTCATCTCCGCGGTGATCTCGCTCGTGCTGGTGGCGGTCGCGGTCTTCGTCTATCTGCCGTCGTCCTACGGCGACCTCGACGGCGTCACCGACGCGGCGATCAAGGCCAAGGACGGCGATCCGCGGATCCTCGCGCTCGTCGCCGTGGCCATCGGCATCGTGCTCGCCGCACTGATCCAGCAACTGACCGGCTACTTCACGGAGACCAACCGCCGGCCCGTGATGGACATCGGCAAGACCTCGCTCACCGGTCCGGCCACCGTCATCCTCGCCGGTATCTCCCTCGGCCTCGAATCGGCCGTCTACACCGCCCTGTTGATCGGCCTCGCGGTCTACGGGGCGTTCCTGCTCGGCGGTGCCTCGATCATGCTGGCGCTGTTCGCGGTGGCGCTGGCCGGCACCGGTCTGCTCACCACGGTCGGTGTGATCGTCGCCATGGACACCTTCGGGCCGGTCTCCGACAACGCGCAGGGCATCGCGGAGATGTCCGGCGACGTCGAGGGCGCGGGCGCGCAGGTGCTCACCAACCTGGACGCGGTGGGCAACACCACCAAGGCCATCACGAAGGGCATCGCCATCGCCACCGCCGTCCTGGCGGCGTCGGCGCTCTTCGGGTCGTACCGGGACGCGATCGTCACCGCCGCCAACGACGTCGGCGAGAAGGTCTCCGGCGCGGGCGCGCCGCTGAACCTGATGATGGACATCTCCCAGCCCAACAACCTGGTGGGGCTCATCGCGGGCGCCGCGGTCGTCTTCCTCTTCTCCGGTCTCGCGATCAACGCGGTGTCGCGGTCTGCCGGGGCCGTGGTCTACGAGGTGCGGCGGCAGTTCCGCGAGCACCCCGGGATCATGGACTACACCGAGACACCGGAGTACGGGCGCGTGGTCGACATCTGCACCAAGGACGCGCTGCGCGAGCTGGCCACGCCCGGTCTGCTCGCCGTGCTCACGCCGATCGCGGTCGGGTTCACGCTCGGGGTCGGCGCGCTGGGCTCGTTCCTCGCGGGCGCGATCGGCACCGGCACGCTGATGGCGGTCTTCCTCGCGAACTCGGGCGGTGCCTGGGACAACGCGAAGAAACTCGTCGAGGACGGCAACCACGGCGGCAAGGGCAGCGAGGCGCATGAGGCCACGGTGATCGGCGACACGGTCGGCGACCCCTTCAAGGACACCGCCGGACCGGCGATCAACCCGCTGCTGAAGGTGATGAACCTCGTCGCGCTGCTCATCGCGCCCGCGGTCATCAAGTTCAGCTACGGCGCCGACAAGAACATCGGGGTGCGCATCACGATCGCGGTGCTCGCGTTCCTGGTGATCGTCGTCGCGGTGTACATCTCCAAGCGGCGCGGCATCGCCGTGGGGGACGAGGACGACGCCGAGCGGTCGGCCAAGTCGCCTGATCCCGCGGTGGTTTCGTAGGCCGTCTTACGGAGCCCTGCTCAACGGGCGGGCGGGTGGCGCGAGTTGGGGGCGCCGCCCGCCCGTTTCGTATGTGTTCAGGCCCTCGCCGTGAGCCTTCTCTCGCTTGGTGCAAATGGATTCAAAAGGCCTTCTATCGGACCTTAGGCCCGGGGGTGTCGCCCGTTCGGCGTGTATGTTCCGGGGCCGAGAGCCATGGAAGGGACCAATCCGGTGAACAAGAAGCTCGCGGCCGCACTGTCCGGCGGTGCGGTACTGGTACTGGGGCTGTCGGGATGCGGCGGCAGCGGCGACGACAGCGACGCCAAGCTGGACGCCTGGGCCAAGCAGGTGTGCGTCGCGGTGCAGCCGCAGGCGAAGAAGATCGCGGCCGCCAACACGGCGATCCAGAAGGAGACCTCGGACAACAGCACCCCGGAAGAGGTCCAGAAGACCGACTCGCAGGCCTTCCAGGACATGTCCGACGCCTACAAGGCGATCGGGGCGGCCGTGAACACCGCAGGGGCTCCGAACGTCGACAACGGCGCCAAGAAGCAGCAGGACGCCGTCACGGAGCTCAACGGCATCTCCACGTCGTACGCCACCCTGAAGAAGCAGGTCGACGCGCTCGACACCAAGGACCAGGCGAAGTTCGCGGACGGCCTCAAGGGCATCGCGACCTCGCTGGACAAGCTCAGCACGAGCGGGAACGACGCCCTGAAGACCCTCGAAGAGGGCGATGTCGGCACGGCGATGGCCAAGCAGGAGGCCTGCAAGTCGGCGTCCGCGTCACCCTCGGCGTCGGCGGCCTGAGCCCGCCGGGGAAACCGCCTCCCCTGTAGTGGGCGATCTTTCAGTCACTGAAAGATGCCCCGGTACGCGTGCGTGCCGGGGCCTTCGCATGCCGGGCATGTTGTCCGTCCGAGCGGCCACAATGGGGGTGTGAGTAACTCCACCCTGCCCACGCTGCCCGCATCCGACCGCCCGGAGATCGCCGCCCGGCTCCGGGACGCCCTGCTCGGCGCCTCCTTCACCGCCGACGGACTCCTCGACCTGCTCGGCGCCCCCGCGTACGCGGCGCTGGCCCGCAGCGAGACCGTGCCGGCCCTCCGGGCGACCCGGGGCGACACCCCGCTGGAGACCCTGGTCCGGCTGTTCCTGCTCCAGCAGCCCGTGCCGCACGCACGCGTGGCGGACGTGCTGCCCGTCGCCGCGTGCCTGGAGAGCGGCTGGCTGACGTCCGTGGGCGGCGACGAGGTGGCCGCCACCGTGGACGTACGGCCCTACGGCGGCCCCGAGGGCGAGGACTGGTTCATCGTGTCCGACCTCGGGTGCGCGGTCGGCGGGGCCGGCGGGATCGGCAGCCGCGACGAAGGCGTCGTCCTCGGGGTGGGCGGCGCGTCCACGACCCTCGCGGGCATCACCGTACGGACGCCGGTCGCCGCCGCGCTCGACCTCGGCACCGGTTCCGGCATCCAGGCGCTGCACGCGGCCCGGCACGCCACGCGCGTGACGGCCACCGACCTCAACCCGCGCGCCCTGCACATCACCGCGCTCACCCTGGCGCTCTCCGGGGCACCGGCGGCCGACCTGCGCGAGGGTTCGCTCTTCGAGCCGGTCCGGGACGACGAGACGTACGACCTGATCGTCTCGAACCCGCCCTTCGTGATCTCGCCGGGTGCCCGGCTCACCTACCGCGACGGCGGGATGGGCGGGGACGATCTGTGCCGGTCGCTCGTTCAGGAGGCGGGGGAGAGGCTGCGCGAGGGCGGATTCGCGCAGTTCCTCGCCAACTGGCAGCACGTGGAGGGGGAGGACTGGCAGGACAGGCTCAGGTCGTGGGTGCCGCGCGGGTGCGACGCGTGGATCGTGCAGCGCGAGGTCCAGGACGTCACGCAGTACGCCGAGTTGTGGCTCAGGGACGCCGGCGACCACCGGGGTGACACGACCGCGTACGAGGCGCTCTACGACGCATGGCTCGACGAGTTCGAGGCGCGCAAGGTCAAGGCCGTGGGCTTCGGCTGGATCACGTTGCGCAGGACGGGGTCCGAGGTGCCCTCGATCACCGTCGAGGAGTGGCCGCACCCGGTCGAGCAGCCGCTCGGCGACACCGTGCGGGTGCACTTCGACCGCGTGGACTATCTGCGCGCCCACGACGACGCGGCGCTGCTCGCCGCCCACTTCAGGCTTGCCCCCGAGGTCATCCAGGAACAGGTCGGGCTGCCCGGCGCCGAGGACCCCGAGCACGTCGTGCTGCGCCAGAACCGCGGCATGCGCCGGGCGACCAAGGTCGACACGGTCGGCGCGGGCTTCGCAGGCGTCTGCGACGGCACGCTGAGCGCGGGCCGCATCCTCGACGCCATCGCCCAACTCGTCGGCGAGGACCCGGTCCTGCTCCGCGACCGCACACCGGCGCAGATCCGGCTGCTGGTGGAGCAGGGGTTCCTGGAGCCCGCCGGCTGACCGCCCTTTCCGCCCGTCACATCTGAGGCCCGTCCGCATCACTGGGGCGCAGGTGTCCCCATCCGGCGGGATCGATCGGATTGGTGCGGAAAAGCCCTGATGTCAGTGGCGGGTGCGAGGCTACCTTCGGAGACAGGTTCCACGCGTCCTCGGGGGAGGCGCGCCGTCTCGGGGGAGGCGTGATGGCTGGGGATACGCCGGATCAGGGCGAGGGCAGGGTCATCCACGGGCGCTACCGACTGCTGCGCACACTCGGCGCGGGTGGCATGGGCCGCGTATGGCTCGCTTACGACGAGGAGTTGGCCTGCGAGGTCGCCGTCAAGGAGATCTCACTGCCGGACGTCCCCAGGGACGCGAGCGAGCCCGCGCACCGCATCGCGCGGGCCCGCAGCGAGGCCCGGCACGCCGCCCGGCTGCGCGGCCACCCGCATGTGGCGACCGTGCACGACGTGGTGATCCACGAAGGCCTGCCCTGGATCGTCATGGAGTACGTCCCGGACGGCGTCGACCTCCAGGCGGTCGTACGGCGTTCGGGGCCGTTGTCGCCCGCCCAGGTGGCACGCATCGGGCTCGCCGTCCTCGACGCGCTCACCGCCGGGCACCGCATCGGCATCCTGCACAGGGATGTGAAACCGGCCAACATCCTTCTGGCACCGAACGCTTCGGGCGATCCGTACGCGCGCGTGCTGCTCACCGACTACGGCATCGCCCTCCAGCCCGAGTCCCACGAACCCCGGCTCACCGCCACCGCCGGCATCCTCGGCACACCCGGCTATCTCGCCCCCGAGCGGGCCCGTGGCGAGCCGCCCACCCCGGCCGCCGACCTGTTCTCCCTGGGCGCCACGCTGTACGCCGCCGTCGAGGGCCGCGGCCCCTTCGACCGCCACGGCGACTACGCGACCCTCACGGCCCTGCTCGGCGAGGAGCCCGCGCCCGCCGTCCGCGCGGGCGAACTGGCGCCCGTACTCCAGGGGTTGCTGGTCAAGGACCCGGTCCTGAGGTCGACACCGGAGACGGCGGCACACGGCCTGGAGCGGGTCGCGCTGTCGGCAGGTCCGGTAGCGGGGCACACACCGATGCCGGGCGGTTTCGGCCGGACACCGGAGGGCTTCGCCCCCGCTGCGGACGGGTTCGCCCCTGCGGCGGGTGGGTTCGGCCCGGCACGGGACAGCGGTTTCGGCGCGCCGCCGGACGGCTTCGGCGCCGCGGCCGGTGGTCGGTCCACGCCCGATCAGTCGGCCGGGCCTGGCGGCGACGGTTCCCCCGGCCAGGTCGCGAGCGGGCCTCCGGGCCACCTCTCGGGTGGGCCGCCCGGATACGCGGTGGGCGGGCCCTACGCGGGCGGCCCCTACGCCCCGCTGCCGCTGGGAGGACCCGAGGCCACCCGCCAGGGCCCCGCGCCGTACGGCGACTCGCCCGCGGCCGGTCTCGGGGGTTCCACGCCTGCGGGACGACCGACGCCGTACACACCCCACACGCCGAACACCCCGCAGACTCCTGGCAGCCCACCCACCCCCAACACGCCGAACACCCCGCAGGGGCACGCCGGTTCGGGTGGGGCGTACGGCCAGTGGAATCCGTACGCGAACAGCCCCACGATGTCCTACCAGGGCGCCTACCAGGGGTCCCGACAGGAGTCCTACCAGGGGGGCGTACTCCCGCCGCCGTATGCGGGCGGTCAGGGACCGACGTATCCGGGCGGCCCGGGGGCGGCCGGGGGTCCGCCGGGTGGGGGTCCGGGGCGGCGGAAGCCGGTCGCCGCGATCGTCGCTCTCGTGGTGGCCGTCGCGCTGGTGATCGCCGGTGGGGTGTGGGCGGCGACCACGCTGACCGGCGACAAGGACACGGCGGCGACGAAGAAGGCGTCCCCGTCCGTGTCGTCGTCGCCGACGGGCTCCGAGTATCCGTACGGTGCGGACGTCGGTCTCAAGAAGGCGCTGCAGACCGGCGATTGCGTGCACGCGGTGTGGACCGGGACGGCGTTCAGGTCGCGGCCCAACCTCGGGGTCGTGAGCTGTGCGCACGACGATCCGGACGGCCAGGTGATGGCGGTCGACACGGCGACCGACTTCACCGACGCCCGCGACCACGGAGCCGAGCGGTGCGCCGGCAGGGCGAAGGCGACGGCCGACTCCCTTCCCGACGCGGACGTGTACGCGCTCACGCCGACCCAGGCGGGCTTCGGCGCGGCCGGGGGCGGTACGGCGTGTCTCGTACTCGGCCGCCATGTGCCGATCGGCGGCGAGATAGGACGCTTCCGGAGCACCGGGTCGAACGTGTGGACCACCGAGATGAGCACCGGCGACTGCTGGCTGTACGTCGACCACAAGACCTACTTCACCGCGATCCTGGCCGACTGTGCCGATGAGCACACCGACCAGGTGATCGGTTTCGTGTCGGCCCCGAGGAACATGGCGTTCGAGGACGCGCTGCAGCAGGGGAACAAGCTGTGCGGCAACAAGTTCGAGTCGACCTGGGCGCCCGGAGCGGACCGTTCCGTCTTCGGGTATCTGTCCGACGAGAGCAACTGGAAGGCCGGATTCAACTCGGTCGTGTGCACGGTGGGGGAGGCCGATCGGTCCCGGACGACCGGGGCGATATCGTCCTCCGGCACGGCCGCCTGAGGGCCGTCCGCCGCGAATTCACCGGGGGTTGGCCTGCCTGTCGCCCACGGGTGCCAGCCTCCCGGACCTGAGTATCCGGGTCGGGAGGGGACACGCATGGAGAGCGGGCCAGCGATCTTCGCGGGGTTGGTGTTCGCCCTGTTCGGAGGCGCGCTGCTGCTGTGGACCGCGGTCAGGGTGCGGCACCGTGAACCCGTCGCCCAGGGTGTGAACCCGGTCGCATCGGCGACCCTCGCGAGCGTCGTCGCGGTAGTCGCCCTGCTCCTGGGAACCTGGTGCTTCCTGCACGTCTGAGCACCGCGCCCGGGCTGGGGCGCGGGTAAACGGCGGATCACCCTCCGGATGGCTCGGAAAAGGCCGGTGGGGACACCGGGCGGCAGGAATGGCGGTAGTCGGGTTACCGTTCGAGTGGCCGTTGCGGGCTTTTCCCGTTTGACACGGGGGCGGGATGTACCGTCACACTCCGCAGCGTCACCAACACCCGACCCCGGGACTTAGCGCCCCCAGGGGAGGCCCCAGCGTCGACCGGAGAGAAGAGCGAAGTTGTCCCCGACCAGCGAGACCGCACACGGCGGCCGCCGACTCGTCATCGTCGAGTCCCCTGCCAAGGCGAAGACGATCAAGGGCTACCTCGGCCCCGGATATGTCGTCGAGGCGAGCGTCGGGCACATCCGTGACCTTCCCAACGGCGCCGCGGAGGTGCCCGAGAAGTACACCGGCGAGGTCCGCCGCCTCGGCGTGGACGTCGAGCACGACTTCGAGCCGATCTATGTGGTCAACGCCGACAAGCGGGCCCAGGTCAAGAAGCTCAAGGACCTGCTCAAGGACTCCGACGAACTCTTCCTCGCCACCGATGAGGACCGCGAGGGCGAGGCCATCGCGTGGCACCTTCTCGAGGTCCTGAAGCCCAAGGTCCCGGTCAAGCGCATGGTGTTCCACGAGATCACCAAGGACGCGATCCGCGCCGCCGTCGCCAACCCGCGCGACCTCAACCAGCCCCTGGTCGACGCCCAGGAGACCCGCCGTATCCTCGACCGCCTCTACGGCTACGAGGTCTCGCCGGTCCTGTGGAAGAAGGTCATGCCGCGCCTGTCGGCCGGCCGTGTCCAGTCCGTCGCCACCCGGCTCGTGGTGGAGCGCGAGCGCGAGCGCATCGCCTTCCGCTCCGCCGAGTACTGGGACCTGACCGGTACCTTCGGGACCGGCCGGACCGGCGACGCGAGCGACCCCTCGACCCTCGTCGCCCGCCTCCAGGCCGTCGACGGCAAGCGCGTCGCCCAGGGCCGCGACTTCGACTCCCTGGGACAGATCAAGAGCCCGAACACCCTCCACCTCGACGAGGCCAACGCCCGCGCGCTGGCCGCCGCCCTGGAGGACACGAGGTTCGCCGTACGGTCCGTCGAGTCGAAGCCGTACCGACGCTCGCCGTACG
Source organism: Streptomyces sp. NPDC005492 (assembly GCF_040605995.1). Classification (NCBI taxonomy): domain Bacteria; kingdom Bacillati; phylum Actinomycetota; class Actinomycetes; order Kitasatosporales; family Streptomycetaceae; genus Streptomyces; species Streptomyces sp. NPDC005492. The sequence goes on from NZ_JBEXDX010000002.1 coordinate 380,483, forward strand.
CCCCGTTCCGTACGACGACGCTCCAGCAGGAGGCCAGCCGCAAGCTCGGCTTCGGCGCCAAGGCCACCATGCAGGTCGCGCAGAAGCTGTACGAGAACGGCTACATCACCTACATGCGTACGGACTCCACGACCCTGAGCGAGACGGCCGTCAGCGCCGCCCGCGCCCAGGTGACGCAGTTGTACGGCGCCGACTACCTGCCGGCCCAGCCGCGCGTGTACGCCGGAAAGGTCAAGAACGCCCAGGAGGCGCACGAGGCGATCCGCCCCTCGGGTGATCGTTTCCGCACCCCCGCCGAAACCGGCCTGACCGGTGACCAGTTCCGGCTCTACGAGCTGATCTGGAAGCGGACCGTCGCCTCCCAGATGAAGGACGCGGTCGGCAACTCAGTCACCGTGAAGATCGCGGGCACCTCGTCCGACGGCCGGGACGTCGAGTTCAGCGCCTCCGGCAAGACGATCACCTTCCACGGCTTCCTGAAGGCCTACGTGGAGGGCGCCGACGACCCGAACGCAGAGCTGGACGACCGCGAGCGCCGGCTGCCCCAGGTCGCCGAGGGCGACGCGCTGACCGCCGAGGAGCTCACGGTCGACGGGCACGCCACCAAGCCCCCGGCCCGCTACACCGAGGCCAGCCTCGTCAAGGAGCTCGAAGAGCGCGAGATCGGCCGCCCGTCGACGTACGCGTCGATCATCGGCACGATCCTCGACCGCGGCTACGTCTTCAAGAAGGGCACGGCCCTGGTGCCGTCCTTCCTGTCCTTCGCCGTGGTCAACCTCCTGGAGAAGCACTTCGGGCGGCTCGTCGACTACGACTTCACCGCCAAGATGGAGGACGACCTCGACCGCATCGCCAGCGGCGAGGCGCAGGCCGTGCCGTGGCTGCGGCGCTTCTACTTCGGCGAGGGCGAGGCGAGGGGCGCCGCCGAGGCGGGCAACGGAGACGGCGACCACCTGGGCGGCCTCAAGGAACTCGTCACCGACCTGGGCGCGATCGACGCCCGCGAGGTGTCGTCCTTCCCGGTCGGCAACGACATCATGCTCCGCGTCGGCCGCTACGGCCCCTACGTCGAGCGCGGCGAGAAGGACTCCGAGAACCACCAGCGCGCCGACGTGCCCGAGGACCTCGCGCCGGACGAGCTGAGCGTCGAGCACGCCGAGGAACTGCTCGCCAAGCCGAGCGGCGACTTCGAGCTGGGCGCCGACCCCGAGACGGGCCACCAGATCATCGCCCGCGACGGCCGCTACGGCCCGTACGTCACCGAGGTGCTCCCCGAGGGCACCCCGAAGACCGGCAAGAACGCCGTCAAGCCGCGTACGGCCTCACTGTTCAAGTCGATGAGCCTCGACACGGTGACGCTCGCCGACGCCCTCAAGCTGATGTCGCTGCCGCGTGTCGTCGGCAAGGACGCCGAGGGCGTGGAGATCACCGCGCAGAACGGGCGCTACGGGCCGTACCTCAAGAAGGGCACGGACTCCCGCTCGCTGCAGACAGAGGACCAGCTCTTCACGATCACCCTCGAAGAGGCGCTGGAGATCTACTCCCAGCCCAAGCAGCGCGGCCGGGCCGCCGCCAAGCCGCCGCTGAAGGAACTGGGCGTGGACCCGGTCAGCGAGAAGCCCGTCGTCGTCAAGGACGGCCGCTTCGGGCCGTACGTCACCGACGGCGAGACCAACGCGACCCTGCGCTCCGGCGACAGCGTCGAGGAGATCAGCCCGGAGCGCGGCTACGAACTCCTCGCCGAGAAGCGGGCCAAGGCGCCCGCCAAGAAGACGGCGAAGAAGGCCCCGGCGAAGAAGACCGCGGCCAAGAAGGCGCCCGCCAAGAAGGCGACGACGGCCAAGAAGACCGTCGCGAAGAAGACGACCACGGCGGCCGCCAAAAAGACGGCGGCCAAGAAGGCGGCCACCTCCCAGGTGACGTCCGAGGACTGACACCTCGTCGGGTCGCCGGGGCGCCGGGTCGTCGTGTCGTCGTGAGAGGGCACGCTTCCTGCACCGCAAGGTCGTGAAACGAACGCCTCGGCATCACTTTGGTGTCGGGGCGTGTGCAGGTCCGGGCGTGCGCGGCTGGTTGTCGGTGGCTGCCGATAGGCTGAAAGCATGACGCCAGCCGAGCAGCCAACGGCCCACCAGCCGGCCCCAGACGACGCCCTTGTCGCGGACTCCCGCGAGCGTGCCGTCCGCGCCCTGCTGCGCCAACCGCAGCTCAAGCGATTGTGGAGCGCACAGTTCGTGGCGGGGGTCGGCGACACCCTCGCCCTGCTGGTCCTGGTCGTGCTCGCGCTCCAGGCGGCCATCCTCCAGGGCTCGTTCGGGGGCGGCTATCGGGGTGTGGCGTTCGCGGTGGCGATCGTCTTCGGGGCGCGCATCCTGGCGACGCTGCTCTTCGGAGCGGTGCTGCTCGGCCCGCTCAGCTCGCTCACCTCCCAGGAGGGGCCCCTCGACCGGCGCTGGACCATGGTCGGCGCGGACGGTCTGCGGGCCGCGCTGCTGATCGTCGCCCCGCTGTGGATCGACTGGACTCCGGACAACGCACTGGCCGTGCTCCTGGTGACCGCCTTCGTGACCGGAGTCGCCGAGCGCTTCTGGACGGTGTGCCGCGAGAGCGCGGCGCCCGCCCTGCTGCCCGCCCCGCCGCTGGAGGGCGCCACGGTCCGGCCGCTGCCCGACCACATGGACGCCCTACGACGGCTGTCGCTGCGCACGGGCTTCGTGGCGATCCCCCTCGCCGCCGCGGCCCTCGTCGTGGCGGCCCTGCTCAACAACCTGCTGGGCACGGGCGTCGCCTGGTTCGCCCAGCACCAGGCGGCACTCGCCTCGTACGTCGCGGCCGGGCTGTTCGCCGCGTCCCTCTCCGTGCTGACCGCCCTGGAACTGCCCGCCACCCGCACACCGCGCGCGCGGTCGCCGCTCGAAGGACTGCGCCGTCCCAGGACGGGCACCGGCGTCGACAAGGGCCGTACGGGCGCGATCGCGCTGCTCGTGGTCGCCTGCGCGGCCGTCGCCGGTGCGGTCTCCGCCGCCGTCGCCGTGTCCGTGCTCCAGGCCAAGGATCTGCACGGCGGCCCGGTGACCTTCGGACTGCTGGTGCTCGGACTGACCGGCGGGGTCGTGGTCGGCATCCGTACGGCGCCCGTCCTGCTGCCGGCGCTCTCGCGCCGCCGCCTGCTGACGCTGGCGATCGCCTTCACCGGCATCGCGCTGCTCGCCGCAGGCCTGGTCCCGGACGTCACCACCGTGCTGCTGATCGTCGCCCTGGCCGGCATCGGCGCGGGCGTGGCCGCCAACACCGGGCACACCCTCCTCGACCAGGAGGCCGAGGACTACCGCAGGGCCCGCACCACCGAGCACCTGCACGCGGTCGTACGGGTCTCCGTGGCACTCGGCGCGCTGATCGCCCCCCTGGTGGCGGCGCTCATCGGCCCGCACCGCCTGGAGAACGGCAAGTTCGTGTTCGCGCACGGCGGTGCCGCGTTCACGCTGATGCTCGTCGGCGCGCTGCTGCTGCCGGTCGCCGCGCTGGTGCTGGCCAAGGTCGACGACCGCTCCGGAGTGCCGCTGCGGCACGATCTGCGCGACGCGCTGCTCGGCGGCGACGACCCCGACACGGTGCCCGCGACCACCGGCTTCTTCATCGCCCTGGAGGGTGGCGACGGCGCCGGGAAGTCCACCCAGGCCGAGGCCCTCGCCGAGTGGATAAGGGGCAAGGGGCACGAGGTCGTGCTGACCCGCGAGCCCGGGGCGACACCGGTCGGCAAGCGGCTGCGGTCGATCCTGCTCGACGTGTCGTCGGCGGGACTGTCCCACCGCGCGGAGGCCCTGCTGTACGCGGCCGACCGCGCGGAGCACGTCGACACCGTCGTACGACCCGCCCTGGAGCGGGGCGCGATCGTCATCTCCGACCGCTACATCGACTCGTCGGTGGCCTACCAGGGCGCGGGCCGTGACCTCTCCCCGACCGAGATCGCCCGCATCAATCGGTGGGCGACCGACGGACTCGTCCCGCACATGACCGTTCTGCTGGACGTGGCCCCGGAGACCGCCCGCGAGCGGTTCACGGAGGCGCCGGACCGACTGGAGTCGGAGCCCGCCGAGTTCCACGCGCGCGTACGGTCCGGTTTCCTCACGCTGGCCGCCGCCGACCCCGGCCGCTACCTGGTGGTGGACGCGGGCCAGGAGCCCGAGGCCGTCACCACCGTGATCAGGCACCGCCTCGACACCGTTCTGCCGCTCTCCGAGGCCGAGATCAAGGCCCAGGAGGAGGCGCGCAAGGCCGCCGAGGAGGAGGCCCGCCGCAAGGCCGAGGAAGAGGCAGCCCGCAAGGCCGAGGAGGAGCGCCTGGAGCGCGAGCGCCAGGAGCGGCTCGCCCAACTGCGCGCCGAGGAGGAGGAGCGCAAGCGGCGCGAGCTGGAGGAGGCCCAGCGCCGCGAGGCCGAGCGCCAGGCCGAGGAGGCCCGGCAGCGCGCCGAGGACGCACGCAGGCGTGCCGAGGAGGAGAAGGCCCGCCTCCTCGCCGAGGAGGAGGCCCGCGCCGCCGAGGAGTCCCGTCGTAGGGCCGAGGCCGACCGGCTGCGCAAGCAGGCCGAGGAGGAGGCCCGGCTGCGCGCCGAGGCCGAGGAGCGGCGCCGGGAGAAGCAGCGCAAGGCTGAGGCGGCACTGCTCGCGGCCGAGGAGGCCCGCCGGTTGGCGGCCGAGGCCGCTGCCGCGGCGGAGGCGGCGGCCCGGCAGCCGACGGCGCCCGTGGTCCCGGCCGCTCCGGAGGTCAGGCCCGAGGAGTCGACCGTGCAGACGCCGGTGGTGAAGCCGTCGGGTGCGGAGGGGCGATCGGCGGACGACACGGCTGTGCTGCGCCCGGTGGGCTCGGGCGACCGTGACGAGACCACTGTGCTGCGGTCGGTGTCCGGGGACTCCGAGGCACCCGAGCGCGACTCCGAGACGACGGCCGAGCTGCCGCAGCCGCCCGCTCCCGCGGGGGCCGCCGACGAGACGGCGGTCCTGCCGCCGGTGTCCTCCACCGAGGAGACGGCCGTACTGCCGCCGGTCGGTGCGGCGGACGAGACGGCCGTGCTGCCGCCTGTCGGGGCCTCGGACGAGACCGCGGTGCTGCCGCCGGTGCGCGAGGAGGGCTCGTCGGACCGGATGCCCGAAGGCTTCTTCCGGGACGAGCGCCAGGCCGACCGGGCCGAGGACCGCACCCGCGAGCTGCCCCAGGTCGACGAGCAGGGCACCCCCCGGCGCCGGCCGCGACCCGACTGGGCGGAGGAGACTCCGCTGGACGACCTGCCCTCCCTGGCCGACGAACTGCTCGGCCCGCGTGACACCGGCGACTTCGACCACGACGACGACACGGGTCGTGGGCGGGGTCGCGGTCGAGGGCGCCGGGGCTGACGCAGGCGGGGCGGGGGCGCTCCGCACCGGTGCCGGACCCCGTTGTCAGTGGCGGCCCGCACAATGGATCGCGTAACCCGAAGCGTGACGAAAGGGCCGGTGACCCATGACCGTGTGGGATGACCTGGTGGGGCAGGAGAAGGTCAGCGAGCAGCTCGACGCCGCCGCTCGCGACGCCGACGCCTTCGTCACCGCGGCGACCACCGGCACGGCCCCGCCGGAGGCGTCGAAGATGACGCACGCCTGGCTGTTCACCGGACCGCCCGGCGCGGGACGCAACCAGACGGCGCGGGCCTTCGCCGCCGCCCTCCAGTGCGTGAGCCCCGACCGCGCACTGGGCGGCAGCCCCGGCTGCGGCTTCTGCGACGGCTGTCATACGGCGCTGATCGGCACCCACGCCGACGTCACCACGGTCGCCGCCGTGGGCACCCAGATCCTCGCCGACGACATGCGGGACACGGTCCGCAAGTCCTTCACCTCACCGGCCACCGGCCGCTGGCAGATCATCCTCGTCGAGGACGCCGAGCGGCTGAACGAGAAGTCGGCCAACGCCGTCCTCAAGGCCGTGGAGGAGCCCGCCCCCCGCACGGTCTGGCTCCTGTGCGCCCCCTCGATCGAGGACGTCCTGCCCACGATCCGCTCCCGCTGCCGCCACCTGAACCTGAGCACGCCCTCGGTGGACGCCGTCGCCGACATGCTCGTACGCCGGGAGGGCATCGAACCGGACGTGGCCGCGGCCGCCGCGCGTGCCACACAGGGCCACGTCGACCGGGCCCGCCGACTGGCCACCGACCCGGCCGCGCGTGCCCGCCGGGCGTCCGTACTGAAGTTGCCGTTGCGCGTCGACGATGTCGGCGGCTGCCTCAAGGCCGCGCAGGAGCTGGTCGACGCCGCCACCGAGGACGCCAAGCAGTTGGCCGAGGAGATGGACGGCAAGGAGACCGAGGAGATGAAGGCGGCGATGGGCGGCGGCCAGGGCAGCCGCATGCCGAGGGGCACGGCGGGGGTGATGAAGGACCTGGAGGACAAGCAGAAGCGCCGGAGAACACGCACCCAGCGCGACAGCCTCGACCTCGCGCTGACCGACCTCACCGCCTTCTACCGCGATGTCCTCGCGCTCCAGCTCGGTTCCCGGGTGGCGATCGCCAACGCGGACGCGGAGGACGCCCTGGAGCGGCTCGCCCGCGCCGGTTCCCCGGAGTCCACGTTGCGCCGTATCGAGGCGATCGGCGCGTGCAGAGACGCGCTCGACCGCAATGTGGCGCCGCTGCTGGCGGTGGAGGCGATGACATTGGCGCTCAGAGCGGGCTGAGCACGGGACCGGTGTTCGGTGGGCTGATCTTTTGGGCGTCAGATTGACGGTGTAACTCGTCCGGGGTGGATCGCACACTCAGGGCATTCAAATGATCGCGCAGGGTTACGCTCGGTCGATGCAGATCAGGCGCCCCCTCCGCCGGCCGACTCAGCCTCAGTCCAACCAGGACCGTCGAAGTCACCAGAGTCACCGAAGCCACCGAAGTCGTCGGACCGGGTCCGCGCTGCTCGCTGCCGCCGCGCTGCTCGTGTCGGCGTGCTCCTCGGGGGCTTCGACCACGGCGGCGAGCCCGGCCGCGGACGTCGCGCTGGCGCCGCTGGCGCGATCGACGCCGTCCACCCTCGCCTCGTACTACGGGCAGAAGCTGACGTGGCACACCTGCGGTGTCCCCGGCTTCGAGTGCGCCACGATGAGGGCGCCGCTGGACTACGCCAAGCCGGCCGCGGAGGACATCAGGCTCGCGGTCGCCCGCAAGAGGGCCACCGGCAAGGGCAAGCCGCTCGGTTCGCTGATGGTGAATCCGGGTGGGCCGGGCGGTTCGGCGGTCGGCTATCTGCAGCAGTTCGCCGGGGTCGGCTACCCGGCCCAGGTCCGCGCCCGCTACGACATGGTCGCGATGGACCCCCGGGGCGTCGCCCGCAGCGAGCCCGTCGAGTGCCTCGGCGGGCGGGCGATGGACACGTTCACCCAGACCGACACCACCCCCGACAGCCGGCGTGAGACCACCCAACTCGTCGACGAGTACAAGAAGTTCGCGGAGGGCTGCGGCGCCCACTCGCCCGACGTGCTGCGCCATGTCTCCACGGTCGAGGCGGCCCGGGACATGGACATTCTGCGGGCCGCGCTGGGCGACCGGAAACTGACGTATGTGGGGGCGTCGTACGGGACGTTCCTCGGGGCGACGTACGCGGGGCTGTTCCCCGACCGGGTCGGTCGCGTGGTCCTGGACGGCGCGATGGACCCCTCCCTCCCCGCGCGCCGGATGAACCTCGACCAGACGGCGGGCTTCGAGACGGCGTTCCAGTCCTTCGCGAAGGACTGCGTACGGCAGACCGACTGCCCGCTCGGCGGCAAGGGCACGACGCCCGCCAAGGTGGGCACGAACCTCAAGGCCTTCTTCAAGAAGCTCGACGCCCACCCCGTTCCCACCGGCGACACGGACGGCCGCAAGCTCGGCGAGGCGCTCGCCACCACCGGCGTGATCGCCGCGATGTACGACGAGGCGGCCTGGCCGCAGTTGCGCGAGGCTCTCACCTCCGCGATGAAGGAGAACGACGGCGCGGGACTGCTCGTCCTCTCCGACAGCTACTACGAGCGGGACGCCGACGGTCGCTACTCGAACCTGATGTTCGCCAACGCCGCCGTGAACTGCCTCGACCTCCCGGCCGCGTTCTCCACCACCGACCAGGTCGAGAAGGCACTCCCCGCCTTCGAGAAGGCGTCCCCCGTCTTCGGCAAGGGCCTCGCCTGGGCCGCCCTGAACTGCGCGTACTGGCCGGTCAGGGCGACCGGCGAACCCCACCGCATCGAGGCGAAGGGCGCCGCCCCGATCGTGGTCGTCGGCACCACCCGCGACCCGGCGACCCCCTACCGCTGGGCCCAGTCCCTCGCCCACCAACTCTCCTCGGCCCGCCTCCTGACCTACGTCGGCGACGGCCACACCGCCTATGGGCGGGGCAGCGCCTGCATCGACTCCGCGATCAACACGTATCTGCTCCGCGGGACGCCGCCGGCTCGGGGGAAGCGCTGCTCGTAGCTCTGCGTGGCTGTGGTGGGGGATGCGTCCGGGGTGCTGCTGTGGTGCTGCCGGGGGGTGTACGGAGCACCCCCGGAAACTGTGTAGACTTTCCGACGTTGCTGATCGCACCATGGTGCGGACAGCGCGCCGCCTTAGCTCAGATGGCCAGAGCAACGCACTCGTAATGCGTAGGTCTCGGGTTCGAATCCCGAAGGCGGCTCTGCCGAAGCCTCAGGACTCACTCGCCGTGACCTGGGGCTTTTGCTTTTTCCGCCCCGGCGTCGTACGACACAACCTCAGCTCATAGGGTGGTCGCTGTGGCAGATCCCTTGGGTGCCCTCCCGTTCCAATCTCTCGTGACGCAGTCGAGGTGGAAGCGACGTCGGTACAGGGGGTCGCGGCTCACCTCGTTGAAGTCATGGCCCAACAGGTGGGCATGGACCTAGAGGAAGCCGTCTTTCTGGTGACTCCCGAGGCAGTGGCCGAGATCATCATGAAGGCGGGGGCCGAAGCCGACCGGAGTATTTCCAGCCCGCGATGCGGCCGGTCCGGATCGACGACCGTACGGGCCGAGGCCGCGAGGCTGCATGAACACGGCCTCGCCGCGATCTCCTGCACGAGACGGACGCGTCACGCCTTCAGCGCCGCGGTGATGCGTTCCAGTACCGGGAACGGGACCAGCCCGTAGTGGTAGAAGTCCGCGGCGTCGGCTCCGCCGGGACCCCTCGCGGCCTTGGTCTTCGTCGTGAGGTGCTCGGCCGAATCGGTGTCGGGGATGCCCGGCCGCAGTACCGCGCGCAGCGAACAGCCGTCCGCGAGGGCGGCCCGGTAACCGGCGACATCGGCCGCGATCCGCTCCGGGGACCGCGCGTATGCGAGCACCGAGTATCCGGGCACGACCGCGCTCACGGCGCCCGGGTCGACCCCTGTGCGCCAGGTCTCGTCCACCGCGAGCCCGCCCGTGGGGCGCCCGTCGGCGTATCCCTTGATCGCACCGGTGAGATCGAGGAAGAACAACCGGGAGCCCTCGTCGGCCACCGCCTCGGCGACTGTCGCGGCGAGCGATGTGACGGTGGAGGTACGGGTGGCGACGTAGGCCGCGATCGTCTCGGGCAGATGTCCCGGCAGTCGGCCCGAACAGTCGGCACCTGACGTGCCGTCCATCACCCGGCCGACGAGCTGGGCCGCCTCGCTCCGCGCCCTGCCCGCGTCCACGCCGGCGGCCTCGGCGTGGCGTACGCAGCGGGGGCAGAAACACAGGCCGAGCAGGAAGTCCTCCAGCGGGCCGAGCGGGACGAAGCTGCGTTCGTGGTGGTAGCCGTGGCCGAAGGTGCCGTAGTGCAGGGACTCCGCGACCACGGCGTCCACGCCGAGCCGGGCCACCGAGCGGGCCAGCGCCACCGCGTAAGCCTGTACGTCGGGGTGCGCGGGGCACAGGTCGGCGGGGGCGGCCCGGTCGCCGAAGCAGTTCCGCTGGGTGACGTCTGGGTGCGCGAGTCCGAGCGTGGTGTTGTGCAGGAACACGGTCCAGCCGTGCAGCCCCGCGCCCCGCTCGGCCGTCAACCGCCGCACCTCGCGCAGCGGTTCATGCTCGGCGCCGGCCTGCACCGGCGGCGCCAGCCGAAGTCCATCGAAGAGATCGGCGGGCGGGACGAAGTGCGTGCCGTCCCGGCGCAGGGTGACGCGGGCCGGCCCGTGCGGGGTGACGTCCCGGGCGCGGTGGTAGGCGGCGGCGACGGTGAGCGTGTCGCAGCCGTAGTCGCCGAGAACACGATCGAGTACGGCCGTCGTGCCCTCCGCGCGCAGGTCTTCGACGAAGGCGTACGTCGATGCCGTGGACGATTTCACGGTCATGGTGTGGTTGCTCCAGGAGTCAGTGGCTGCCGGTGTCCAGGACGCGGGAGGAGCCGAGGATGTGGGAGATGTCCATGCCGGTCCGGACGACCATGGGGCCGACCTCGCGGACCCGGGCCGGGGTCATCCGTGTGGTGAGGCCGGAGACGCTGACCGCTCCGACGGCCGCGTCGGTGTGGTCGAAGACGGGGGCGGCGACGCATCGCACCTCCGGCTCGTTCTCACGGTCGTCGATGGCGTAGCCCCGTCGCCGTACCCGGTCGAGTTCGAGGCGCAATCGCTGCGGGTCCGTGGTGGTGTGCGGGGTGATCGGGGGCATTCCCGCGTCGACGACGACTCGGAACTCCTCCTGGCCGAGCCAGGCGAGGATGGCCTTGCCGACGGCGGTGCGGTAGGCGGGGATGCGGCTGCCGACGCGGGAGGCCATGCGCACGTTGGTCTCGTTCTCGACCTTGTCGATGTAGACCACGTCGGGCGGCTCGTACACGACGAGGTGGCAGGTCTCCCCGACGGCGTGTTGGAGCAGCCGTAGTGGCTCCGTCGCCACGGTCCGCAGGTCGAGTGAGGAGAGGTAGGCCTGGCCGAGCCGGAGTGTGCCGTGGCCGAGGCGGAACCAGCCCGTCTCGCGGTCGCGCACCAGCAGGTCCGCCTCCATCAGCGGGGTGGTGAGGCGGAGGACCGTGCTCTTGTTGATGCCGAGTTCGTCCGCGAGCCGGGTGAGCGAGATACCGCGGCCGGGTCCGGCGTGGTCGCGGACGTGTTCGAGGACGGTGAGCGCGCGGCGCAGCGACGAGGACTGATTGCGCCCGACGGGCGAGGGGGAGGGGGCGGTCATGTCGTACTCCTCGGCAGCAGTCCGCGGGCGACCGTGTCGCGGGCGGCGGCCAGATGGCGCCGGGCACGGGCGAGCGAGACCTCGTGATGGCCGGGAAAGAGCGCGTCGACGTCGAGCGCGGCCAGCGAGGTCAGACTGGCCGTGTACTCGGGCACGCGGCAGTCGTGCAGATTCTGCAGCGAGATGCGGCCCTGGGTGAAGATGCAGTCTCCGGAGAACAGTGCTCGGTAGCGCGGAGTGCGCAGGTGGTAGCAGACGTGTCCGTCGGCGTGGCCGGGTGTCGCGACGGCACGCAGCACTACCCCGCCGCCCAGGTCGAACTCCTCTCCGTCCGCCACCGCCCCTACCTCGGGGCAGGGTGCGAAGGCGTAGTCGGCGGGGTAGACACCGGCGGCCTTTCCGCGGTCCACGCTCAGCGCCCGTTCGTCCCCGGCGGCGATCCACGGCACGGCCCGGGCTCCGGCCAGTATCGGCAGTCCGGGCCAGCGCCGGGCGAGCGCGGCGGCCCCGCCCGCGTGATCGGCGTGCCCGTGGGTCAGGAGCACGACGTCGGGCCGTGCGATGTTGAGCGGGGCGCGTCCGGCTCCGGCGTCGATGAGGGCGCGGTGGCGCTCGCCTCGTACGAGATAGACGTGGCAGTCCAGCGGGTCGGAGAGATCGAAGCCTGCGGCCCCGCTGGCGACGAGCGTGACGTGATCGGTCAGTCGCACGGCGTCCCTCGCATCCTTCGTACGGTGTCCACGACGATGCGTGAGGCCAGCGCCACCTCCGCGACGTCCACCGACTCCGCAGCGGCATGCGCGTCCGTCACCGACCCGGGACCGAAGACCACGGACGGAATCCCCGCCCGCGCCAGTTTGCTGGCGTCCGTTCCGAACGGCATTCCGTGGACCATGGACGGCCGACCGTGATCCGCGAGAGCCTCGCACAGGGCGATGACGACGGGAGCGCCGGCCGGGATGTCCAGCGCCGGGTCGACCGTGAACGGAGGATCCACCTCGGCACCCAGCGCGGCGAGTTCGGCCTGGTCCGCCCGCCACACGGAGTCCAGATCCTCGCCGGGAAGCGTGCGACGGTCTATGTCCACCTCGCACCGGTCGGGGATGGTGTTGGGTCCGGTGCCGCCCCGGATACGGGTGATCGAGCGGGTGGCGGGCCCCAGCAGCGGGTGCGGCGGGACCGAGGGTGGGGCCGCCGCAAGACGGGCGATGACCGGAGCCATCAGCGTGATCGCGTTCACGGCCTCCGAAGGACGCGAACTGTGCCCGGCGCGGCCTGTGGTCCGGGCGGTGTAGCGGACGACTCCCTTGTGCGCGACGGCCGGGACCAGCCCGGTGGGTTCCCCGACGAGCGCGCCGACGACCGCCCGCTCGGCCAGGGTGTCCAGCAGGTGCAGCACCCCGCGGTAGGCGTGCTCCTCGTCGCACACCCCGGCCAGCACGACCGAGCACGGCGGGGGATCCCCGGCGGCGAGTTCTGCGAGGGCCAGCAGGAACGCGGCCAGCGGTCCCTTCGCGTCGCAGGCGCCCCGCCCGTACAGACGGCCCGCCCTGACCTCGCCGCCGAAGGGATCGACGGTCATGCCGTCGACCTCGACCGTGTCCAGATGCGTTTCCAGGACGACGGTCCCGGCGCCGAGCCCCGGCACGACCGCCACGACGTTGGGCCGCCCCGGAAGCACCTCCTGCACCTCGGAGGTGATGTCACGTGCGGCAAGCCACTCCCGCACGTACTCCGCGACCGCCGTCTCACCCCCGTCGCCGTCCGCCCGGTCGCGGGGGTTGACGGACGGGATCCCCACGAGGTCGCGCAGTAGGCTCTCCACCTCGGCCGGGCCCTCTTCGATCATGCGCCGCGCTCCCTCGCGTAGACCAGCAACAGCCCGATGATCAAGATGCCTAGCACCACCTGCCGTACGCCTTCCGAGAGGTTCCAGGACGTCAGCAGGGCGGTCAGCAGGGTGAGCAGGAGCGCTCCGCCGACGGTGCCGAGGAGATGGCCGCGCCCGCCGAGGATGGACGTGCCGCCGAGCACGACCGAGGCGATGGACAGCAGTTGGTAGGGGTTGCCCATGGTCAGGGAACTGGTGCCGGTGAAGCCGAGCAGTACCAGTCCGGCCACGCCGGCCAGCAGCGCACAGCCGGTGTACGCGGTGAAGGCCGTGGTCACGACCGGAACCCCGGAGGCCCGGGCGGCGTTCTCTCCGGCGCCGAGGGCGAAGGCGTACCGGCCGGTGCGGGAGCGATGCAGCAGCCAGAACGCGGAGGCCGTGACCGCCAGCCACAGCACGAACGCCCAGGGGATGCCCAGCAGCCGGCCGTTGGCGAGCGAGTCCAGCAGCGGTACCCGCGCCGAACTGGGCGAACCGTTCGTGTACACGAGCAGGGCGCCGGACAGGACCGTGCCGACGGCCAGGGTCATCACCATCGGCGGCACCCGCAGCCACACCACTCCGGCCGCGTTCACGACTCCCACCAGGGCGCTGAGCAGCAGGGCCACCGCGATGCCGGTGGCGTTGCCGCCCGTGCCCGTGGCGACCTTGGCGCACACCACGGCGGACAGGGCGACGACCCCCGCCACCGACAGGTCGATGCCGCTCATCATGACGACGAGGGTCTGCCCGACCGCGACGATGCCCAGGAACGAGGCCGTCTGCACGAGATAGCGGAAACTGGAGACCGTGTCGAAGCCGTCCGCGAACAGGACCGCCGCCAGCCAGGTCACGCCCAGCACGCCGAACGCCCAGGCCGCGCGGTTGCCGCGCAGCGCGGCCAGGGGCAGCAGAGTGCCGATGCGCCCGCTCGTACGGTCCGTTGAGGTGGTGGGGCTGCTCATACGGCGGCCTCCCTCGTGAGATACGTCTTCAGGGTGAGGGCGACGACGAGGATCGCGCCCTGAAGGATCAGCTGGTAGAAGGGCGAGATGCCCGTGAACAGCAGCAGATTGGTCAGCAGCCCGATGACCAGCGCGCCCAGCACAGTGCCACGCATGCGTCCGACCCCGCCGAAGAAGCTGATGCCGCCGAGCACAGACGCGGCGATGGAGTTGAGCGTGTAGGGCGTGCCGATGGTCGGGTCCGCCGAACCGGTCTGAATGGCGAGTCCGATTCCGGCGAGGCCGGTGAACGCGCCGGCCAAGGCGTAGCCCGAGATCTTCACCGTGCGGGTGTGCAGACCGCTGGCGTAGGCGCCGTGCTCGTTGCCGCCGACGGCGTAGAGCGCGAGCCCGTGGCGGGTGGTGCGCAGCAGCTTCCACAGCAGGAGCACGACCACGACGGCCACCGCCGGGACAGCGACTCCGTTCCAGCCGTTGTTGTACGCGTTCACCAGCCCGCCCGGCACCGTTCCGCCAGGCTGGGGCAGCACCACCAGCGTGATCCCGCCCCAAAGGAACGAGGCGGCGAGCGTCACGACGATCGGTGGCAGCCCGGCGTATGCCACCAGGGCGCCGTTGACCGCGCCCGCCGCGACGGCCACACACACGGCCAGTAGCGCGGCGACCAGCACCGCCCCCGCGCTGTGGGCGTCGTACGTGGCGAAGACCGCCATCGCGAGACCGAGCACCGCGCCCAGTGACAGATCGATGCCGCCGAGCAGCATGACGGTGGTCTGTCCGGCCGCGGCCAGAAGCAGCGGTAGGAACTGGGCGGAGAGGATGGTGACGGAGGCGGGGGTGAGCAGGCTGGAGTCGTAGTGCTGGTAGGCGATCAGCAGCACCAGCAGGAGAGCGGTCAGGGCGAGGAGGTCGGTGTTGCCGCGGGCGACGCCCGCGAGGCGCTCACGCATGGACCACGCTCCCGGATCCCGGCGTGTCCGTGGCCGCCGTTCCCATGATCGACGCTCTGACCAGGCGCTCCTCGGTCAGGTCCGGCCCGGTGAGACGGTCGACGACCGTGCCCTCGTACAGGACGGCGACCTCGTCGCACAGCCCGACCAGTTCCATGGTGTCGCCGGAGGTGACGAGCACCGTGAGGCCTTCGTCGGCGAGGCGGCGCAGCAGGTGGTAGATCTCGCGCTTGGTTCCGATGTCGATTCCCCGGGTCGGCTCGGCGAGCAGCAGGACGCGCGGTCCGGTCGGCAGCCACTTGGCCAGCGCGACCTTCTGCTGGTTGCCGCCGGAGAGCCGCCGGGTCTCCTGCGCGGGGGAAGACACCTTGATGCGCAGCCGCTCGATCAGTTCGTCGACGAGGGTGTCCTCGGCGCCGCGTGAGACGGTGGTGAGGCGGCGGGCGGGCGCCAGGTCGCGCATGCTGGGCAGTGCGAGGTTGTCCCGCACACTGCGCACGGTGTGCACCCCCTCGTTCTTGCGGTCCTCGGGCACATAGGCGATGCCGTACCGCATGGCGTCCCGTGGCGAGTCCAGCCGTACCGGCCGCCCCTCGAACTCGACCGTCCCGGAATGCCGTGACAGTCCGAACAGGGCCCGCAGCACCTCCCGTTGCCCCTGCCCCTGGAGTCCGCCGAGGCCCGTGATCCGGCCGGGGACCAGGTCGAGGTCGATGCCGGCACAGACACGGGGGACGGTGAGCCCGCGCACCCGGAGAAGGGGCTGTGCCGGTGCGGGTGCGGCAGGGACCTTCGGCGGGAACAGATCCGAGAGTTCGCGCCCCACCATCAGCCGGACGATGTCGTCGTGATCGGTGTCCGCCCGGTCCCGGGTCGCCATCACCGCCCCGTCCTTCAGCACCGTCAACCGGTCGCTGACGGCGAAGAGTTCGGCCATGCGGTGGCTGACGAGGATCACCGAGCCCCCTTGGTCGCGCAGTTCCCCGATCACCCGGAAGACGGCGGCGACCTGGTCGTCGTCCAGTGCGGAGGTCGCCTCGTCGAGGATGAGGAGACGGGGCTCGCCCGCCAGAGCCTTGGCCAGTTCGACCAGTTGCTGCCGGCCCAAGGGCAACCGCCCCACCGGGGTGCGTGGGTCGACGTCGAGACCGACCCGCGCCAGCAGCGGCTCGGCGCGGGCAACGAGGTCCCGCCGCCGCACCAGACCGCGGCGGCTGGGCCAGGACCCCAGGAACACGTTCTCCGCGATGTTCTGATGCGGGTTGAGACTGAGTTCCTGGTGCACGGAGCCGATCCCGGCGGCCCGGGCGCGGTGGGGAGACCACGCCCGGGCGACCGGAGCGCCCTCGTGGACGACGCGGCCTGTGTCGGGGGTCAGGAGCCCGGTGATGAGCGAGAGGACCGTGGACTTCCCGGCTCCGTTCTCTCCCACGAGGGCCAGCACCTCCCCGGCCCCGACCTCGAAACTCACGTCCGAGAGCACCCGGTTGCCCGCGAACGACTTGGACACCTTCTCCACGCTCAGCAGCGCCATGGTCGTCCTCCGCCTACTGGCCGATGAGCTTGTCGATGTCCGACTGCGCGATGGTGTTGATCGGGTAGGAGTCGTCGGGCTGGTCGGGCTTGGCGTACTGGGAGAGGTTGCTGTCCGTGATCTCGGGCAGCGGCACGTCGATGTTCTGCGGGACGGCCACGCCCTCCCGCTTGGCGACGGCCGCTTCCAGGGCGATCACCGAGAGGTAGTTGGGCTGGGCGGTGGCGATCGAGGAGAAACCTTCCTTCTGCTTGCTCAGCCAGAGCTTCAGGAAGCCGTTGTAGTTCTCGCCGGTGATCGGGACCAGCTTCTTGTCCTGCTTGATCAGAGTCTGGAGGGCCGCGGCCGACAGCGCGCCGCCCTGGGAGAAGACGCCGTCGATGTCCGGGTGGGCGGAGTAGGCGGAGGCGAAGGACTGCGCGGCCGGGGCGAGGTTGTACTCGCTGTGCACATCGCTGACGATCTTGATGCCGGGATACTTCTTGAACACGGCCTCGGCACCCGCCCAGCGGTCCTCGCTGACGGCGACACCCGCCGGGCCGTTCATGGCGATGATGCTGCCCTTGCCGTTCAACTTCTTGGCCAGCCAGGTCGCCATCATCGAGCCCCAGGCCTTCTGGTCGGTACCGACCCGGATGACCTTGGTGCTGGTCGGCAGCGAGTCGAAGGCCACGACCGTGATACCGGCGGCGACGGCCTGCTCCAGCGCCGGGTTCAGCGCGGTGGAGGAGCCCGCGTCCACCAGGATCACGTCGTACTTCTGCTGGATCATGGCCCGGATCTGCGCGATCTGCTGCGAGGTGTCGCCGTTCGCGTTGAACGTCTTCAGCGAGGACACCTCGCCGCTCGACTTCAGCTTGTCCACGTCGCCCTGGAGCAGCTTCAGGGTCTGCTGCATCCACGACGGGGTCAGGTAGATCGTCGACCAGCCGACCTTGAGGTCTTTGGCCTGTGTGGCCGAGGCGCTGGCGTCGGCGGCGGTGCTGCCGCCACCGGACTGGACGTCGCAGGCGGTGATCCCGCCCAGCGCGCAGAGGGAGGCGGCGACCGCCACGGCACCACGTACGGAACGTGCGTTCATCGGAGTTCCTCGAATCCCTGGGAGGTGTCGGGTTGCCGTCGGCAGGTCCCGCGTGACACCGGTTGACAGGTGATGGGTTGGGAAAGGGAGGCACCGGGTCCGCGCACGGAACATCGCTGTTCCGGTCGTGGGAGGGCGGTTCGCCCGGTGAGGACCGGTCTGTTGAGAGGGGAAGGTAAAAGGTGCGCGCCGCCGCGCACCACGTCTGCAACACAAAATTTCGCATTGCACAACAGCCGTGGTCGGACCGTTGCGAAGACGGCGGCGAGCAGTATCTTGAACGCGCCGCGTACCTCTTGAGCGGTCGGCGAGGTCGCGCCCCCGCACCGCTGGGGCCCCGCTGACGCCCCTAGACGACCCTGGCGACGCGTACGGCGCTGGAACGGTGCAGCTTCCCCTCGGGGGTGGACCCCGGACCCGCTGTCGTCGACCCCGTGGCCGGACCGGACCAGGTTTCAGCCAGTGCCGTTGCCCGAAAGTATGAAACTCCTGATGGAACGGCGGCAGGAGCGGAGCCCGTTACGCCACCGCACGAGGTATCTGTTCGACCGGACACTCGCGCGCAGCACAGGCGCCCTGCTGGGCTGGCTGGCCCTGCGCTGTCTGGCGGTCGTCGTGCCCGTGAGCACCCTGCTGGTGTGGGCGGACCCCAACGCACCGCATTCGCGCGCGCCGCTGCGGATGCTGCTGTCCGTACTGCTCGGCCCGATCGCCCTGCTGTGCGTGCCGACGGTCGTCGGAGTCGTCAGCACGGGCCTCGGCGACCGGCAGGTGATCACCGTGCTCGCGGACCGGGACCCGGCCGCCATGGAGAGAGCGCTGACAACCACTCTCGGTGTTACCGACGGCGTTCGCCTGGAGTGCCGCACCGGAGTGCCGTCCGACCCCGACACCCTAAGGCTGGTCAGCCTGGGCGCGGCCCGAGCGGTCGTGGTGTTGCCGGCCGAAGGCCCCGACGTACTGCGGGCGTGACGGGAAGGCGGGCGGAGTCCTCGGCTGAGGTGGATTCTTCCGGCATCCGGAATTCGGCCCCGACCAGTTGTCGGCCGCTCGGGTCGAAGCGGAAAACGTCAGGGGTTCCCAGAGCCAGTCCTGGCTGCCGAAGGTGTCCGCGAGGAACTTTTCTCTCCGAGGCGGACACCGCGTGGTTCGGCAACGACGCCGCCTGCTCCGCCTGGCTGGACGGCAACGGCCCCGGCGAGTTGGCCGGCGTGCTCAACACATCCCTCACCAAGACGTGCAGCACCGCACTCCACCGCAGCGACGGCGTCCCACACCCCGGTCAAGGAGTGAGGCCCCGAGGATCTCAGCGCGTCGCGTCCGGCCGGTTGCCCCGGCTCAGTGCACGCGCACACCACCCGATGACCGACGCGTTGACGAGGGCCCCGATGGCGATGGCGACCACCAACACCGCCGCGTTGTCCGGGAGTACGAGGAAGACCAGGCTGCCCGGGGCGGTGGCGAGGACGGGGATGACGCCCGCCATGGACTCGCCGGAGTCGTCGGTGAGGGTCACGGCCAGGGCCCAGATCAGGAGGGCCGCGCAGATCAGGAGGTAGGCGAGGGCGAAGGGGTTGCGGAGGGTCCGGCCCAGTCGGTGGAGGGGCGGACGGCCGGGATCGGTACCGGTCACGGGTGTACTCCCAAGGGTGGTGGGTCAGAGGTGGTCGGCGCCGGGCGGGTTCGGGCGGGCGATGCCGAGGTCGTAGGCGAGGATCGTGGCCTGGACGCGGTCGCGCAGGCCGAGTTTGCGGAGCAGGGCGTTCACATGGGACTTGACGGTGCCCACCGTGATCCCCAACTCCCCGGCGATCTCCGCGTTGTTGAGGCCGGAGGCGAGCAGGGAGAGGACGTTGCGCTGGCTGTCCGTGAGGCTCTCCAGTTCCCTCGGGCCCTTCCCCGAAACGGAGTTGGGGTCGGCGCGGAAGCCCGAGCCCGCCCCCGACGCGTAGTGGCCGATCAGCCGACGGGTCGCGGACGGTGCCAGCACGCTCTCGCCGCTCGCCACCACCCGGATACCGTCGAGGAGTTCGGACGCGTGCACGTCCTTGAGGAGGAAGCCGGAGGCTCCCGCGCGCAGCGCGTCGAAGACGTACGCGTCCAGGTCGAAAGTGGTCAGGACGAGGACCCGGGGCGCGTTCTCCTTGCCGGTGATGATCCGGGTCGCGGCGATGCCGTCCAGTTCGGGCATCCGTACGTCCATCACCACCACGTCGGGGGCGAGTTCGGCGGCGAGCACCACCGCGGTCGCGCCGTCGGCGGCCTCCCCGACGACCGTCATGTCGTCCTCGGCGTCGATCACGGCGGCGAACCCCGCTCGGACGATGCCCTGGTCGTCGACGACCAGCACCCTGAGGCTCATCGTTCTCTCTCCTCGTCGTCCGGCAACGCCGCGAGCGGCAGCCGGAGTTGGACCGTGCCCGGCGGCCCGCCGGTCGCCAGGGTGCCGCCGAGCGGCGCGACCCGCGCCGTCAACCGGTCCCGTACGGCGGCGTCGGCGGCGCGTGGCACACCGGTGGCCGTGATCGTCAACGTACCGTCGACCGCGTCGAGTTCGAGTACGGCGGGCTCCTCGTCGCCGGTCGCGAGGAGCGACTCGGTGACGTGGTAGGCGGCTAGGTCGACCTCGGTGGGCAGGCGTTCCGGCACCCGCTCGGTGAGCCGTATCTCCACGTCGCGGCCGGTGGCCCGGCACTGGTGGGCGAGCAGGTCGAGGGCCTGGAGCGTGGGCTGGGGGCGCAGTTCGGGGGCCGTCTCACCGTCGCGGACCGCGTCCAGCAGGGCGCGCATCGCGGCGAGCGCCTCGCGGGCGCGGGTCGCCGTCGCCTCCAGGCGGCCGGCCTGTGCTTCCGCGATCATGTCGGCGGTGCGGGCCAGCACGGTGGTCTCCAGGCCGGCGGCGATCCTGCGGCGCTCGGCCCAGGCGTCTCGTACGGCGGCCTCCGTCCAGGTGGCGAGGCGCCGGGCCTGGGTGTTCTGGGTGGCCTCGGTGCGTCGGTGGTGCAGGGTGCCGGCGTAGGTGACCGCTCCAATTACCAAGGCGGTGGCGGCAGTTGCCGACGTGGGGATCGTCCAGGTGGGGAGCGTTGTGCCTCGTTGGAGGACGGCGATCGTCAAGGCCGTTGCGTGTGCGGCTGTGGCTGCGAGGGGGAAGAGGGGGGTGAGGGCTTGGGGGAGTTGGTAGGTGCGGGTGTGTTGTAGCTGGGTGCGCTCACGCGGCGGTAGCCGCACATCCGACACAGCCCCGCGCCCCTTGGGGGCAATCAGCGCTGCGCATGTTGCCAACATGCTCAGCGTTGGTGGGAGCAGTACCGGGCCTGTGTAGTCGCCCACCTCCATCGCCACCGGCCACAGCAGTGCCAAGCCCAGCAGTGCGACCTTCGCGATGCCAGGTGCCCTGCGCAGCCACAGCAGGGTGACCGCCTGGGCCGCTGCCAGCAGGGCGAACAGGACGCCCGCCGAGACATGCGTACCGCTCGATGTCGTCTGTGTCCGGACGATCAGTACCGGCAGCAGCGGCTGCACGCACAGGCCGAGCGCGGCGATGACCTGGGCCAGGCGGTAGCTGCGCGGCACCGAGTCCGCGACCGGGGCCGCCGTACGGCCGGGGAGGAGTGCGCGTACCTCCCAACCGCCCTCCGCCGTGGGGCCGGTGGTCAGGGTGCCGCCCGCCTCGCGGGCCCGGGACCGCAGGAAGCCCTGGCCGCGGCCGCCGCCGAGCCCCGCGCCGTGGGCCGCCGTACCGGACGGCGGTGCCGCGCTGGTGACCACGACCTCGGTGCGGGTGTCGCCGTAGCGGCAGGTCACCGTCGTGTGTGCGCCGGGTGCGTGGCGGGCCACGTTGGTGAGGGCCTCGCGCACGATGCCGTAGGCCGCGTCCGCGACGGTGCCGTCCGGGAGGGGGTCGATCTCGTACTCGACCGGTTGGTCCAGGCGGCGGAAGCCCGCGATCAGGGACGTCAACCGCTCCTGTGGCGAGGGGAGTTCCTCGCGTGAGGGGGCCGGTGCGCGGACCGCGCCGAGGGCGCGGGTGACCTCGCGGCCGGTCTCGGTCGCGAACTCCAGTGCCTCGGCGGCGAGTTCGGGACGGCGTTCGCGCAGGCCGAGCGCGGCGCCGGCGGTGACCACCACGGCGGTCAGATGGTGGGCGCTGACATCGTGCAACTCCCGTTCCATCCGGCGCCGTTCGGCCGCCGGGAGGCGGTGGCGTTCGGTCTCGGCCCGGTTCAGGAGGAGTTCGGCGGTGTGGCGGGCGCGCCGGGTCCGCCGTACGAACAGGCCCGCGCCGCACGCGGTGACGTAGAGGAGGGCCGTCAGGACGAGGTCGAGGCCGTTGTGGTCGCTGAGCCCGTGCAGGGTGATGTTCTGGAGCAGTTGCCAGGCGGCGAGGGTGACCACGCACAGGACGGTGGTGAAGGTGTCGCGCTCGGTCGCCACCGTGAACAGGGCGAGCGCGACGCCCGCGGTGCCGAGGACCGCCATCGCGCCCGTGGGGAGCGGGCCGGCGCCCACTGCGCAGGCCGCCGCGACCACGATCAGGGTGACCACCGGGCGGCCGCGGCGCAGGGCGAGCGCGGCCGTCACCGGTCCGGCGACCAGGGCGGCCACGAGCAGGTCGACCGCGGCCGGCGCCGTGCCGCGCAGGAGTGGCGCCCCCGGCCACACCAGGGCCTGGGCGCAGATCAGCAGGACCGGGAGCAGCCGGTCGTCGGTTCGTTTCATGACATTCAAAGGCTATGGGCGCAGGTGAACCCCCGACTCAGGCTGGAGGGGGATTCCGGTCCAGCCCTTGTCTATCTCTGGTTCGACGCGGTAACCGTCCGGCAGCCGGAGGACGACGCCCCGTCCCGTTCATAGGCTCGATCACATCGAGAAGGCGGGCGACCACCGCCTCCGTCACCACCCACACATCCCCAGGGGGATCCACCATGTCCATGCCCGTGTCCAAGCGCGCCGTCCTGTCCTCGCTCGCCTGTGTCGTCGCGACCGGCGGGATCATCGCCGGCGGACTCGCCGCCTCCACCGCGTCCGCCGCCACCGGGGCGACCCTTACGCACGGCTCGACCCGTTATGTCGCCCCGACCGACAGCCGTGCCGGCTCGTTCACCTATGCCGTGGACGTCAACGACGACTCGGGGGTCCGAAGTCTCAAGGTCGTCGCGTGGCCCGCGAGTTCGGCGCTGGTCCCGACCAAGGCCGACCTCCGCCACGCCGAGTCCGCCACGTGCGAGCGCACCTCCCACGACACGTCCCACTGCACCTACGCACTGAAGGTCACGAAGAAGCAGGCCGCCGACCTGGCCAAGGGCACCTGGTACGTCTCGGCACTGGCGACGGCCAAGGACGGTGACACGAAGTTCGTGTCGATGGCCGCCAGGTTCGTCGTGGCCGGCTGAACCGAAGACACGTACACATCGGCACGGCGCCCCAACTCGATCGAGACGGGGCGCCGTTGTCGTAGAAGAAGGACAGTAGAAGAGCAGTAGAAGAGCAGTAGAAGAGCAGTAGAAGAGCAGTAGAAGAGCAGGGCTCAGAACAGGCCCTTGTACGTCTGCCACCCCGTGGCGATCTTCACGCGCGGGCCGAACGAGCCCTTGCCGTTGCCGGTGTTGCGCCACATCGTGCCCGCCGTGTCGCGGGAGACGAGGTCGGGCCTGCCGTCGCCGGTGAGGTCGCCGACGCCGATGACGGCGTTGTAGTTGGAGCCCCAGTTGGCCGCGAGCTTCACGCGGGGCTTGAAGCCGCCGGTGCCGTTGCCGTCGTAGCGCCACAGGGTGTTCGACTTGTCCTGGGCGAGGAGGTCGCCGCGGCCGTCGCCGTTGAAGTCGCCGATGCCGACGATCTTCTTGTAGCCGTTCCAGCCGGTCGCGATGCGCACCCGCGTCGAGAGCCTGCCGGTGCTGGTCCCCTTGTAGAGGAAGGCCTCGCCGGTGGACGTCTTGCGGGCGATCAGGTCGGGGAGGCCGTCGCCGGTGAGGTCGCCGGGGGACGTGAGCAGGTTGTACTGGTTCCAGCCGGTGCCCAGCGACGTGTGCGGGGTGCTGGTGGTGAACGCCTGGCCGCGGTAGGTGCGATAGACGCGCAGTTCACCACTGGCGAAGCGGACGAGGGCGTCGTTCTGGCGGTCGCCGTCGAGGTCTCCGAAGGGGACCAGTGTCACCGTCGAGGGCCAGCCGGAGGCCGACATGGCGCCGGAGAAGCCGCCGGTCCCGTTGCCGGGGCGGTAGTTGACGACGCCGTTGGAAGAGAGGGCGAGGATGTCGCCGATGCCGTCGGGGCCCCAGGTGGTGCGGTTGGTGAAGTCGCGGCGCACGGCGGCGCCGGTGGACACGGCCACCGTCCGCGACATCGTCAGCGCGGCGCCCGAGCCGTCGGCGGGGGTGGTCGTCAGTTTGAAGGTGTACGCCCCGTTGGGCACGAGCGCGCCCGCGGTGTTTCGGAGGTCCCAGCGAGCGGTGAGGGTGCCGTCCACCTCGCCGCCGGTCAGCGTACGGACCACGGCGCCGGTCGCCCTGCTGGTGAGCGTGGCCGTCCAGGAGGCGGCGGGCCGGGAGAGCACCGCGCGGTACTGCCACCACGGGCTGCTCACCGCGCCGCTCTGGGTGGCGTCGGACTCGGTGACGGCGAGCGGCTGCGGGGCGACCCCGCTGGGCACCAGGTGGATCCGGTGGTCGGCGTCGACGTAGGCCGCCGGTCCGCCGAACTTGTCGACGGTCCACGTCACCCCGCGCAGGCTGGAGTTGGCCGCGCCCGCCGCGAGCGTGCCGATGGTGCGGGTGGTCGCGGTGCCGTCGGCGAAGGCGGTGAGCTGGAGCGTCCCGGCCGTGGTGTCGTGCCGGACCAGGTAGCCGTCGCCGAGCAGCGCCTCGCCGGAGGGGACGGTGATGTTCTTCTTCGTCGTACGGTCGAAGACGCCGGCCGTGGCGGTCGGGCCGCAGGACCAGTAGATCCACCGGCCGACGACCTGCAACTCCTTGGCGGCGCACGGGGCGCCGGTGGCGACCGTGTCCGTGGTCTGCCCGCTCTTCAGGTCCTTCGCGGTGACCGCGCCGGTGCCGGAACCTGGGGTCCACAGCTTGGTGCCCCAGACGGAGGCGGCGGTGACGGAGCGGGTGACGATGGGCTTCAGGTCGGTGTAGACGCCGAGGTCACCGACGTACTGCTTGGCGGGGGAGGAGCCGTTGACAATCACATAGCGGCCGGAGATGTCGAGGATGGTCCCGGAGTCGGAGGGCAGATAGAAGCCCACCGGGTCGGAGTCGATCGACTGGACGATCGAACCGGAGGGGTCGCCGGAGGCGGCGCTGAACGTCACCGCGTGCCCCTCACCGGTGGTGAACGGGCCCGCCCCGCGGCCGTCCCAGGTCTGCCAGGCCGGTGTGCCCGGCGAGTAGGAACTGCTGGTGATCGAGACCCGCCGGCTGTAGTAGGCGCCCAAGAAGCTGGTGTTGAGTTCGTCGGTGACCAGAGTGCCGTTCTGCAGCGACAGCCGGTCGATCGTCGCCGCCATCGGCGGTACGGCCGTCACCTCCGCCAGCGTCGGCGCGTCCGCGCCCGTGTCGGTGACCTCGCGCACCGCCCAGTGCGCGGAGTCGGCGCCGCCCACGACCAGCAGGCCGCCGTCCGGTGCCGGGACGACCGAGGTGTTCGCGTGCCGGAGCAGGGTGACCGCGTCGCCGCCCGCGAGGGGGACGGCCGTCAACTGCTTGCCGGAGGAGTCGGAGTAGTCGTCCGACGTCACGGAACGGGCGACCACCAGCCAGCGGCCGGCGATGCCCAGAGTGGCGGTGCCCGTCGTGCCGGGCAGCGTCAGGGTTGTCTCGGCGGCGGACAGGTCGGCGCGGTCCAGGACATGCGCGGTGGTGCCGCCCGTCATGTAGACCAGTCGGTCCGCGCTCAGCGCGACGCCTGTCGGAGCGACGGCCACCGCGACATCGCCGACGACCTTCGCGGCGGCCAGGTCCACCACCGCGAGGTGGCGCTGGTCGTCTCCGACCGCGTAGCTGATGACGGCGGTGCCGCTGTCGCCGCCCAGGACCTGGAAGTTGGCGGTGATGCCGGCCGGCCAGCCGTCGACGAGCGTGCCGTCGGCGGGTGTGCCGTCGCCGTACAGGTACAGCAGACGACTGCCGTCGGCGGCCCGTGCCTGGGTCAGCACATGGGTGCCGTACGTCGCCCAGTACGTGCCGTGGGTCAGGGCGACGTCCGTGCTCGTACCGGTGGCCATGTCCTTGAGGACGACCTTCGAGGTGGACGAGACGACATCGGTCACGACGTCGGACGCGGAGCCGAGGTACGCCGGGAGTTCAAGCCGGGTGAGGGCGCCCAGCGCAGTGGTGTCACCCGTGCCGTACGACGTCCACAGGTACCCCGAACTGCCCTCCTGCGCATGCAGATAGCCGCTCCGACCGGCGCTGTAGATCCGGTCGCCGCGCGGCACGTAACGGTCCGACTGGAAGACCTTCTCGGTCGCGACGGTGGCGTTCCCGTCCGCCCCGGCCGGCACGGACAGCGGGCCGGGGCCGGCGGCCACGACAAGAACCGCCAGCGCGGCGACGACGCCACGGGCGGTGGTACGACGGGCCAACGCGGCCTCCTGGACGAGGAGCGGGCGTGGCGGGACGGCGGTGGCCGAGTGCGCCTGCGCGTCGGCGAGTTCCGTGACGTGTCTGCGTATGTACAGCCCCCCGGCTGTCCCCCCATGCAAGATGCGCAGGAGGCTAACAGCGGTCCCTGGATCATCAGGTGAACCGTGCGTCACTTCCTCATAACGGTGCACGCGACGAAGGGCAGGCCATGAGCAACTCCTCTACGGCGGCCGGAGGTTACTCCGCCACCCCCCTCGCCGGGAAGATCGGCGTCAGACCGGGCCACCGGATCCACCTGCACCACGCCCCCGACCACTGGGACATCCCCGGCCTGCCCGAGGGCTGCGAGGTCGCCGACGGCGGTCCGCGCGGGGCGGACGTCACCGTCGCCTTCTATCAGGAACGGCGGCGACTGGACGCGGAAGGACCGGAACTCGTCCTCGGCCTCGCCGACACCGCCATGCTGTGGATCGCCTGGCCCCGCAAGGCCGCGGGCCACGCCAGCGACATCACCGAGAACGGGCTGCGAGAGGTGTTCCTGCCCCTCGGGGTCGTCGATGTGAAGGTCGCCGCGCTGGGGGAGGACTGGTCGGGGCTGAAGTTCGTACGACGGAGGGAAAACCGGCAAAGACCCAACAAAGGTCCCGCAAAATGAACTTGGATCCGGGCAACCGGCCGACCTGGGGCAACATCTTGGTGAACGGTGAGTGCTGCGCGGTCGGTGCGCGGGCATCGCCGGACGGCCGGATGGAGTGAGGAACGTGGTGGAGCCGAGGATCGCGGTCGCCGTGGTGACCATGGGGAACCGGCCCGCCGAGGTCGACGCGCTCCTGGAGTCCGTGGCCAAGCAGGACCTCCCGCCCACCCGCATCGTGATCGTCGGCAACGGCTGCCGGCTCCCCGAGTTCACCGACCGGCTCTGTCTGCCCGGCGAGGTCACCACCGTCGACCTCGACGAGAACCTCGGCTGCCCCGGCGGCCGCAACGCGGGCCTGGCCACGCTCCGCGCCTTCGGCGACGTGGACATCGTCGTGGAACTCGACGACGACGGACTCCTCGTCGACGCCGACGTCCTGCGCCGCGTACGCGACCTGTACGTCGCCGAACCCCGCCTCGGCATCGTCGGCTTCCGTATCGCGGACGAGCACGGGGAGACCCAGCGCCGCCATGTGCCCAGAATCGGCGCGGGCGATCCGATGCGGGGCGGCTACGTCACCCAGTTCCTCGGCGGCGGGCACGCGCTGCGCATGGCGATGCTCGCCGAGACCGGGGACTGGCCCGCCGAGTTCTTCTTCGCGCACGAGGAGACCGACCTCGCCTGGCGCGCCGCCGACGCCGGCTGGCGCATCCGGTACGCGCCCGAACTGCTCCTCCAGCACCCCAGGACCTCGCCCGCCCGGCACGCCATCTACTACCGGGTGACCGCCCGCAACCGCGTCTGGCTGGTCCGCCGCCGGCTCCCGCTCGCGCTGATCCCGGTACACCTGGGCGTCTGGATGCTGCTCACCCTCCTACGGACACGGTCACGCGCCGGCCTGCGGGCGTGGTTCGGCGGATTCGTCGAGGGGCTGCGCGAACCGGCGGGGGAGCGGCGCCCCATGCGCTGGCGGACGGTGTGGCGGCTGACCCGGCTGGGCCGCCCGCCCGTCATCTGATCCGCGAAACCGCGGGACCGCGGGAGAGGGGGACGAGGGCCCCAGTCGTTCACCTCCGCCGACCGGAGCCCTCTCGCGTCCCCGGATCCGGCCACGACGGCGACACTCCCCCGAGTTGCGCGTCGAACGCGCGCACCGTCGGGCCAGCTCCGATGAAGTGATCACATCAGGTCGCGCCAACGAATCGCTAACATGTGGCCAACGGTGCGCCCGATGCCCCTGGGGCGGATGGCCTGAAGTCGCCGCGCGGTGGCGGCGGTCGGCGGGTACGGTAGCGGATCCCGGCCCTCGACGGCCGGGACGCGGTGGCGGAAAACCGCCGCGAACAGGGCGGATATCCGCCAGGGACGGCGGAAGAGCTCCGCCGCGGAGCACGGCCGCGAGGGCCGCGCGGAAGGGCGACGGGTCGTTGTGATGCGGTGCGAGCTGCGGTTCGGACTGCTGGGCACGACTGTCCTCTACGGCTCTGACGGCGGCGCCGCGCAGCCCATCGGCGGCGCCAAGGTGCGGGTCCTGCTCGCCGCGCTGCTGCTGGAGGGCGGCCGGGTCGTCTCCGTCGACGCCCTCAAGGACGCCCTGTGGGGCGGCTCACCACCGGCCTCCGCACACGCCTCCCTGCACAACCACGTGACCCGGTTGCGCCGCCTCCTCGACGACCCCGACCGGCTGCGAGCCGTTCCGCCGGGCTACCTTCTCCGCGTCGACGAGGGCGAGTTGGACGTCCATGTCTTCGAGGCCCGGGTCGCCGCCGCCCGCGCCGCGCACGCCGACCGGGACTGGCCCCGGACCGTCCGCGCGTGCGCGTCGGCCCTCGCCCTGTGGCGCGGCGCCCCGCTCAGCGGTCTCCCGGCCGACCTCGGCGGCCATGCCTTCGCGCAACGCCTCACCGAGGCCCGCCTCCTTGTCCTCGAATGGCGCTACGACGCCGAGCTGGCCCTCGGAGGCATCCGACTCGGCGGTCTCGTACCGGAGTTGACCGCCCTGACCGCCGAGCACCCCTTCCGCGAGGGCTACCACCGCCAACTGATGCTCGCCCTCCACCGCACCGGCCGCCAGGCCGAGGCCCTCACCGTCCACCGCGACCTGCGCAACCGCCTGATCGAGGAACTCGGCGTGGAGCCGGGGGAGGGGGTGCGGGCGGCGCATGCGGAGGTGCTGCGCGGGAAGGGGGGTGCCGATGTCACGGAGGCCGGGGAGAGGGAGCGGGGCGCCGATGTCACGGAGGCCGGCGCGGACGAGCCGGTCAAGGTGCCCGCCCCTGCCCAACTCCCGCCCCCGCCCGCCCACTTCACCGGCCGGACCGACACCCTCGCCGCCCTGCGCACCACCATGGCCCCCCTCTCCGTCATCAGCGGCATGGCCGGCGTGGGCAAGAGCGCCCTGGCCCTGCACATGGCCCACGAGCTGCGGGAGCGCTTCCCCGACGGGCAGTTGTACGTGAACCTGCGCGGCGCGACCCCGGGCATGGCCCCCCTCACTCCGGGCCAGGCGCTCCACGCCCTGCTCCGCGACCTCGGCGCGGAACCCCGCCACATCCCCGAACACCCGGACGCGGCAGCCGCGTTGCTCCGTTCCCTGCTCGCTCCGACCCGCACGCTGATGGTGCTGGACGACGTCGAGAACGCCGCCCAGGTACGACCGTTGCTGCCGGCCGGCACGGGCTGCGCGGTGATCGTCACCAGCCGCTCACCGCTGACCGCCCTCGACGGCGCCCACCGCTTCCCGCTCGCGCCCCTGTCCGACGAGGACAGCGCGGCACTGCTGCGCGCGGTGTCGGGCAGGGAGGGCCTCGACGCCGACCACCCGCTGGTCGAACTCACCGGCCGACTCCCCCTCGCCCTGCGCGTGGTCGCCGCCCGCCTGGCCGCCCGCCGAGCCCTGACCCCCGACGTCCTGGCCGATCAACTGACAGCCACCGAAAGCCGGTTGCACCACCTGGAGTACGACGACCTCAGCGTCCGCCGTTCCCTGGCGGTCGCCCACGACGCCCTCGCAGGCTCCGACCGCCGCACCGACCGCGACGCGGCCCTCGCCCTCCACCACATCGGCGCCCTCGACCTCCCGTCCTACGGCGCCCCCTTGCTCGCCCGCCTCACAGCCACCGACGCACACCACTCCGAGTCCGCCCTCAACCGCCTGGTCGACGTAGCCCTCCTGGAGGAAACGGCGTACGGCCGCTATGCGCCGCACGACCTGGTCCGGGACTTCGCGCGGGAACTGGCGGCGGGGGTGGGTGGTGACGGGGCGGTGGCCGGGTCATCCACCGCCGCGGGAGCGGCTGGGCAGCGCGATGGGTCGTCCGCCGGCACCGGCGTGGTCGAGCCGCACAGCGGCATCGCGGTGGCTGGGCCGCACAGCGACGCCTCCGCAGCCGCGCCGCGCAACGACACCAGCGTGGCCGACCCGCCCGGCGACCCTGTCGACACCGCCCTCGCCTGGTACGCCGCCCTCGCCGAGCGCGCCCTCACCGCGATCGTCGAACCGGGGCTCGACCAGGACGACCGGCGTCGGCCGACCGCCGCGCAGCCTGCCGGGCATGCGGTGGAGGTGGCGGGTACCGCTCCCTTCTCCGGTTCCGAAGAGGCCTTTGCCTGGGGGGACTTGGAGTTGGAGAACGTGGTGGCGCTCGTGACCCGGTACGGGGGCGACGGCGAGAGCGTCGCCGACCGTCGCAGGGTCGCCCATGTCTCGACCCTCGTCCGGCTGCTCTTCCCCTATGTCCTGCGCAGTGGCCGGGTCGCCGAGATGGAGGTGCTGGGGCGAGTCGCGCTGGATGCGGCGCGGCTGCTCGGGGACGCGGCGGCGGAGGCGTACGCGCTGGGGGATCTCGCCGGGCTGCACTTCCTGACCGGCCGGCAGAACGAGGCCCTCGCGCTCAACGACCAGGCACTGGCGATCTGGCGGCGGCTCGATGCCCTCTCCTGGATCCGGCGCTGCCTCAACAACCGGGGCCTGCTGCTCGAAGGCCTCGGCCGCTACGCCGAGTCGGGAGTGGCCCTGCGGCAAAGCCTGGCGTATTCACGGCAGTTGGACGATCCGTACGGCGAGGCCGTGACCCACAGCCACCTCGGCAACCTGTACGAGCACACCGACCCGCGGGCCGCCATCGAGCAGCACCGGCGCTCGCTGGCCATCGGCGACGAGATCGGCGCCGTCATCGTGCAGCACTCCGCGCACTGCAACATCGGCTACGCCCACCTCACCCTCGGTGAACCGGCCGCCGCCGTACCCCACTTCGAGGAGAGCCTGCGCATCCTCGGTGGCCACGGCGACTGGCACGGCGAGTCGCAGACCCGCCTCGGACTGGTCCGCGCCCTCCGCCTCCTCGGCCGTACGGAACGCGCCGGCACCGAGTGCGCCGAACTGCTCCGCCGCGCGGACGCCCGCGCCGACCGCTACATGGGCGGCCTCGCCCGCCACCAACACGGCCTGCTGCTGCGGGAGCGGGGTCGGATGGAGGAGGCGTACGAGGAGTGGCGTGCTGCCCTCGACGCACTCGACGGGACGGACGAGAAGGCGGTGCTCCAGGAACTCGGCGAGCTGTTGTCGCAGTGTGACGCGCGTCAACCACCGCAGCCGTAGGCCCTACTTGGCATCGGCGTAGCACTCGACCACCGCGACCGTGAACGGAAACCGCACCGGCGTCTCCCCGAACGTCAGCCGTCCGGCGAGGTCGGCCGCCTCCTGTATCGCGGCGACCACGGCCTCGGCCTCCTCCTCGGGGCAGTGCACGATCACCTCGTCGTGCTGGAAGAAGACCAGCTCGGCCGCCAGCCCCGCACAGGACCGCCGGAGCGCGGCGAGCATCAGCAGCGCCCAGTCGGCGGCGCTGCCCTGGACCACGAAGTTGCGCGCGAAGCGGCCCCGGGCGCGGGAGTTGGTGGAGGCGTAGCCCGGCACCCAGCCCTGGTCGCCGTGGGAAGCCCCGGCGGGGGAGGCATCGGCGGGGTCGTCCTGGGGGATGCCCGCCTCCTCCGCCGCGTCCTCGCCCCCGGCCACCGGCGGGCAGGTCCGTCCCAGCCAGGTCCGGACGAGCCGCCCCTCCTCGCCGGCCCGCGCCGCGTCGTCGACGTACGCCACCGCCTTCGGGAACCGGCGTCTGAGCGCGGCGAGGTTCTTGAGGCCGTCGCCGGAGGTCTGGCCGTAGACCGCGCCGAGCACCGCGAGCTTGGCCTGGGCTCGGTCGCCGGAGAAGGCGCGGTCGGACACCGACTGGTAGAGGTCGGTGGCCCGGCCGGCCACCTCCATCAGCCCGGGGTCGCGGGAGATCGCGGCGAGCACCCGAGGCTCCATCTGATCGGCGTCGGCCACGACGAGCCGCCAGCCCGGGTCGGCGACCACCGCACGCCGGATGACCTTGGGGATCTGGAGCCCGCCCCCGCCGTTGGTGACCCAGCGCCCGGTGACGGTCCCGCCCGCGAGGAACTCCGGCCGGAACCGCCCGTCCCGCACCCAGTCCTGCAACCAGGACCAGCCGTGGGCCACCCAGATCCGGTACAGCTTCTTGTACTCCAACAGAGGCTTCACTGCCGGGTGGTCGAGGGACTGGATCTCCCAGCGCCGGGTCGACCTGACCTTGATCCCGGCCGCGGCGAAGGCCTTGACGACGTCCGCGGGCAGATCGGGCCGCACGCGTCTCCCGAAGGCGGCGGACACCTCGTCCGCCAGCTCGGCGAGTCGGCGGGGCTCACCGCCTCCCGCGTACCGCTCGCCCAGCAGTTCGTGCAGCAGCTCCCGGTGCACCTCGGCGCTCCAGGGCAGCCCCGCGCGGTTCATCTCGGCGGCGACCAGCATGCCCGCCGACTCGGAGGCGGTGAGCAGGCGCATCCGGTCCGGGTGCGTGGTGGTGTCGTGGCGCCGCTGCTGCTCGGCGTAGACCGCGAGGAGGTCGGCCAGCGGGAGATGCACGCTCTGCGGCTCGAAGAGCGAGGACTGCGAGCCGGGCTCGGCGGCCCGCTGCGGCGGATCCGGCGGAACGGGCCCGCCGCGCAGCCGGGCCAGCGCGGCGGCGGCCGAGCGCGGCTCGCCGTGCCGCCCCTCGTGGCCGAGCAGCAGGGTCTCGGCGTCCTCCACGTCATAGCACCGCTCCACCCGCACCCCCGCGGCGAGCAGCGCCGGATACACCTCGGCGGTGGACCGCCACACCCACCGCGAGACCTCTCCGCGCCCCCGCACGGCCTCGACGAGATCCGGCTCCCGCCGCACCGCCCCCACGGGCAGCCCGTCCGGACCGAGGGCGGCGACCTCTACGCCACCGCCCTCGGCCGGAGCGAGCGCCCAGCGATCGGTCATGTTCGCGAGTCTGGCACGCGGGTCTGACAACGGCCCCGACCTGCGCGAACCGGCTCGTGGTCCGGCCCGCCCCGAGCGAAGAAACGTCACGCGCACACTCGTACGAGTGACGCATCACGAGATCGCGGACGGCCCTCTCGCCTACGCTGGCAGGGTCGCTCCGTACGAAGGAGGTCCGCCGTGGCACTGACCGCCCCAGAGCGCCGACTGCACCTGAACCCTCATCCGAGTCCGATGGAGGAGAGGCGTATGGACACGTCGGTCGAGGCCGCCTTCGAGGCGTTCGACGCTGCCGCTCCGGAGGGTTGGCGCGTGGAGTTGATCGAAGGGAAGATCCACGTGGTGCCTCCGGCCAATGGGGAGCATGAAGAGATCGTGTCCGAGGTCACCGGGCAGGTCCGGGACCATCGAAAGGACTACGGGCGCTACACCGGCATCGGCCTGTGCATTCCCCAAGCATCCGACAGCGGCAAGGTGGTCCCCGACCTGGTGATCGCCCCGAAGGGCAGCTTCGCCGACGACCAGCGCTACCACGACCCCGCACCCGTCGTCCTCGTCGGCGAGGTCACCTCCGAGTCCACCGCCGCCAACGACCGCGGGCCCAAACTCCGCGGCTACGCCCGCGCGGGCATCCCCTGCTACCTGCTGATCGACCGCGAGGCCGGAACGGTCATCGTCTACAGCGAGCCCTCCGAGGACCGCTACACCCGTGCCGCCGAGATCGAGATCTCCAAGACCGTGGCGCTCCCGGAGCCGCTGGGGTTCGACCTGGACACCAGCCGGTTCTGAGGCGGCACGTCAGCCCTGGAGTTGGTGCAGCATCTCGGCGATGTGCCGTTCGCTCGTCGGCTTGTCGATGCCCAGGCTGTTCAGCACGCCCTCGCCGTTCTCGTGCTCCAGCAGGGCGAGCAGGAGGTGTTCGGTGCCGATGTAGTTGTGACCCAGGCGCAGGGCCTCGCGGAAGGTGAGTTCCAGGACCTTCTTAGCGTCGGGGCCGTAGGGGATGAGGTCCGGGACCTCCTCGGCGGCCGGCGGGAGCGCCGCTGTGGCCGCCTGGCGTACGGCGTCCAGGAGGACCCCCTGTGCGGTGATCGCCTTGGCCGCGAGGGCGTCCGGCTCGGCGAGGAGGCCGAGGATCAGGTGCTCGGGGCGGCCCTCGGGGTTGCGGGCGGCGACGGCCTCGTTGTGGGAGGCCATCACCACGTTCCGGGCACGGACCGTGTACCGGCTGAACCCCTGACTCGGATCGAGGTCGGCCGACTCCTTGGCCACGAACCGCTTCTGCGCCGCCTGCCGGGTAACCCCCATGCTCCTCCCGATATCCGTCCAGGAGGCCCCCGAGCGCCGGGCCTGATCCACGAAGTGGCCGATCAGATGGTCGGCCACATCGCCCAGATGATCAGCGGCGATGACCGCGTCCTCGAGCTGGTCGAGCGGGGCGGGGTGGACCTTCTTGATGGCGGCGATGAGGTCGTCGAGACGTACGGATGAGGTGACGTTCGGGTTGGTCGTCATGTGTCAACCGTAGGTTGACAGTCCCCAGGTGTCAACCCCGGGTTGACACCGTCACCGCCCCGCCGATCCCCGCCGCAACCACCCCGATCACCGCACAAGCCCCCACGCACACCCCCACCACTCCCCAAGGAGCCCCCACCCCCACAGGCGCCCCCAACACCTCCAACGCCCCAGCCAGACCAGCCAGGTTGACCGCACTCACCCCCACCCCGAGTCCGGCTCCCACCCCCACAGCCACCAGCGCCTCTCCTACGACAACTCCGAGCACCTGCCCGCGAGTTGCTCCCGCGAGCCCCAGTGACCGCAGTTCGCCGCTCCGCGCGGACATCGCCATCAGCAGCGTCGCAGCCAGCGAAATGCCCGCGTACACAAGGGAGATGCCCAGCACCACGAACAGCCCGAGCCGTGTCTGCGCCCCGCCCCGGCCACCCCCGCCACCCCAGATCCCCACCCGCGGATACGTCTCCGCCAGCCACGCCCCCGCACTCCGGACCGTCCCCCCGGACGCCCTCAACTCGCCCAGCACCCGCGCCCGTTCGCCCGCCCCGCCCGCGAGCCGCACCTCCAGCCGGTCCACCGCCGCCCCCGGCGCGTTCGCCGTCGTCACATACGCCCCGTTGTCGCCGGTCCCGCGCGCCAGTACCGCCACGATCCGCAGCCGGGCCGTCCGCCCGTCCCCGAGCCACACCCGCACCCAGGTGCCGACCGCGTGCCGCTGCCACTCCTCGTTCACGACGATCGAGCGGTCGTCCAACTCCCTTACGTCACCGGCGATCACCGGCAACCGCGTGACCTCGGTGAACGCCCGCACATCCCGTACGGCACGAGCGTCGGAGCGGACGAGGGCCGTACCGTCCTCCCGTACGAAGACCGCCGTCGAGGCGGACGCGGAGACGGTCGCACCCGGGACCGCCGAGGCCGTCGGAACCCTCAACCCCTCACCCGTGACGACGAATTGGGCCCGCGTCCGCTCCCGTGCCTCCGCCTCCTTCGCCCCCGTGACCGTCCACGCGGACCCCAGCAGCGAACCGGCCAGCGCGACCGTCACCAGAACGGGCGCCGCCACAGCGGCGGTTCGCCGTACCGAGGCCGCCGTGTTCTCGCGGATCAGCAGCCCGCAGGCGCCCGGCAGCCGCACCATCAGCCGTACGACGGGGCCCACCAGGGCGGGGGCCAGCGCGGCGAGTGCCGTGATGAGGATCATCGGCTGGGTCGTGTACGTCTTCCGTTTCAGCAGGTCCGCCGGGTCCGTCCACAACGACCGGGCCAGCAGGGCCAGTCCGGCCGTCAGCAGCAGACCGCCGATCAGCTTCCGCGACCACGGCAGCACCCCCGTGTCCACGGCCGCCTCCCGCAAGGCCTCCGCAGGTCCCACCCGCCCGGCCCGTCGCGCGGCCGCCCACGCACCGGCCGGTGCCACCAACACCCCGACACAGAAGGCGACTTCGTACGGCCACCCCACATCCGCCCGCAACGCGAACCACGACGGCGCCACCCCGCCCTCCACCAGCGCCCGCACCAGCCACGGCGCGGCCGGCACTCCCAGCGCGCACCCGGCCGCCGACGCCACCAGCCCCACCGCCCCGGCCTCCCCGAGCAGCAGTCGCCGTACCTGACCCGGAGTCGCCCCCGCCATCCGCAGCAGCCCCAACTCCCTTCTCCGCAAGGCGATCATGAAGGCGAAGGTCGAGGCCATGACGAACACGGACACGAAGCCGGTGACCCCGGCGGCCGTGCCGAGCAGTGCGACGACGGAGGTCAGTTGCTCGGCGTCGCGTGTCGCGGACGGATCGGCGAGCCGACGCGCACTCCCCGTCAGGACGCGCGCCCGCTGGCCCACCACCGCCCGTACCGCCGCGACCGGCGCGTCGATCCCGACCGCGTCCCGCCGTCCGGCGGCGGCCATCCGCACCGGTCCCAACGCCCGTAGTTCCGCCAGGAGTTGGTTGTCCACAGGGTGTGGATGAGCGAGCTTCTTCGTCACCTTCGCGGTGGACGCACCGCGCCGCACCTCCACGGTGAGCGTGTCCCGGCCCAGCACCACGACCGGCGAGGACGCGAACCGCTCCGGCGCCCGCTCCGGCGCGCCCACCGCCGAGGCGAGCCCCGCGAGCGCCGCCGCCAGCACCGCGACCCCCAGCCCCACAGCGACGAACGCACCGACCAGCGACACCCACCGCGTACGCAACGAAGCCAGGATCAACACGGCACGCCCTCCAGTTCCGTCAGGCGCGCCGCCACCTCGGCCGCGGACGGTGCGAGCAGTTCCCCGCCCAGTCGGCCGTCGACGAGGAAGACGACCCGGTCGGCGTAGGACGCGGCCACCGGATCGTGGGTGACCATGACCGTCGTCTGGCCCTCGACGTCCACCAACTGCCGTAGCAAAGTGAGCACTTGGCGGCTGGTGTTCGTGTCCAGCGCCCCCGTCGGCTCGTCCCCGAACAGCACCGCCGGGCGCGTGATCAGTGCCCGCGCGAGTGCCACCCGCTGCTGCTGCCCGCCCGACAACTGCGACGGCCGGTGCCCGGCCCGCTCCGCCAGCCCCACCCGCTCCAGCGCCTCGCGCACGGCCCCGCGCGAGGGGCGGCGCCCGGCCAGCCGTAGCGGCAGGGCCACGTTCTGCGCGGCGGTGAGCGAGGGGAGGAGGTTGAAGGACTGGAAGACGAAGCCGATCCGCTCGCGCCGGAGCAGCGTCCGCCGGCGTTCGCCGAGGCCGGACAGGTCCACTCCGGCGACTGTCACCGTCCCACCGTCCGGCCGTTCCAGCCCCGCCGCGCACTGGAGCAGCGTCGACTTCCCCGACCCCGACGGCCCCATCACCGCCGTGAACGTCCCGGCGCCGAAGTCCAGATCCACCCCGTCGAGGGCGCACACATCGCCGTAGTGACGCCGAAGTCCCCGAATCCGTACGACTGTCCGTACGACTGTCTGTGTCATGCCCCCATCGCACCGCGCCCGGCCCGCGCGCACACGACCACCAGCGGGCGTCCCGGGGGTATGCCCAGCCCTACCTCCCCGCCACCCCATGACACGATCGACGGGTGAGCAGCACGACCGGCACCGTCGAGCGCGCCTTCGAGGCCGCCCTCTACACCGACACCCACGACGCCCTCGACGCGGGCGCCTCGATCCTCGCCGCCGACCCCTCGGCCGACCCCGAACTCGCCCGGCGGGGGCGGGAGTTCGTCGCGGCGGCCTGGCGGCGCGGGTGGCAGCCCGCCGATGTCGTACGGCTGGTTCGGCGGGACCTGGACGACGTACACGTACGACTCGTGTCGGCGCTGATCCGCGAGCAGGCGCCCGACGACCGGGCGCGCGGACCGCGCTGGACGGCGCAGGTGGAGGAGCTGGCCGCCGCCGGGCCGCCGGCCCGCACCGACCGCTTCACGCACGCCACCACCGTGCTGGAGCTGTACCGGCTGCTGCTGCGGCTGCCGAGCCTCGAACCCCTGGACGAACCGAAACGGCACGAGAGCCGTCGGCCCGCGTCCCGCATGCTCACCCGCATCCGCGCGCTGCTCGCGAAGGCGGAGGCGACCGGGTTCCCGGAGGAGGCGGAGGCGCTGAGCGCCAAGGCGCAGGAGCTGATGGCGCGGCACAGTATCGACGAGGCGCTGCTCGACGCGCAGGCACCGGCGAAGGACGCGCCCGGGGCCTGCCGGATCGGGGTCGAGGCGCCGTACGAGCAGGCGAAGGCGGTGCTGCTGGACGCGGTCGCCGGGGCGAACCACTGCCGGGCCGTGTGGAACGAGGCCTTCGGTTTCTCCACGGTCGTCGGCTTCGAGGGCGATCTGGAGGTGGTCGAGCTGCTCTACACCTCACTGCTGGTGCAGGCCACGACCGCGATGACCCGGGCGGAGGCGGCCCAGCGCGCGGGCGGCCGTAGGCGGACCAAGACCTTCCGGCAGTCGTTCCTCGCCGCCTACGCCCACCGCATCGGGACCCGGCTGGCCGAGGCCGCCGGAACCCAGGTGACCGACGACCTGCTGCCGGTCCTCGCCACCCGCGAGGTCGCCGTCACCGACCGCGTCGACGAGATGTTCCCGGAGACGACCACGACCCGGCTGCGCGGAGTCAGCGACGAGGCGGGCTGGACGGAGGGCGCCGAGGCGGCGGACCGTGCCCAGGTCAGGGCCCGGCCACCGCTCGGCTGACGGACGTCAGTCGCCGGCCTGGGTGAAGGCGCCGACCGAGGCCTCCGAGTCGCTCACCGAGGTCTTGCCCTGGACGGGCCCGTAGGACCACTTGTAGCTCGCGGTGTCGCTGCTGCCCGGCAGGGTGATGACCACCTTCGTCGCGGCCAGGCTCAGCTTGTCGCCCGCCTTGCCGCGTACGTAGGTGATGGTGAAGGACGCCGCGTCGCCCTTGGCGAGCGTCAGCTTCTGCGCCTTGGCGCCCTTCTGGGTGGCGAGGGCGACCTTGGTGTCGCCGGCCTCCAGCGAGGCGCCGGGGAAGCCGTCCAGGGTGCAGGGCTTGCTCTGGTTGGTGAGCGAGACGGGGACCTCGCCCGTGTCGCCCGCGGCCGGGGCGGTGCTGGCGGGGCCGACCTGGACGGCGACCCCGTCGAAGGAGCAGGCCGAGCCGTTCTTGCTGTCGGCGGAGCCGCCGCCGCTGTCGTTGCACGCGGTCAGGAGCAGGGCCGACGCTACGGCGGTGACGGCGAGGGAAATGGTGCGCATGAGGGGATCATCCCGCACCGGACGAGGGTCCGCCGACACGAGGCCCACGGGACGCGGAGTCGGCTACGACCCGAGGCTCGCCGTCGGCAGGCCGGACGGCATTTGTCCGCCCTCGGAGCGGGTGTAGGTCTCCTTGCCGAGACTGCCCGACCAGGTGACCGCGAGACTCGACTTGCTGACGGAGCCGACCATTCCGGTCGCCCGGGTCTTGCTCCCGTCCGTGCACGTGAGGTGGATCATCTGCATGCCCGCCTCCTCGCCGGCGGTCCCGCTGCACACGCTTCCGCCGGTGGTGAAGAGCGCGGCCTGCTTGCCGGTGATCACCAGCGCCACCGCCTTGCCGCCGGTCGTGGCGAGCCAGCTCCCCTGCAGCCCGTCGGACGCGGCCGACGGGCTGCTGCCGGTGGAGCCTCCGGTGTCCGCCGTGGCGGTCGAGGTGGCGGACGCGCTCGGCGTGGACGAGGAGTCGTCCTTGGAGTCGCCGCTGCACGCGGTCAGCACGAGCGCGCCCGCCAGACCGGCGACAGCGGCCGCGATCCGTACCGTCGACACCGTCGAAAACGCCGTAGTCACTGGTAGCTCCCCATGCTGTAGCCGGACGGCCGCCCGGTCGGCCTTGGCCGGAACGACCGCAGCAAGCTACCAGGGGTCACCAGGAGGATTTGCGGACGCCGGGTAGGTATCCGCTGTGAGCCTGCCCGCGCAGGTTCACCCGGGACAGCCCGAAGGCGCGGACGTAGCCGCGGGGCCGCCCGTCGACCTGGTCCCGGTTGCGCACGCGCGTGGCACTGGCGTCCCGCGGCTGGTCGCTCAACTCCCGCTGGGCGGCGACCCGTTCGGCCTCGGTCGAGCCGGGCCGCCGGATGATCTCCTTCAACTCGGCCCGCCGTGCCGCGTGCGGGGCCCTGGCTGGCCTCGTTGCCCGATGCCTCCTGGGAGTTGGTGCCGCCGGTGCGCCGTGCCGCCGCCGCGCTCGACTGGCATCCGGAGCGCGGGGACTGCTGTCAGCATCTCGTCTTCACGTCCCCGGGTCCCGACCGCGACGGACTCGAACGGCTCCTGGAGTCCTGCCTGTTGACCGACATCGAGTACGCCGCTGGGCCCGCTGCCTGGAAACGTCTCCCGCCCGCCTTCGAAGCCTTCCTGGAGAACGTCAGCAGCGCCCAGCGGCAAAGGGGTTTGCCGCCGCGATCAAGAACGCCCGGGAGATGGCATTGTTGCCCTACTCGACCCGATAGCCGCCCTCTCCCGGAACACAAGTGCCCCGGTACGCGTCTTCACTAGGACATGTCCTGCGAGGACCGGGGCAGACGCTGGAACGGCATCGGTAAAGCAGTCGTCAAAGCTGTAACCGGAGGACCACCCCCCGTGCACGTGCATCTGCCCATGCATCTGCACATGAACAGGGCTATGATCCGGAACAGTTGACCACTGCATCAATGGCCACACCAGCCAGTGCACAACCGGGAGCGACCTGTGGACCACCGCGTTGACAGCGTGTACTTGACGTACGACGTGTACAACGGCATGGCTGCCACCCAGCTTGACGGAGTGGCCTGGCAGAAGAGCCGGCACAGCAACTCGCAAGGCTCCTGCGTGGAGTTCGCGCGGCTGCCGGGAGGGGACGTGGCGGTGCGCAACTCCCGCTTCCCCGACGGTCCCGCGCTGGTCTACACACGCGCCGAGATCGAGGCGATGCTCCTGGGCATCAAGGACGGCGAGTTCGACCACCTGATAACCACCTGACGGTGGGCTGGCGGTCCGGCACGGCCCCGGCGTCGGCAACGCGCGTAGAACCGCGGCCCGAAAAAGAGCCGCGGTTCGTCACGCGTCGTTCGGCGCGGTGTCGCTCTGCAGCTGGAACAGTGCCCAGACGACCTTGCCGCTGAGCGTCCCCGCGAGCGGGTGCCAGCCCCAGCCGTCGCTGAACGACTCGACGAGGAACAGACCCCGCCCCGACTCCGCCGAGAAGTCGCCCGAGTCCTGCGCGACGGGACTGTCGTGACTGGGGTCGCGCACCGCGCACACCAGCCGCTCGGTCCACCGCATCAAGTGCAGCCGTACGGGCGGGTTCTGGTCCACGGCGCGAGGAGTGTTGGCCGGCAGCGCGTGCCGCAGCGCGTTGGTGACCAGTTCGGAGACCACCAGGCAGACGTCGTCGAAACGGTCGCCCAGATCCCACTGGTCGAGCGTGCGACGGGTGAACTTCCGTGCCTCGCGCACCGCTTCGTAGCGGGCGGGCAGGGCACAAGAGGCGGCGCTGGACACGGCGGAGGGGTCCAGCGGTGGAAGGCCCTGCCGTAACGGCTTGAGCATGGTCGATCCATTCGTCCCCATGCGAGGCACTCCCGGGAATTCGCGGTCGTTGCGATGCAGCGGTGGCGCGAGACCATGGTTTCGGATGCGTACAGCAGATGCAAGGGCAGATGCACGTGCAGCTGACCGAATTGGACCCACCCGTACCGCTTGTTGGCCATTTTTTCCGCCAACTTCACGCCGTTCTCACGCCTTGACCTTGCTTCTTCCTGACCTCTTCCTGACGACTTCCTGGCGACTTCCTGTGAAGGGGAGTCCCTTCTTTCCATTTCTGTAACCGAACGAGTACTGCTCGAAGTGTTTTAGTGGCAGACTGCGGCCCCTGAAGACGGTTGGGGAGGCTGACGAACGTGAGCGCGGGAGAGCCCGGATCGGTGGTGCGGCGGATGCTGCTCGGCTCGCAACTCAGGCGACTGCGTGAAGCACGCGGGATCACCCGCGAGGCCGCGGGGTACTCGATCCGTGCTTCCGAATCCAAGATCAGTCGCAT
Source organism: Streptomyces sp. NPDC005492 (assembly GCF_040605995.1). NCBI lineage: Bacteria > Bacillati > Actinomycetota > Actinomycetes > Kitasatosporales > Streptomycetaceae > Streptomyces > Streptomyces sp. NPDC005492. Next base: position 422,550 of record NZ_JBEXDX010000002.1, read on the forward strand.
GGAGCTGGGGCGAGTGAGCTTCAAGACCCGGGACGTAGAGGACCTGTTGACGTTGTACGGCATCACGGACGAGGCGGAGCGCATCTCACTCCTCTCCCTCGCGAAGGAGGCCAACGTAGCGGGCTGGTGGCACAGTTACTCGGACGTCCTGCCCAGTTGGTTCCCCACCTATGTGGGGTTGGAGGGCGCCGCCTCCCTCATCCGCGTCTACGAGGTGCAGTTCGTGCACGGACTGCTGCAGACCGAGGCGTACGCCCGCGCGGTCGTCCGGCGCGGTATGAAGGGCGCGAGCGAGGCCGATGTGGAGCGGCGCGTGGCGCTGCGTCTGGAGCGGCAGAAGTACCTGGTGAACGAGAACCCGCCGGACTTCCACATCGTCCTGGACGAGGCCGCCCTGCGCCGCCCGTACGGCGACCGCGAGGTGATGCGCGGCCAGCTCCAGCATCTGATCGAGGTCTCCGAACACCCCAACGTCCGCCTCCAGGTGATGCCGTTCGGCTTCGGCGGTCACGCCGGCGAGTCCGGCGCCTTCACGCTCCTCTCCTTCCCGGAGTCCGACCTCTCGGACGTCGTCTATCTGGAGCAGCTCACCAGCGCGCTGTATCTGGACAAGGCCGAGGACGTCACCCAGTACGAGAAGGCACTGAAGGAGCTCCAGCAGGACAGTCCGGGTCCGGACGAGAGCCGGGATCTTCTTCGGGGACTGCTCCAACTCTCTTGAAACACAAGTACGATGACGTGTGATCAGACCGTGATGATCGTGTCTGTTTCAGGCCGCGCTGACCGTGTCTGCTGTTGATCGTCTGCCAGCGATTGAGGGATCACATGTCGTCCTACTTCACCGACCTTGCTCAGCAGTACATCGACGGCGAATGGCGCCCGGGCACCGGCTCCTGGGACATCATCGACTTCAACCCGTACGACGGCGAGAAGTTGGCGTCGATCACGATAGCCACGGTCGACGAGGTCGACGAGGCGTACCAGGCGGCCGCCCGCGCACAGAAGGCGTGGGGCGCGACCAACCCCTATGCCCGCCGTGCCGTGTTCGAGAAGGCGCTGCGGCTCATCGAGGACCGCGAGCAGGAGATCGCCGAGGTGATCATCGCCGAACTCGGCGGCACGCACCTGAAGGCCGGCTTCGAACTGCACCTCGCCAAGGAGTTCCTGCGCGAGGCGATCCACCTCGCGCTGCGCCCCCAGGGCCGGATCATCCCCTCGCCGGTCGACGGCAAGGAGAACCGCGTCTACACCGTCCCGGTGGGCGTCGTCGGCGTGATCAGCCCCTTCAACTTCCCCTTCCTCCTCTCCCTCAAGTCGGTCGCCCCGGCACTGGCGTTGGGCAACGGCGTGGTGCTCAAGCCGCACCAGAACACCCCGATCACCGGCGGCTCCCTGGTCGCGAAGATCTTCGAGGACGCGGGCCTGCCCGGTGGCCTCCTCAACGTCGTCATCACCGACATCGCGGAGATCGGCGACGCGTTCATCGAGCACCCGATCCCGAAGGTCATCTCCTTCACCGGCTCCGACAAGGTCGGCCGCCATGTCGCGACCGTCTGCGCCTCGCACTTCAAGCGCTCGGTGCTCGAACTCGGCGGCAACAGCGCCATCGTGGTCCTCGACGACGCCGACATCGACTACGCGGTCGACGCGGCGGTCTTCAGCCGCTACGTCCACCAGGGCCAGGTCTGCATGGCCGCGAACCGTGTCCTGGTCGACCGCGCGATCGCCGACGAGTTCACCGAGAAGTTCGTCGCCAAGGTGAAGTCCCTCAAGGTCGGCGACCCGCGCGACCCGGGGACCGTCATCGGCCCGGTCATCAACTCCTCGCAGGCGGACGCCATTTCGGGCGTCGTCGACCAGGCGATCGCGGAGGGCGCGACGGCCCTCGTGCACGGCACGGCCACCGACAACCTGGTCGAGCCCTCGGTCCTGACCGACCTCCCCGCAGACTCGGCGCTGCTGCGCCAGGAGGTCTTCGGCCCGGTCGCCTTCCTCATCCCGTTCGACGGCGAGGAGGAGGCGGTGAGCATCGTCAACGACACGCCGTACGGCCTGAGCGGCGCCGTCCACACCGGCGACATCGAGCGGGGCGTCAGCTTCGCCAAGCAGATCGACACCGGCATGTTCCACGTCAACGACGGCACCGTCCACGACGAGCCGATCGTCCCCTTCGGCGGCGAGAAGGCCTCCGGCCTGGGCCGCCTGAACGGCGAGTCGATGCTGGACGCGTTCACCAGCCTGAAGTGGATCTCGGTGCAGCACGGACGCAGCGGTTTCCCCTTCTAGATCCCTCTCCGATCCAACCGATCCGGCGATTGAGGACAGAACCTGACCTCGATGGCCCGTAGCTTCGTCGGTGTCGGGCAGGGGGACGGGCTCCCTGTCGGCACCGGCGAAAGGCGAAGGCCATGGTCACGCACGTGGAGGCACAGGACGACGAGCGCGAGGCGCTGCTCGCGTTCATCGAGGAGCAGCGGGGCGGCATCCGCCGGGCCCTGCTCGGACTGACCGAGGAACAGGCCGCGAGCAGGCCGAGCGCCAGCGAACTCTCGCTCTCCGGCCTCCTCAAGCACGTCTCCCAGGTCGAGCAGGGCTGGATCGCCCGGGCGAAGCAGGAGCCGCCGGCGGTTGAGCGGGACCAGTCCAACTGGCACGAGTCGTTCCGACTGGTCGGCGGGGAGACCGTCGAGTCCCAGCTCGCGTACTGGGAGAAGGTCGCCGCCGAGACCGAGGCGTTCATCCGCTCGGCACCGAGCCTCGACGACACCTTCCCGCTCCCGAAGGAACCCTGGTTCCCCGAGGGCAGCGTCTCGATCCGCTGGGTCTGCCTCCACCTGATCCGGGAGACGGCCCGCCACGCCGGCCACGCGGACATCATCCGCGAGTCCCTGGACGGTGCGACGGCCTATGAGCTGGTGGCGAAGGAGCGAGAATCTCAGTGATGGAACCCCGTAGCCGCGCCCTTGTCCCGAGTAGCTGGATGCGCCTGGCGGCGCAGCTCCGGGAGCAGGCGGGTCAGGTCGTCCAGGAACAGTTCCGCGAGGTCTGCCGAGAAGCCGTTGCGGCAGACGACGCGTAGGACCGAGAGGTCCTCGCGGTTGGCCGGGAAGGTGTAGGCCGGGACCAGCCAGCCGTGTTCGCGGAGGCGGCGGGAGACGTCGAACACGTCATAGGTCTCCACGCCGGGGGCGGTGGTGAAGGCGAAGACCGGCAACTCGTCGCCCCGACTGAGGAGTTGGAAGTCACCGAGTGCTTCCACCCGCTCGGCGAGGCCGCGGGCCACGTCCCGGGTGGTCTGCTGCACCGCGCGGTAGCCCTCGCGGCCCAGCCGTAGGAACGTGTAGTACTGGGCGACCACTTGGGCGCCGGGGCGGGAGAAGTTGAGGGCGAAGGTGGGCATGTCGCCGCCCAGGTAGTTGACGCGGAAGACGAGTTCCTCCGGGAGGGCCTCCTTGTCGCGCCACAGGGCCCAGCCGACGCCCGGGTAGACCAGGCCGTACTTGTGGCCGGACGTGTTGATCGAGGCCACGCGCGGGAGGCGGAAGTCCCAGACCAGGTCCTCGTCCAGGAAGGGCGCGACCATGGCGCCGGACGCGCCGTCCACATGCACCGGGATGTCGAGACCGGTCCGCTCCTGGAGCGCGTCGAGCGCGGCGCACAGGTCGGCGATCGGCTCGTAGGACCCGTCGAAGGTCGAGCCGAGGATGCCGACGACCCCGATCGTGTTCTCGTCGCACAGCTCGGCGGCGGCCTGCGGGTCGAGGTGGAACCGGTCGCCCTCCATGGGGACTTGGCGCGCCTCGACCTCCCAGAAGTTGCAGAACTTCTCCCAGCACACCTGGACGTTGACCCCCATCACCAGGTTCGGACGGGCGGCCGGGTAGCGGTCCTTGTTGCGCTGCGTCCAGCGGCGCTTGAGGGCCATCCCCGCGAGCATGCAGGCCTCGCTGGACCCGGTCGTGGAACAGCCCACCGCGGCCGACGGGTCCGGCGCGTTCCACAGATCCGCGAGCATCGCCACACAGCGTCGCTCCAGCTCGGCCGTGCGCGGGTACTCGTCCTTGTCGATCATGTTCTTGTCCCGGCACTCCGCCATCAGGAGCCCGGCTTCGGGCTCCATCCAGGTGGTGACGAAAGTCGCCAGGTTCAGCCGGGAGTTGCCGTCCAGCATCAGCTCGTCGTGCACGAGCTGGGCCGCCGTCATCGGGGTCAACGGTGCGTCCGGGAGCCGGTGTTTGGGCGGGGCCTCGATCATGCCGCCGACCGGATTGGCCTCTCCGTAGAAGGGGTTCATGGACATCGGGCGCTCGTGGGGCTGCTGGGGACCTTTGTGCAATGCCATGGGCGTGCCTCCTGCGGAATTGTCGAAAGGATCAACGGGTGTCAGCGAACCGGAGTTCCGTCCGCCCGCAACTGCATCTGCGGCCTCCCGGTCACCAGCAGCCACGCCGGCAGCGAGGCGATGCACAACAGGGCGATGATCGCCGGCGAGGCCACCAGGACGGCGGCGGTGAACAGGCTCACCCAGCCCTGCCGGGTGATCGCCAGCAGCATGCCCAGGACGCCCGCGGCGACGCCGAGTGCCGGATGCACCGCCGGGACGACCGCGTGGGCGAACAGCCCGAACGCGGCGCCGATGAACACCGAGGGGAAGATCCGCCCGCCCCGGAAGCCGCAGGACGCGGCGACCACCAGCGCGGCCAGCTTCACCACCGTCATCGTCGCGAACTGCCCCGCCGACCAGCCCTCGGGATCGGCCGCCAGCGCCCCGACCTCGTCCAGCCCCTTGAAGAGCGTCAGATGGCCGCCCACGGCCGCCAGCAGGCCCAGCACGAGCCCACCGGCGGGAAGCGCCAGCATGGGGTGCCCGAGCCGGGAGAACGCGGCATGGACGTACGGGAAGCCGCGGACCGCGCACATCCCGAGCAGCGCGGCCAGCGGCGCCAGCACCAGGACGGCCAGCAGATCGCCCCAGCTCGGCCGACCGAACGGGGGCAGATGCAGGTCGAAGGTCGGATGGGCCACCAGGGTGGTGGTCACGGCGCCGACACTGGCCGCTGCGAGCGGCGCGAACACGTTGTCCCACAGGCCGCCCTTGGTCTGCCGCCCGGCCAGTGCCTCCGAGATGAGCAGTGCCGCCGCCACCGGCGTCCCGAAGAGCGCGCCGATCGTCGCCGACTCGGCCAGCACCGCCCACGCCCCGCCCGGCACCCGGGGCGCCAGCCTGTGTCCGACCCACACGGCGAGCCCCACGTTCACGGCGATTAGCGGGTTCTCCGGCCCGAGACTCGGGCCGCCCGCGAGCATCAGCGCGGTCGCCAGCACCAGCCCGGGCAGCACTACGGGCGGCAGCGCCACGGCCTCCAGGCCTGTGGTCGCCGGATCGGGACCGGCGTGTCCCGGCACCTTCCACACCACGAGACCGACCGCGACGCCGGTCGCCGTCAGCATGACGAGCATCCACAGGACCGAGTACCGGCCGATGCCCAGAGCGTCCGGCAGGTTCTTCCACAGCACGTGCTGGAGCAGCTCGGCCACCTCGCTCACCCCGAGGAAGAGCAGGCTCGCGAGCACGCCCACGACCAGAGCGGGCACGATCAACGGCACCAGGGCGCGCGCCGGAGTCGTCGGGGCAACGGATGCCTGTCGCACGGTGTCCTGGGCCACGGGCTCACCATAAGCGGGCAAAACGGACCGAACATCTTGAGCGTGCGGGACTTGCACCTCACGTGACGTGAGGCCTCAGCGTGGAGCGCGGACACAGAAGGGAGCGGAAGTGAGCTACTCCGTAGGACAGGTCGCCGGATTCGCCGGGGTCACCGTGCGCACACTGCACCACTACGACGACATCGGCCTGCTCGCCCCGAGCGAGCGCAGCCACGCGGGCCACCGGCGCTACGCCGACACCGACCTCGACCGGCTGCAGCAGATCCTGTTCTACCGGGAACTCGGCTTCCCGCTCGACGAGGTCGCGGCCCTGCTCGACGACCCGGACACGGACCCGCGCGCGCACCTGCGCCGCCAGCACGAGCTGCTGACCGCCCGGATCGAGAGGTTGCAGAAGATGGCCGAGGCCGTGGAGCACGCCATGGAGGCACGCACGATGGGCATCAATCTCACCCCCGAGGAACGCTTCGAGGTCTTCGGCGACAAGGACCCCGAGCAGTACGCCGAGGAGGCCGAACAGCGCTGGGGCGGCACCGAGGCCTACGCCGAGTCGCAGCGCCGGGCCGCCCGCTACACCAAGGCCGACTGGAAACGCCTTCAGGCCGAGGTCGACGACTGGAGCGAGCGCTACGCCGCCCTGGTGACCACCGGCGAACCACCCACCGCCGAGGCGCCCATGGACCTGGCCGAGGAACACCGCCTGCACATCGACCGCTGGTTCTACCCGTGCTCGTACGACATGCACGTGTGCCTCGCCGGGATGTACGTCTCCGACGAGCGCTTCAAGGCGTTCTACGACTCCATGGCCCCCGGCCTGGCCGAACACCTCAGGGACGCGATCCTGGCGAACGCGTCCCGGCACACCTCCTAGGGACCTGGCCCGGGGTCACACCCGGGCCAGGACCACCGCCGTCCCGTAGGCGCACACCTCGGTGCCCACGTCCGCCGCCTCGGTTACGTCGAAGCGGAACGCCAGGACGCCGTTGGCGCCACGCGCGCGTGCCTGCTCGATGAGCCGCTCCATGGCCTGGTTGCGGGTCTGCACGAGGGTCTTGGTGAGCCCCTTCAGCTCACCGCCGACCATCGACTTCAGACCGGCGCCGATCTGGCTGCCGAGATGCCGTGAGCGCACGGTCAGCCCGAACACCTCGCCGATCACCTGCTCGACCCGGTACCCGGGGATGTCGTTCGTCGTCACGACCAGCACATCGGCCTGCGGCCCCTGGCCGCCGCCGTATTCGTCGATACCCATGGCTCACAGCTTTGTCCTATGGGAGGCACAGTGCATCCTGGAGACACCGGTGGAACCTGGGACGGACACATTGCGTTGATAGCTTTGTGCGGCTGTTGCCTGGACGCCGTATCCCTCCACCCCTCAGGAGCCCGGAACCGTGATGACGCTTGCCCTCGGACCGAGCTGGCTCGATCCGAACACCATGCTCGACCGGTTCGGGATCTGGGGCCTGCTCCTCGTGGTCTTCGCGGAGTCCGGCCTGCTCATCGGGTTCTTCCTGCCGGGTGACTCCCTGCTGTTCACCTGCGGCCTGCTGATCACCGCGGGCACCCTGGACTTCCCGTTGTGGGCGGCGATCGCGCTGATCTGCGTGGCCGCGATCCTCGGTGACCAGGCGGGCTACGTCTTCGGCAAGAAGGTCGGCCCCTCGCTCTTCACCCGGCCGAACTCACGCCTCTTCAAACAGGAGAACGTGGTCAAGGCGCACGAGTTCTTCGAGAAGTACGGCCCCAAGTCGCTGGTCCTGGCCCGCTTCGTGCCCGTCGTGCGCACGTTCACGCCGATCATCGCGGGTGTCAGCGGCATGAAGTACCGCTCGTTCATCACGTTCAACGTGATCGGCGGTGTCCTGTGGGGCGCGGGCGTGACCCTGCTGGGCTCCTGGCTCGGCAACATCGACTTCGTCCACAAGAATATCGAAGCGATCCTGATCCTGATCGTCTTCGTCTCGGTGGTCCCGATCATCATCGAGTTCCTGCGCGCCCGCTCCAAGGCCAAGAAGGAGCCCCGGGGGCCCCACGGGAACGGGGCGCAGCCCGGCGACCCGGCCGCGACCCAGCCGTTCCCCGTGATCATGGACGACTCGACGACCCAGCTCCGCCGCGTGGACGAGCCCCAGCAGCAGCCCCACCAACAGCAGCAGCGACAGCACGACAACGGCTACGACCAGAACAACGGCTACGACCAGTACTACGCGCAGCCCCAGCCCCAACAGCAGCCGTACGCCCAGCAGTACCCCCAGCAGACGTACCAGCCGCAGCAACAGCAGCAGCCGTACGGCAACCAGCAGTACCCCTACGACGACCAGGGCTACCCGCAGAACTCGCAGAACGGCTACCCGCAGGGCTGAGCTCCCGGGCGGCGCTCAGAACCCCCTGGTCCGCTTCGCTGCCCGCCGGGCCCCCGCCGAAGCGCCTGGGACCCGCAGGAACAACCGCGAGATCTCCGACCCCAGGTTCACCCCGATGGCGATGGCCATGGCGAGCGAGGCGGCCGTGGCCAGCGACACCAGCCCCTTGTCGACCTTGTTCTGAGCGATCGACAACAGCCCGAAGTACGTGGACGATCCGGGCAGCAGGGGCCCGATCGCGGCCGTCGTGTACGGCAGCGCCGACGCGAAGCGGTAGCGGGACAGCAACTGCCCGAAGAGGCCGACCAGCCCCGCGGCCACGGCGGTCGAGGCGACCGGCGAGATCCCGGCGACGTAGTGCATCGCCCCGTACACCGACCAGGCGACGCCCCCGTTGAGGGACACCAGGAGCACGGTGGATCGTTCCTGCTGGAGCAGGACCGCGAAGGTCAGCGACAGCAGGACGGACGCGGCAATCTGCCACAGCGGCCGATTGGAGTTGCCGAGGGCCACGTCCGGGTCGAGCTGGGCGCCGAGCTTCACGCCGAAGTACAGGACGATCAACACGCCGGCCACGATGCCGACGAAGAAGTACATGACCTCCAGGAGCCGCGCCGACGCGGTGATGTAGAAGCCGGTCAGCCCGTCCTGCACGCCCGCCACCAGCGCCCGCCCGGGCAGCAGCGCGAACAGCCCACCGGTGATCACCGCGGAGGCCTTCACATCGACGTTGGCGACCGTGAGCGCGATCCCTATCGCGGCCGGCGGCATCGCGGCGACCGTGAACTGGTAGAACTCCGGCAGCCCGCGCCCCGCGCACAGCCACGCCAGCCGGTCGCCGAGCATCGCCCCGAGCGCGGCGGCGACGAACACGATCACGTCGCCGCCGACGAGCACCGAGGCGGCCCCCGCGAGCAGTCCGCTGGCCGAGGTCAGCACCCAGCCGGGATACGGGTGCCGGTTGCGTCGCATCTCCGCGAGCCGCCGGTAGGCCTCCTCCAGGGAGAGCGCGGTCTCCGGGTCGCTCAGGTCGTCGACGAGCCGGAACACGGCCGCGAGCCGCGTGTAGTCGGTGCCCCGGCGCCGCACGGTCCGGGAGGCGGTCACCGGATCGTCCACCAGGGAGGGCTGATAGGAGATCGACAACAGGGTGAAGGTGACGGTGGGCTCGCAGCGGTCGAGGCCGTAGGAGCGGCAGACCGCGAACATCGCCGCCTCGACGTCCTCCGCGCCCTCCCCGCCCGCGAGCAGCAACTCGCCGATGCGGAGCGTCAGATCGAGCACGCGCGGTACGGCGGGACCGCTGTCGTCCGCCTTCTGCACCGGCTCCGGCGCCGGCCGCTCGGTCACCGGCATCCGCAGCATCGTGCGCATCCGGTCCTGCCAGGGCACGTCCTTGGTCAGGCTGACGACGGGGATCCCGGTCGGCGGGGTGAAGGCGGGCGGCGCCTGTCTGGCGCGGTAGGTCCGGGGCGGACTGAATGCCGACCCCTCCGGCTCCTCGACGGCCGGCACCGGCGTCACGTCGAGCCCCTGCGGGACGGCGAACTCCGAGGTCGTGGACGATTCCCCGTCGATCGCCGCGACGCCCACCGGAGCCGTGAACGCGCTCCTGGCCTCGTCCGACTGCGGCTTGCGGTCCTCCGCTTCCGTCACTCCGTAGCACTCCCTGTACGACACCTGCGGTGATCCTCAGTATGCGCACAGACAGGAAAACGGGCCGCACGCGTACGCGTGCGGCCCGTCTGCAACAGGGGGCTCAGTGGCCGCCCTGCTCCTTCAGCCGCTTGTACGAGCGCTCGATCTCCAACTCGGCGTCCGTACGGCCCACCCAGTTGGCACCCTCGACCGACTTGCCGGGCTCCAGGTCCTTGTAGACCTCGAAGAAGTGCTGGATCTCCAGGCGGTCGAACTCCGACACGTGGTGGATGTCACGCAGGTGCTCCACGCGCGGGTCGGACGCCGGGACGCACAGCAGTTTGTCGTCGCCGCCGGCCTCGTCGGTCATCCGGAACATGCCGATCGCGCGGCACTTGATGAGGCAGCCGGGGAAGGTCGGCTCCTCCAGGATGACCAGCGCGTCCAGCGGGTCGCCGTCCTCGCCGAGCGTGTTCTCGACAAAGCCGTAGTCGGCCGGGTAACTGGTCGAGGTGAAGAGTCGACGGTCCAGGCGGATCCGACCGGTCTCGTGGTCCACCTCGTACTTGTTCCGCGAACCCTTCGGGATCTCGATCGTGACGTCGAACTCCACCGGTGGCTCCTCCATGATCAGCACATAGTTCTGGTGGTTAAGTGTCCCTCACGCAGGTGTGTGATCGCGAAAGGGGCTGGTGGTCGTGCCGGAGCTGAGGCCTTGGCGGGCCGTGAGACCGCATGTGGCGCGGGTCGCACGAGCCGCCCGGCCCCGTCTCGTGCGGGCCGCGCAATCCGTGAAACCGCGCGTGACGCGGGTTGCCCAAGCTGTGTCGCCCCAGGTCACAAGGCTCACGCAGGCCGTGTCACCACAGCTCGCGCGGTTGCCGCGGCCCGACAGAACCTGGCGGTTCCCCGCGGTCGCCACCACCGCCGGAATGGCACTGGCCGCCGTCGTGGTGACCGCCGCAGGTCCCTGGGACTCCTCGGGTCAGCGTACGGCCGAGCGGGACCACGCAGTCGCACAGGAACGTTCAGGTGGCGTAGATCACGGCCGTAATTCCGATACGTCCGCCAAGGCGCCCCGTCCTGCACCGAGCGCCGCATCCGTCCTGGTCGGCCTCGGCGGCTCGGCGAGCACGGTGAAGTCGGCCCCGACCGGCACGGCCCTCACGGACGTCCTGAGTCCCCTCCTGGACAACGCGGCGCTCGGCACCCGCCACACGGCAGCCGTCGTGGACGTGTCCACCGGCAAGCGCCTCTACGGCGTCGGCGCGGACGACGCGCTGACCCCGGCCTCGACCACGAAGATCGCCACCGCCGTGGCCGCCCTCTCCGCGATGGGCGCCGACCACCGCTTCACCACCCGCGCCGCCCTGGAGCCCGACACCAAGGAACTCGTCCTGGTCGGCGGCGGCGACCCCACCCTGACGGCCCGCCAGGACGACGAGGGCTGGGCCAGTCTGCGGACGCTGGCCGACCGCACGGCGGCCACCCTGAAGAAGCGCGGCGTGAGCCAGGTGACGCTGTCGTACGACACGACCCTGTACGCCGGCGGCGAACTCCACCCGATCGGGGTCAACTGGAACCTCGCCCCGGTCAGCGCCCTGATGGCCGACGAGGGACGTACGGACGACTCGTCGAGCGGGGCGGTCAAGCGCGTGACGAACCCGGCGGCGGACGCGGCCAGGAAGTTCGCGGACTTCCTCGCGGACCACGGCATCAGGACGACGTCCCCGGGCCCCTCCAAGGCGACCGGCCGCGCGGACACCCTCGCCACGGTCACCTCGCCGCCGCTGTCCGACCTGGTCGAGCGGATGCTGACCAACAGCGACAACGACATCGCGGAGGCACTGGCCCGCCAGACCGCCGTAGCGACGGGCAGGCGGGCCGACTTCGACGGGGGCGCCGCCGCGATCGCCGCCCAGTTGAAGAAGCTCCAACTCCCGGTCGGCGGCGCGGACTTCAACGACGGCAGCGGCCTCAACCGCGACGACCGCCTCACCGCCGACCTCCTGACCGCCCTCCTGGTCAAGGCAGGCGACCCGGCCCACCCCGAACTCCGCCCGGTCCTCACCGGCCTCCCCATCGCCGCCTTCACGGGCACCCTGACGACCCGCTACACGGACGCCACGGGCGCGGCAGGGGTCGTACGCGCCAAGACGGGCACCCTGACGGGGGTCAACACCCTGGCGGGCACGGTCGTCGACAAGGACGGCCAACTCCTGGCCTTCGCGTTCCTGGCGTCGGACACGACGGATCCCCTGGCCGCGCAGGCGGCACTGGACCGCACGGCCACGGCGCTGGCGGCCTGCGGCTGCTCATAGCCGAGCCGCCATCGAGCAGCTCTCGCGCACCTCGTGCCCTGCCCCAAGCGGCAGCGCTCACGTACGGTTGACGCATGACGAGCATCGGTGGTGCTGCTTCTTCTCAGATGGTCGACTGGAATCTCGCGGTGGCGACCGCGACCCGACTCGTGCGGCCGGGCCCCGAAGTGAGCCGTGACGAGGCCCGGGCCGTCGTCGCGGAGCTGCGCCGGCATGCGAAGGCCTCGGAGCAGCACGTCCGGGGTTTCACCCGGATGGCCACGGACGACATCCACGACACCCCGATCCTGGTCGTCGACCGCCCCGGCTGGGTCCGGGCGAACGTCGCCGGGTTCCGGGAGGTCCTCAAGCCGCTGCTCGACAAGATGCAGGAGCGGCGGAGCAACACCCCCGGGGGCGCGGTCTTCGGCGCGGTCGGCGGCAAGGTCACCGGCGTCGAGCTGGGCATGCTGCTGTCGTTCCTGTCCTCGCGCGTGCTCGGTCAGTACGAGACGTTCGCCCCGGCCTCCCGCGAGCTGCCGGCGGGCGCGAAAGGCGGACGGCTGCTGCTGGTCGCGCCGAACATCGTCCATGTGGAGCGCGAACTCGACGTACAGCCCCACGACTTCCGCCTGTGGGTGTGCCTGCACGAGGAGACGCACCGCACGCAGTTCACGGCCGTGCCCTGGCTGCGTGACCACCTCGAGGGTGAAATCCAGTCGTTCTTGGGGGAGACCGAGGTCGACCCCATGACGGTCCTGGAGCGCATCCGGGAAGCGGCCCAGTCGCTGGCCGGCGGCCGGCCCGAGGGCGAGGAGGACGAGGACGGCGGTCGCTCCCTCGTGGAGATCGTGCAGACGCCCGCCCAGCGGGAGATCCTCAGCCGTCTCACCGCCGTGATGTCCCTTCTGGAGGGGCACGCCGACTTCGTGATGGACGGGGTCGGTCCCGAGGTGGTGCCGAGCGTCGCGGAGATCCGCGAGAAGTTCCAGCAGCGTCGTGCGAAGGGCGCCTCCCGGCTGGACTCGGCGCTGCGCAAGCTGCTCGGCCTGGACGCCAAGCTGAGGCAGTACCGCGACGGCGAGCGGTTCGTCCGCGCGGTCGTCGACCAGGTCGGCATGGACGGCTTCAACCGGGTGTGGACCTCCCCGAACACGCTGCCGACCAAGACGGAGATCGCCAAACCGGCGGACTGGGTCGCGCGGGTGCACCGCAAGGCCGAGTCGTGAACCGTCGCGGGCGTGGTGAAACGAATCCGGCCGACGGCAGGCGAACGCCCCCGCAATCACCCGTCCGAGGGACCGTGAGCGATGGGTAGGCGTGCAATGCTCGGGGAACGCCCCGGTTCTGTCACCATCTACACACTCTGAGTGACCGAACCTCGGGCCAACCCCCCGAAAACTTCATGAAGGGAACCGGACATGGGTCCCCATCCTGCGGTCGCGGCGATACGCCTGGCGGTGCGCCGCGTCCTCCACGACATCCTCACCGACCACGAGGCCCTGCAGACAGCCGGCGCCTCCCGGCACCCCTCGCACGAGCGCCCGCCCTCGCCGCTCGTGCTCGTGGCGTGCTCCGGCGGCGCCGATTCCATGGCCCTCGCCTCCGCCCTCGCCTTCGAGGCCCCCAAGCTGGGCATCCGGGCCGGCGGCATCACCGTCGACCACGGCCTCCAGGCCGGCTCCGACCTACGTGCCGACGAGGTCGTCCTGCGCCTGCGCGAACTGGGCCTGGACCCCGTCGAGGCCACCACCGTGACCGTGGGCCGCGAGGGCGGCCCCGAGGCAGCCGCCCGGGACGCCCGCTACGCCGCCCTCGACGCCTGCGCCGCCCGCCACGGCGCTGCCGCGGTCCTGCTCGGTCACACGCGCGACGACCAGGCGGAAACCGTCCTGCTGGGCCTCGCCCGCGGCTCCGGCATCCGGTCCCTGTCCGGAATGGCGGCTGTTTCCGGGGGTCCGGGGGCCGCCCGCCGCTACCGCCGCCCCTTCCTGCACCTCGACCGGCAGACCGCCCGCAAGGCCTGCATGGTCCAGTCGCTGCCCGTCTGGGACGACCCGCACAACGCCGACCCCGCCTACACCCGCTCCCGGCTGCGCCACGAAGGCCTGCCGGCCCTGGAGAAGGCGCTCGGCAAAGGCGTCGTGGAAGCCCTCGCCCGTACGGCACAGCTCTCCCGGGACGACGCCGACGCCCTCGACACCTGGGCCAGCCAGGCCGAGGCCTCCGTACGCGATGCCACCGGCCTCCTGGAGTGCGCCAAGCTCTACGCCCTGCCGCCCGCCGTGCGTCGCCGCATCCTGCGCCGCGCGGCCATCCAGGCGGGCGCCCCGGCCGGTTCGCTGTTCGCCCGTCACATCGAGGAAGTCGACCGCCTGATCACCGGCTGGCGAGGCCAGGGAGCCATCAATCTCCCGGGCAAGGTCGTCGCCCGGCGGCAGGGTGGCAGACTGGTGATTCGGCAAGGCTGAATCGACACCCCCTCCGGACCTCCGGGGGCGGGACCAGGTAGTAGCCGGTGGGACGACCGAAAGTGATGCGGGTGGACGCGAAAGACATGGGTGACGACCTCCAGTCGGTGCTCATCACCAAGGAAGAGATCGACGCGAAGCTCGTGGAGCTGGCCGCGAAGATCGACGCGGAGTACGCGGGCAAGGATCTGCTGATCGTCGGTGTCCTCAAGGGCGCGGTGATGGTCATGGCGGACCTCGCCCGGGCGCTGTCCACCCCCGTCACCATGGACTGGATGGCCGTGTCGTCGTACGGCGCGGGCACCCAGTCCTCCGGTGTGGTGCGGATCCTCAAGGACCTCGACACCGACATCAAGGGCAAGCACGTCCTCATCGTCGAGGACATCATCGACTCCGGTCTGACGCTGTCCTGGCTGATCTCCAACCTCGGCTCCCGTGAGCCCGACTCGTTGAAGATCTGCACCCTGCTGCGCAAGCCGGAGGCGGCCAAGGTCGCCATCGACGTGGAGTGGGTCGGCTTCGACATCCCGAACGAGTTCGTCGTCGGATACGGCCTCGACTACGCGGAGAAGTACCGGAATCTGCCGTTCGTCGGTACGCTCGCGCCGCACGTCTACGGCGGCTAGAGCCACTCGGCCCAAGCCCGGTAAGACGATCGGGAACCCCAGCGGGTTTCGCGCCGTTGGAGCATGCAGACGCGTCTCCCAGCGGTCCTGTGCGGCTTCGGCCCACCATGCTGGGGTACCGTCAGAAGAACTGTCTTTATCAAACTCACTATGGCAGGAGGGACGGAGCGACTTCGCTCCGTATGGATGGACGTGAAGCGATACTTCCGTGGGCCGGTCATGTGGATCGTGCTGGCCGTCCTTGCCGTGGTCGTGTTGATGCAGGTCGTCGGCTCGTCCGGCGGCTACAAGACGGTGGACACCGGCCAGGTCGTCCAGGCGATCAATGACAACAAGGTCGAGTCGGCAAAGATCACCACCGGCGACGAGCAGACCATCAAGGTCACGCTCAAGGACGGCAACAAGGTTTCCGGCAGCTCCAAGATCCAGGCGAGCTACATCGGCGACCAGGGCGTGAACATTGCCGACACGCTGCAGACCAAGTACCAGGACAAGCAGATTCCGGACGGCTACACGGTCTCGCCGACGAAGCAGAACGCTTTCGTCGGGATTCTGCTGTCGCTGCTCCCCTTCGTCCTCATCGTGGTCGTCTTCCTGTTCCTGATGAACCAGATGCAGGGCGGCGGCTCCCGAGTCATGAACTTCGGGAAGTCCAAGGCCAAGCTCATCACCAAGGACACCCCGAAGACGACGTTCGCGGATGTCGCGGGCTCCGACGAGGCCGTCGAGGAACTGCACGAGATCAAGGAGTTCCTCCAGGAGCCGGCGAAGTTCCAGGCCGTCGGCGCCAAGATCCCCAAGGGCGTACTCCTGTACGGCCCTCCCGGCACCGGCAAGACCCTGCTGGCGCGTGCCGTCGCGGGCGAGGCCGGAGTGCCCTTCTACTCGATCTCCGGTTCCGACTTCGTCGAGATGTTCGTCGGTGTCGGTGCCTCCCGAGTCCGTGACCTGTTCGAGCAGGCCAAGGCGAACGCCCCGGCGATCGTCTTCGTCGACGAGATCGACGCGGTCGGCCGCCATCGCGGCGCCGGCCTTGGCGGCGGTCACGACGAGCGCGAGCAGACGCTGAACCAGCTGCTCGTCGAGATGGACGGCTTCGACGTCAAGGGCGGCGTGATCCTCATCGCCGCGACGAACCGGCCCGACATCCTCGACCCGGCCCTCCTGCGGCCCGGCCGCTTCGACCGCCAGATCGCGGTCGACCGCCCGGACATGCAGGGCCGTCTGGAGATCCTCAAGGTCCACCAGAAGGGCAAGCCGGTCGCACCGGACGTCGATCTGTCGGCCGTCGCGCGCCGTACGCCGGGCTTCACCGGCGCGGACCTGAGCAACGTCCTCAACGAGGCCGCCCTGCTCACCGCCCGCGGCAACCGCAAGCTGATCGACAACTCCATGCTGGACGAGGCGATCGACCGTGTGGTCGCGGGCCCGCAGAAGCGGACCCGGATCATGTCGGACAAGGAGAAGAAGATCACCGCGTACCACGAGGGCGGACACGCCCTGGTCGCGGCGGCCTCTCCCAACTCCGACCCGGTCCACAAGATCACGATCCTCTCCCGAGGCCGTGCTCTGGGCTACACGATGGTCCTGCCCGAAGAGGACAAGTACTCGACCACGCGCAACGAGATGCTCGATCAGCTCGCCTACATGCTGGGCGGCCGGGCGGCCGAGGAACTGGTCTTCCACGACCCGACCACGGGCGCCGCGAACGACATCGAGAAGGCCACCGCCACGGCCCGCGCGATGGTCACGCAGTACGGCATGACCGAGCGCCTCGGCGCGATCAAGTTCGGCGGCGACAACACCGAGCCCTTCCTGGGCCGGGAGATGTCGCACCCGCGCGACTACTCGGAAGAGGTCGCCGCGCTCGTCGACGAAGAGGTCAAGAAGCTCATCGAGAACGCGCACAACGAGGCCTGGGAGATCCTGGTCGAGAACCGTGACGTGCTCGACGCGCTCGTGCTCCAGTTGCTGGAGAAGGAGACGCTGAACAAGGAGCAGATCGCCGAGGTCTTCGCTCCCATCGTGAAGCGCCCGGCCCGCCCCTCGTGGACCGGCTCCTCCCGGCGTACGCCGTCCACCCGCCCGCCGGTGCTCTCCCCCAAGGAGCTCTCACTGACGAACGGGTCGAACGGCGCGGGCCCCGCGATCACCGCCGGTGCGACCGCCGAGTCCTCTCCCACGCTGGAGAAGGCCCCGGAGGAGCGCCCCGACAACTGACGCGAGTCTCACACGTCCCGAAATGGATGCCGCGCCCCCCTGGAATTAGCCTGGGGAGCGCGGCATTTCCATGTGCCCGCAACTGAGACGTGTGTCCCGCACACGCGTGACCCGCACAGGAACGAGGCACGACATGACCGACCCCGTGACGCTGGACGGCGAGGGAACCATCGGTGTCTTCGACGAGAAGCGCGCCGAGAACGCCGTGCGCGAGCTGCTGATCGCGGTCGGCGAGGACCCTGACCGCGAGGGGTTGAGGGAGACACCGGCGCGGGTGGCGCGGGCGTACAAGGAGATATTCGCGGGGTTGTGGCAGAAGCCCGAGGACGTGCTGACCACGACGTTCGACCTGGGGCACGACGAGATGGTCCTCGTGAAGGACATCGAGGTCCTCAGCAGTTGTGAACATCATCTGGTGCCGTTCGTCGGGGTCGCCCATGTCGGGTACATCCCGTCCGCCGACGGCAAGATCACGGGCCTGTCGAAGCTGGCCCGCCTGGTGGACGTCTACGCCCGGCGGCCGCAGGTGCAGGAGCGGCTCACCACGCAGATCGCCGACTCCCTGATGAAGATCCTGGAGCCGCGTGGGGTCATCGTCGTCGTCGAGTGCGAGCACATGTGCATGTCGATGCGGGGCGTGCGCAAGCCCGGCGCCAAGACCATCACGTCGGCGGTGCGCGGACAGCTCCGCGACTCGGCGACCCGTAACGAGGCGATGAGCCTGATAATGGCGCGCTGAGGCCGTCAGGTGACGGGGGTCGCCCCCGCCGTGTTGTTGTCGTCGTCCTCCGGGAGCTTGCACACGCGCTCCAGGAAGATCGCGGCCGCTATCACCGCGATGCCCGCCAGGACCGAGAAGCCGGCGTAGATCGCCTGGTCGCGGCGGGCCGGGATGTCCAGGGATTCCAGCAGATAGGCGCCCGTGCCGCCGTACATCCCGGCGACGAGGGCCGCGACCAGCGCGCTGGCCTGGCCGAAGACGACCGCGCGGGCCGCCATCAGCGGGTCGACCCCCTTGGCGCCCGGACGGCGCTCGCGTTGTGCCTTGAGGCGGGCGCGCAGGGAGAGCGCCGTGGCCACCAGGACCACGGCGATCACGGCGAGGACGATGGGGGCGGCCAGCGGGACACTGGGCAGGGTCCCCACCGCGCTCCACAGGCGCGCCCCCGCCCAGGACAGCACCCCGGCGACGACGAACACGCCGGCCAGCACCCTGATCCGCAGCTCTCTCACGGTGTTCCTTCAGCTCCCCGTGCCCGGTCCGGGCGTAGTGGTCGTCTCGACCTTAACGACTACTCGGGCAGCCGGAGTTCCAGATCCTTGCGCGCCGCGACACCCTCACGCGTCATGACGTCCAGGAGCTCGGCCACCGGGCCGCGGCCGGGCAACTGCGCCTCGGGCTCCACGTCGTGCCAGGGGGCGAGCACGAACGCCCGCTCGTGGGCGCGTGGGTGGGGGAGCGTCAGCACCGGGTCGTCGGAGACCACATCGGCGTACGCGACGATGTCGACGTCGATCGTGCGCGCGCCCCAGCGCTCCTCGCGGACCCGGTGGAAGGCCTCCTCGACCGCGTGCGCCCGCTCCAGCAGGGAGGACGGGGGCAGGGTGGTCTTGAGGACGACGACCGCGTTGAAGTACGACGGCTGGCTGCCGGGCTCGACGCCCCACGGCTCCGTCTCGTAGACCGGTGACACGGCCTTGATGCGGACGCCGGGGGTGTCCTCCAGGGCGTCGATGGCGCCCTGGAGGGTCTCCAGGCGGTTGCCGAGGTTCGAGCCGAGGGAGATCACGGCGCGCTTGGGGTTGCTGAGCGTGGTGTCGGCGGCGTCCACCTGCTGCACCACGGAGGCGGGCACCGGCTGGACGGTCGGGTCGCTGTGACCCTCGGTGAACGAGAAGGTCATACTCGGCTCCGGGTGATGGTGACGGTCACGTCGTCGAAGGGGACGGTGATCGGGGCGTCCGGCTTGTGGACGCGGACCTCGACCTCCTCGACCCCTTCGTGCTTCAGGCAGGTCTGCGCGATGCGCTCGGCGAGCGTCTCGATGAGGTTGACGGGCTCGCCCTGGACGACGGCCACGACCTCCTCCGCCACGACGCCGTAGTGCACGGTCTTCGTCAGGTCGTCGTCGGCGGCGGCCGGCCGGGTGTCCAGGCCCAGGACGAGGTCCACGATGAAGGTCTGGCCCTCCGCGCGCTCCCTGGGGAACACGCCGTGGTGGCCGCGGGCCTTCAGGCCGCTCAGCGCGACACGATCCACGCGAATCACTCCTGCAATCGTCGATGGTGGCCGGTTCGTACCGGGTGCGGGCGGTACACCGGCCTCGAACGAATCTACCTGCGGGCACTGACAATGCCGGGCCACGGAGGCGCGGGCACGGTCGGGGCCCGGAGGTTTCATCGAGCGTTTCCCCCGGGGAACCCGGTGGCTCATGGGTCGGTAGCCGCCCCTACCCGCGAGTTCGTGATTCCAACCACTTCTTGGTGCTGTGGGGGTGCGCCTACCCACTCAGGTGGGTGAGTCGTCGCTGTCGTCCTCGTCGTTTTCGGCCAGAACCGGGGACGCGTGGTGCGACCAGAGCTTCCAGCCCTCGGACGTACGCCGGAACACGTTCGTGGCGACCACGAGCTGGCCCACCAGCGGGCCCAGCTCATCGCTGTCGTCGGGGGACGGGCCGCCGCTGAGGATGTTCTCCGTGCAGGTCACCAGCGCGGTGTCGCCGGTCACCGAGACATGCACGTCGGTGAGGAAGAACTGGATGTACTCGGTGTTCGCCATGATCAGCGCGTACGACCGCAGCACCTCGCCGCGTCCGGTGAGCACCGGCCAGCCCGGGTGCACGCAGGAGATCACGCCGGTGTCCGCCGGGTCGTGGTACTCCTCGTCGACGCCCAGGTCGGCCGGGGTCAGCCAGAGCGCGGACAGTTCGTCGAAGTCGCCGCGCTCCAGGGTCTCGTAGAACGCGGTGTTGGCGAGTTCCACCTGCTCGACGTCGGTGTGGGGGGCGCTCACCGGGCTCCCTCGGAATTGGTGTGCGAGGCCGGGCGGGCGCCGGTGACGCGCGCCCCTTCGACGGCTCGGGCGACGCGTACGGCGTCCGCGGTGGCACGTACTTCGTGGACGCGCACCGCCCATGCGCCCGCGTGCGCCGCGAGCGCGGAGACGGCGGCCGTGGCCGCGTCGCGCTCGCGCGCGGGCGGGGGCGCTCCCTCGGTGCCGGCGAGGACCCGGCCGAGGAACCGCTTGCGGGAGGCGGCGACGAGCAGGGGGTGGCCGAGGGTGAGCAGACGGTCGAGGTGGGCGAGGAGGACGAGATCGTGTTCGGCGTCCTTGGAGAAGCCGAGGCCCGGGTCGACGACGACGCGGTCGGGGGCGATGCCGCCGGCGAGAACGGCCTCCACGCGTGCGTGCAGTTCGTCGACGACCTCGGTGACGACGTCCTCGTAGACGCCCCTGACGTTGCCGCCCTCCAGGAAGCCGCGCCAGTGCATGACGACGAAGGGGGCGCCCGAGGCGGCGACGACCGGGATCATCGCCGGGTCGGCGAGGCCGCCGCTGACGTCGTTGACGAGGACGGCGCCGGCGGCGAGGGACCGCTCGGCGACGGAGGCGCGCATGGTGTCGACGGAGACGGTGACGCCCTCGGCGGCGAGACCGCGGACGACCGGGATGACGCGCTTGAGTTCCTCGGCCTCGTCGACGCGGGTGGCGCCGGGGCGGGTGGACTCACCGCCGACGTCGACCAGATCAGCGCCCTCGGCAACCAGGCCGAGGCCGCGCTTGACGGCAGCCGTGGTGTCGAAGAAGCGGCCGCCGTCGGAGAAGGAGTCGGGGGTGACGTTCACGACCCCCATGACCGCGCACCGGTCCCACTCAGGAAGGCCCGCGACGCGCCCGCGTCCGCTCTGCTTGCTCATACGTTCAGCGTAGGCCCCGGGGGAGGGGCCGCGGCGCCGCGGGCCGAAGCCAAGGGCGCTGGTCCGGGCCAATCCGCCGCGCCGCGCGGGGTGGGACTCCGGGGCCGGTCCGGGCGTTGTCCCCCGCGCGGAGGCGGGGGTCTCGCGTGGGCCGGCCCCGTGGCTCAAGCCGCTCGTGCGTCCCTCTCCGCCACCGCGTGGGCGCAGGCCGGAGCCGTGGCCGTACGGCGCCGGAGGAAGCGCGGCAGCGGAAGGGCCAGGTTGACGAAGCCCTCGGCCTGCATCGCGGCGAAGCCGATGCGGGGGAGGTCGCCGGACGCCCTGTAGACGACGAAGCGGGGTTCCCAGCGGGGCTGGAACTTCGCGTTGAACTTGTACAGGGACTCGATCTGGAACCAGCGCGACAGGAAGACCAGCAGTCCGCGCCAGGCGCGCAGCACCGGGCCCGCGCCGATCTTCTCGCCGCGGGCGAGGGCCGAGCGGAACATCGCGAAGTTCAGCGAGACCCTGCTGATGCCGAGTTTCGGCGCCGCCTGGAGGGAGGCGACGATCAGCAGTTCGTTCATCCCCGGGTCCGCCGCGCGGTCGCGGCGCATCAGGTCGAGGGACATGCCGTCGGTGCCCCAGGGCACGAAGTGCAGGATCGCCTTCAGGTCGCCGTACTCGCCCGGCTGCTCGTCCGTCTTGTGGGCGGTGGCGATGAAGCAGTCGCCGTCCTCGGGGTCGCCGATCCGGCCGAGCGCCATGGAGAAGCCGCGCTCGGTGTCGGTGCCCCGCCAGTCCTCCGCCGCGCGCCGGATCCGCTCCAGCTCGCCCTCGCCGAGGTCACGTACACGCCGTACCCGGGTTTCGTAGCCGGCCCGCTCGATGCGCTTCACCATTTGGCGTACGTTGCGCATCGCGCGCCCGGCGAGCGAGAAATCCGCCACGTCGACCACCGCCTCGTCGCCGAGTTCGAGCGCGTCGAGACCGGTCTCGCGGGTCCACACCTCGCCGCCCGTCTCGGAGCAGCCCATGACGGCCGGCGTCCAGGAGTGGGCCTTCGCCTCGTCCATGAAGCGCTCGATGGCGCCCGGCCAGGCCTCCACGTCGCCGATCGGGTCACCGCTGGCGAGCATCACCCCGGACACGACGCGGTACGTCACCGCCGCCTTGCCGCTGGGCGAGAAGACGACGGCCTTGTCGCGGCGCAGGGCGAAGTGGCCGAGCGAGTCACGGCGGCCGTGCTTCTCCAGGAGGGCGCGCAGATGCGTCTCGTCCTCCGGGGTGAGGCGGGCGGCCGGGTGCTCGGGACGGAACGCGAGGTAGATCGTCGTCACCGCGGTCAGCAGGCCGAGCGCGCCCAGTGAGAACGCGACCGTCCAGGAGGTGCTGCCCTCGTAGTCGACAGGGCCCTCGAAGCCGAACAGGCCGTACAGGACGTGGGTGATCCGATCGGCCAGGCTCGGGTCGCCGACCATGCGCTTGGAGTGGACGCTGACGATGACCAGTCCGAGGACGAGGGAACCGGCGCCCATGAGCACGAAGTTGGCGAGCGCGCGCCACCGGCTGCGCGGGTCGGGCAGCGCCCGGAACTCGCCGCGGTGCAGCAGCAGCGGCGCGAGCAGCGCGGCCGAGATGACGACTCCTATGAGCGAGTGCCGGTACGCGAACTGCGCCACCGCACCCGCCGGCAGCAGGGCCACCGCGGCCCGCCAGGCCCGGCGCTTGCGCCGCCTGAGCCCGTGCGCGAGGAGCAGCAACAGCACGCCGACGCTGAGCGAGAGCGCCGCCGCGAAGGGACCGAGCGCGCCCGGCAGCACCTCCGCCATGGTGTGCATACGGCTGTGCCGGAAGCGGGGGAACACCCCCGCCGCGATGTCCAGCAGGCCGACCAGGGCACAGGCCCTGGCGACGAGCGTGGGAACGATTTCGGGGCGCGGACCTCGGACTATGCGCCGGACCCGGCCTGTTCGGCTCGGAACCCCACCCGACATTTCCCCATCTATCCTGACAGACATCGCATCCCGTAGTTCTGCGAGAGACCTTGGATCCGGGCCCGATTCGGGCATCCGGCGACATTGCGCCCTCTAGGACGGTGTCTAGGGGAAGGAGGTTCCTTCCTCACCGGAAAGCCGGTTCAAAGGCAGAGGAAAGCCCGGGGCAAACGCTCGCGAAAGTTGTGTGCCCTCGGCGGAAAGCGCAGGCGGGACAGCTCATGGGACTCACGAGCAACAAGGTATTGGTACTGGCGTTCGTGTGTGCCGCCCTGCTGTTCATCGGCACGGTGTGGCTGTGGCCGCGACTGGCCCGGCGGAACTGGCGGGCCGTCAGCGGACGCGTGGGACTGCTGCTGGCAACGCAGTCGGTGCTCTTCGCCTCGGTGGGCCTCGGCGCCAACCAGGCCTTCGGGTTCTACGCCAGTTGGTCCGACCTGTTCGGTAGAGAGACCGACCAGGGGGTCGTCGTCGACCACACCACGCTCCAGGGCGCCGGCGGACCCCTCCAGGTGGTCGGGACCCGGAAGGTGGACGCCCCGGGAGGCTCCACGCGGCCGCGCACCGTGGGCCAGGTGCAGCAGGTCGACATAGTGGGCCGTACGACCCACATCGCCACCCCCGCGTACGTCTATCTCCCGCCCGAGTACTTCCAGTCGCGGTACCGCACCCGCACGTTCCCGGCGACGGTCGTGCTCACCGGGTACCCGGGCACCGCCCAGGCGCTCGTCGACAAACTGCACTACCCGCGCACAGCCCTGCAGTTGGCCAAGGACGGCCGCATGCAACCGATGATCCTGGTGATGCTGCGGCCGACGGTGGCACCGCCGCGCGACACGGAGTGCGTGGACGTCCCGGGCGGGCCGCGGACCGAGTCGTTCTTCGCCAAGGACCTGCCCGACGCGGTAACGGCCCACTACAGGGTGGGCAGAAAACCCGGCAGTTGGGGCGTCATCGGCGACTCCACGGGCGGCTACTGCGCTCTGAAGCTCGCCATGCACCACCCCGGGGTGTACGCGGCGGGGGCCGGCCTGTCGCCCTACTACAAGGCACCGATCGACCCCACCACGGGCGACCTCTTCCAGGGCGACGAGACGCTGCGCAACGAGGCCGATCTGCGGTGGTTCCTCAAACACCGGCCCGGGCCCGACACCTCACTGCTCGTCAGCAGCAGCAAGGTCGGTGAACACGACTACAAGGACACCCTGGAATTCATCGACCTGGTGAAGGCCAAGAACTCCACCCGTATCGCGTCGATCATCCTGGACAGCGGCGGTCACAACTTCAACACCTGGCGGCGGGAGATCCCGGCGGCCCTTGAGTGGATGAGCGGACGGCTCGGTGACCGCTGAACGGTGAGAGTGACCTCTGAACCGCTGTGAGGGAATAGGGGTGGCTGTGTTTTTACCGGGCGGGGCACCATCATTCGCCTACGCGCGGTAAGTTTCTGGCCATGCCACGTGGACGTCACCGCCATTCCCCGCCGTTGCACCGGCTGTTGCCCCCCTCGGCGATCGCAGGCGTGTCGCTCGTCTGCGCCTTCGGGCCATGGGTCTTCTCGCAGGCGGCCGCACTGCGGATAGTCGCGGCGATCGCCGCCGCGACCGCGCTCGTCGGGGCGGCGATCATGCGCCGCTGGGACACTCAGGCGGGCAAACAGGTCGCCGACCTGGTACGCGCGCGTACGAGCGACGAGTGGCGCTACGAGGAGCGGCTGGCCGAACTCGAGTCCGACCTCGACGAGTCGCGTGAGCTGCGGATCAAGCTGGAGCAGAAGCTGCGCGCCAGGCGCACGGAGCTGGCGGGCCTGCGCAACGAACACGCGGCGCTGCTGCGCCGGTACGCCACCGCGGAGACCGAGCGCGCCAGCGCCCTGGAGGGCCGCCGCCTGCTGGAGATAGAGGCTGCGGAACCCGCGCGCGCGTTGCCCGCCGCTCTGGCCAGGGGCGACGACGAGACCTCGGCGGACGCGGACCTGGACATGGATCTCCAGGACGACGATTTCGCGAACGACGACACGGACGACACCGGGGCTGTGGCTGCCCCGGTCGAGGCCGAGGAGTCAGAAGAGCCCGAGGCCGAGGTCGTCGAGGAGGAGGAGCCCGCGGTCTCCACGGTGTTCTCCCCGGAGGGGTCCAAGCTGTTCCTGCGGGCCAAGGCGGCGCTGGTCCGGCTCGACGACAGTGAGGCCGGGGTGCCCGCGCCGAGGGACGAGGACTCCGCGCAGGCCGAGCCCGCCCCGGTGACGTCCGACAGCGGCCCCGCCGAGTCGGAGGCCGCGCAGGAGGACGAGGCGGAGGGGAAGCCCGAGGCGGTCGACGGGCACGAGCACGCGGCCGCCGTCCCTCCGGTCGCGAAGTCCGCCCAGCCCGCGCACCCGTCGGGGCACTTCACCGTGCCGACCGCGGTCGCCGTCGTACCGGCCGCTCCTGTACGGCGACCGGTGACCGAGGGCGGGTTCGACTTCTTCGGCATGCAGAAGGGCGCGTCGTCCGCCGACATGGACGCCGTGCAGAACGAGGATCTCGCCGACGTCGTGGGCCAGGAGGCCCTCGCGGTGCACAAGGCCGAGGCGGAGGCGGAGTTCAAGCCGGCCGACGACCGGTCGCGCGGTGTCGGCGCGGTCCAGGTCATCGACCTGACGGCGCACGACGAGACCGAGCAGATCAACCTCCCCGGCCTGCGCAGCGCGGCTTCCTGACCGGGCCTCAGGCCATCCAGCGGTCGGGCCGCGCGTCCCTGCGGCCCGTCCGCGACCGCTCGGCCTGCCCGCGGAGCAGCTCCGCGGCCTCCTGAGCGTCCCGCAGCCGGGCTGTGACGGTCTTGTTGGCCCCGGTGTCCACATGCACCTCGGCAAGCCGCCAGAGCCGCTCCCAGGGCCCCTGCTTCAGCCGTACGCTCTGCACCTTCGCGTGCGGCACCAGCGCCACGCTGCGGCGGAGCAGCCCGTGCCGGGCCACGAACACCGAGTCGGTGACCGCGAGGCCGTGGCCCCGCCACCACAGCGGCAGGCACCGGCCCGCCCGGCGCGGCGGCCGGGACAGCGCCGAGCGCGGGGGCACCGTCACCCCGGGCAGCACGCGCGCGACGACCGACTCGGCGATCTCGCGCGGAGCGACCGGCACCAGCACCGAGTTGGACGACCCGGCCACGTCCAGCTCGACCCGCACCCACCCGCGCCGCCGCCACAGCAGCGGCTCCACGATCCGCACGGTCTGCACCCGCCCCGGCGGCACCGTCTCGTGCGTGCGGTCCAGCAGCCCGTGGTCGATGCGCAGCCCGTCCGGGGACTCGCCCACGGTCCAGTCGTACTCGCCGACGAACCGCCCCACACTGCTCGCGCCCGCCGCGCCCAGCAGCGGCAGGGCGGTCGCCAGGACCGTCCACACGCTGTGGGTGGCCAGCCAGAGGAGCGGCGGTACGACGAGTGCGGCGGCCAGCGATCCCCAGGTGGCGCCGGTCAGCACCAGGGACACCGCGAGCACGCCGGCCGGCACGTGCAGCAACTGCCGCGCGGGCGCCTCGCCGACCTCGTGCGCGGTCTCCGGCGCGAACCCGGCGGCCCGCGCGAGCAGTTCGGCCCGCAGCGCCCGCGCCTCGTCCTCCCCGAGAAAGGCGAGTTCGTCCTTCTTGTCGGTCCCTACGACGTCCAGCTTCAGCTTGGCGACGCCCGCCACGCGCGCGAGGAGGGGCTGTGTCACGTCGATCGCCTGGATGCGCTCAAGGCGGATGTGCGCGGTGCGCCGGAACAACAGGCCGGTCCGGATGCGCAGTTCGGTGTCTGTCACCGCGAAGTGGGTGAACCACCAGGTCAGGAAGCCGTACAGGGCGGCGGCCGGCACGAACACGGCGAGCCCGATCAGGAGCGTGACCGTGGTCAGCCGGGTGAGCTGCTCCTGCGCCTGGTTGGGGTCGTGCACCGCCCACCCGATGATGACGGCGACCGGCGCCCACGCCCGGCGCAACGGCGTCACCGGGTGCAGCCGCCGTTCCACGAGGGGTACGTGTGCGGCTACGTCCTTCTCGGTGCCCGGTGTCGTCACAGCCCCGCCGATCGGGCCTCGCCCAGCTCGGTGAGCCGGTCGCGCAGTCGTTCGGCCTCGGCCGGGACCAGCCCCGGGATCGTCGCGTCGGTCGCCGCGGCGGCCGTGTGCAACTGCACGCTCGCCAGCCCGAAGTGCCGCTCCACGGGCCCCGAGGTCACCTCCACGAGCTGCATCCGCCCGTACGGCACGATCGTCTCGTGGTGCCACAGCACGCCCCTGCTGATCAGCAGGTCGTCGGCGCGCTCGGCGTACTTCCAGGAGCGCCAGTTGCGGCCCAGCAGCACCCAGCCCCACGCCATCAGGCCGAGCGGCAGCAGCGCGAACGCCGCCCAGCCGGCACCGGCGAACAGTCCCAGCGGCACACCCAGGGCCACCGCCAGCAGCCCCAGCCACACCACCAGCAACAGCCGTCGCAGCTTCAGCAGCCCCGTCGGCAGCCCGGTCCACACCGGCTCGCGCGACGCGTCGTCCCGCGCGGCAGTCCCCGTTTCCATGGGGCAAGCGTACGTACGAGACACTGTGTCCATGACTCCCACGACGGAGACCACGGTCGGGATCGGCGGCGCCGCGGAGAGCACCGACATGGTGCTCAACATCGGCCCCCAGCACCCCTCCACACACGGTGTGCTGCGCCTGCGGCTCGTCCTCGACGGCGAGCGCATCCAGCACGCGGAGCCGGTGATCGGCTATATGCACCGCGGCGCCGAGAAGCTCTTCGAGGCCCGCGACTACCGCCAGATCATCATGCTCGCCAACCGCCACGACTGGCTGTCGGCGTTCTCGAACGAGCTGGGCGTGGTCCTCGCCGTGGAGCGGATGCTCGGCATGGAGGTTCCCACGCGCGCGGTGTGGACGCGCACCCTGCTCGCCGAGCTGAACCGGGTGCTCAACCACCTGATGTTCCTGGGGTCCTACCCCCTGGAACTCGGCGGCATCACCCCGGTGTTCTACGCGTTCCGCGAGCGCGAGGTCCTCCAGAACGTCATGGAGGAGGTCTCCGGCGGGCGCATGCACTACATGTTCAACCGCGTCGGCGGCCTCAAGGAGGACTTGCCTGCGGGATGGGCCTCCCGCGCGCGTGAAGCCGTCGCCTCGGTGCGCTCCCGGATGGACCGCTTCGACGACCTGGTGCTCGGCAACGAGATCTTCCGGGGGCGCACCCGGGACGTGGGCACCCTCTCGGCCGAGGCCGTGCACGCCTACGGAGTGAGCGGGCCCATCGCGCGCGCCTCGGGCGTCGACTTCGACCTGCGGCGCGACGAGCCGTACCTCGCGTACGGCGAACTCCAGGACACCCTGAAGGTCGTCACCCGCCAGGAGGGCGACTGCCTGGCCCGCTTCGAGGTGCTCCTGGAGCAGACCCACAACGCGCTTGACCTCGCGGACGCCTGCCTCGACCGGCTCGCCGAGCTGGAGCCCGGCCCGATCAACCAGCGGCTCCCGAAGGTCCTGAAGGCGCCCGAGGGGCACACGTACGCGTGGACCGAGAACCCGCTCGGGATCAACGGCTACTACCTCGTCAGCAAGGGCGAGAAGACCCCGTACCGGCTGAAGCTGCGCTCGGCGTCCTACAACAACATCCAGGCGCTCGCGGTGCTGCTGCCGGGGACGCTGGTGGCGGACATGGTGGCGATCCTGGGGTCGTTGTTCTTCGTGGTCGGGGACATCGACAAGTAGCGGGCGATTAGCGGCTGTTCACGGTCGGTCGAGCGGGTCCTGGATTTCGACCGGTTGTACGAGCCAGCCGAAGTCGCCGAGGCCGCCCGGTGCGGTGAGTTCGGCGGCCTCTCCTGCGCTCGCGAGGGCGCGTACGTACTCCGCCGGGTCGGTGGAGGCCAGCGTGAGCGGGGGGCGCGCGCCGGTGATGCCCAGGGTGTGCAGGGCGGCGCGTTGGGTGAGCAGGCGTGCGCCGGGGAGTGCGCAGGCGTCCAGGGCGACGTGCGCGGTGAGGTCGCACGAGCCGTCCGGCACGGGTGCCGTCTCGCGGCCCTCGCGGAAACCGGTGAGGGTGCCGAACGGGGGGCGGGTGTCCAGGGTGTGCGCGTAGTCGACGGCGATCGCGAGTCCCCGGTCGACGGCGGCGACGGCGGACGCCCAGGCGGTGTCCCTGGGGAGGCCGATCTCGGCGCGCAGCCCCTCCTCGGGCGGCTGTGGCCACCACCGCGCGAGCCACTCGGCCTCCGCGCGGGGGAGGGGTTCCCCTAGCCGCTCGGTCCCGTCCTCCCGTACGAGCACGAGGCGCGGTACGCCGGTGGAGTCCACCTCGGCGACCTCCACGGGCACGTTGTCCAGCCACTCGTTGGCGAACAGCAGCCCCGTGACGCCCTTCGGCGGCTCGGTCCGCCACTCGACGCGGGGATCGAGTCCCCCGGGGCGGTCGGCGAGCTCGACGCCGCACGCACGCACGCGTGCCGCCACTTCGGCGGGCAGGGCGGCGAGCACACCGGTCACCAGCTCGCCGCGGCCCGCGCCGAGGTCCACGAAGTCCAGCGCATCCGGCCCCTCCAGTGCCTCGTCCACCCGGCACAGCAGTCGCGCCACGGCCTCGGCGAAGAGCGCCGACGCGTGCACGGACGTACGGAAGTGCCCGGCGGGCCCCTCGGGCCTGCGATAGAAGCCCTCGGGGCCGTACAGGGCGTCCTCGGCCGCCGCCCGCCAGCCGCGCCAGCGGCCCGAGGTGTCTTCCGTCACGCGGCCAGACTAAGTGCACAGGACAACGGGGCCTCCACCTTGGGGAGTACGTCGGGCGTATACGGATCGATCCTCCGGTTGACCCCCGCACACCGCACGCGTCCCTACGCTGGGTTACGTGCAGCGCCTCTATGACTTCCTCCGCAGACACCCGACATGGGTCGACACCTTCTGGGCTGTCTTCCTGCTGGGGCTGAGTGGCGTGAGCATCGTCGGTGTCCACTACTCGCCGGGCCACCACGAGTCGGCCGTCGGGCCGGCGGTGGTGTCCGTCGTGATGTGTGCCGCGATCGCGCTGCGCCGCCGGTGGCCGGAGAAGATGCTCGTCCTGGCCAGTGCGACGGGCCTCGTGCAACTGGTCCTCGACATCGAGCCCCAGGTGGCCGACTTCGCCATGCTGGTGATCGTCTACACGGTCGCCGCGGTCGGGGCCCGCTGGGCCTCCCGCGTCGCCCTGGCCGCAGGTCTGTCCGCGGCGACCTTGGCGCAGATCCGCTGGCCCCAGGAGCACACCAACTCCCTCGGGCTGATCGCGCTGGCGATCTTCCAGACGGTGCCGTTCGCGCTGGCCTGGGTGCTGGGCGACTCGATGCGCACCCGGCGCGCGTACTTCGCGCAGTTGGAGGAGCGCGCCGCCCGGCTGGAGAAGGAGCGCGAGGCGCAGGCCAAGGTCGCGGTCGCCGCCGAGCGCGCCCGGATAGCCCGCGAGCTGCACGACGTGGTCGCGCACAACGTGTCGGTGATGGTGGTCCAGGCCGACGGCGCCGCCTATGTCCTCGACTCCGCGCCGGACCAGGCCAAGAAGGCCCTGGAGACGATCTCCTCCACCGGCCGCCAGGCCCTCGCCGAGATGCGCCGCCTGCTGGGCGTGCTGCGCACCGGCGAGCACAAGGAGGTCGGGGAGTACGTTCCGCAGCCGGACGTGGAGCAGATCGACGACCTGGTCGAGCAGTGCCGTACGTCCGGACTGCCCGTCGACTTCAAGGTCGAGGGCACCCCGCGCCCGCTGCCCAGCGGCGTCGAGCTGACCGCCTACCGGATCGTGCAGGAGGCGCTCACCAACACCCGCAAGCACGGCGGCCCGAACACGGGCGCCAGTGTGCGCCTGGTCTACTTCGACGACGGTCTCGGGCTGCTCGTCGAGGACGACGGCAAGGGCGCCCCGCACGAGCTGTACGAGGAGGGCGGCGCGGACGGCCAGGGGCATGGTCTGATCGGTATGCGGGAACGGGTCGGCATGGTCGGGGGCACCCTGGACGCGGGCCCGCGCCCGGGCGGCGGCTTCCGCATCAGCGCGCTGCTGCCGCTGAAACCCGCGCACTGACCCTTCGTACGCCGAGCGCTGACACCTGTAACGAACAGTTGAACGACCTTCAGACCGAACGACGGAACGGAAGAGGACCCGATGACGATCCGCGTGATGCTCGTCGACGACCAGGTGCTGCTGCGCACCGGGTTCCGGATGGTGCTCGCCGCCCAGCCGGACATGGAGGTCGTCGCGGAGGCGGGCGACGGCGTCGAGGCCCTCCAGGTGCTGTCCGCGACCGCGGTCGACGTGGTGCTGATGGACGTCCGGATGCCGAAGCTGGACGGGGTGGAGACCACCCGCCGCATCTGTCAGGGCGAGAACCCGCCGAAGGTGCTGATCCTGACCACCTTCGACCTCGACGAATACGCTTTCTCCGGGCTGAAGGCGGGTGCCTCCGGCTTCATGCTCAAGGATGTGCCGCCCGGCGAGCTCCTCACCGCGATCCGCTCGGTGCACAGCGGGGACGCCGTGGTGGCGCCCTCCACGACCCGCCGGCTCCTGGACCGCTTCGCCCCGATGCTGCCCGCCACCGGCAAGGAGCCCCAGCGCAAGGAACTGGAGCGCCTCACCGAGCGCGAACGCGAGGTCATGATCCTGGTCGCCCAGGGCCTGTCCAACGGCGAGATCGCGGCCCGCCTGGTGCTGTCCGAGGCGACGGTGAAGACCCATGTCGGCCGCATCCTGACCAAGGTCGGGCTGCGGGACCGGGTGCAGGTGGTCGTCCTGGCCTACGAGACGGGGCTGGTGCGGGCGGGCGGGCACGGTTAGACGCCTGGCCGCCCGGTGCGGGTCATCTGAGGATGCCCTCCAGGAAGTCGCTGCCCAGGCGGGCCACCATCGTGACGTCCAACTGGTGCAGGACATAGCGGCCGCGGCGGCGGGTCGTGATGAGGCCGGCCTTCTTCAGGACGCCGAGGTGGCGGGATATCTCGGGGGCGGTCATGCCGTGCACCTGGGTCAGCTCGCCGGTGGTGAACGCGCTGCGGGCGAGGCTGCGGCACAGGCGCATACGGACCGGGTGGGACAGGGCGGTCATCCGCAGGGTCAGCAGCTCCACGGAGGTCGGTGCCGTGGGCCTGGGCGCTCCCACGGGGTAGTGCACGACGGGCTGCCAGCCGTACCGGTACAGGACCGTCAGGTGCGGCCAGCCCAGGCTGGTGGGCACCAGGAGGAGGCCACCGTCCTGGGTCGCCGTACGGCCGTCACCGAGCTTGTCGACCGTGATCCGGGTGGCGCCCTCGTCGAGGGTCATCGCGGTGGACACCGACGCCAGCGCCTCCGCCAGGCCCTTGCGGCGCAGGAGGTCCGTCTTGTGGCGGGCGTCGGCCGCGAGCTGGTGCTCCATCCGGGACCAGGTCTCCGCGAAGAACGCCTCGTCGCAGTCCTCCAGGAACTGCCTCAGCCAGGCCCTGGTCCGCGGCGGGTCGGCCAACAGCCGCTCGGTGAAAGCCAGTTGATGCGGACCTCGCGCGGCCGCCTGCTCCAGGGCGCGCCGCTGGATCCCGGTGTCGGTGAGCGGGCCGGGTCCGCCGGTGCTGTAGGAGATCGCGCAGGTGGTGAACTCCAGTGCCGCGTCCACGAACTGCTCGTCCGTCAACTTGTCCAGCAGGTCCAGCTCCTCGGCGAGCGTGGCCCCGGGGAGCGTGCTCCGGCCCGGGATGCCCGCGTACGGCAGGAACAGGTCGGAGAACGTCGACCGCCACAGGAAGTCCGCCTCGCACATCCGGTCCGCCAGATGCGGATCGAGCCGGGCGGTGACGCCGGTGACCCACCCCTGGAGACCGGGATGGTGCCCCGGCTCGGACATCGCGTGCAGCGCCATGCACAGCTCGCCCAGCGGCGAGGGTGCGAAGGTGATCCGCTCCGGCCGCAGCCCGGTGATGTCGATATGCACGCTCATGCCCCCATCGTGCACCCCGCCACTGACAACGCCTCCGTCGTTTGACGCCGCCCGTCAATCGACGCGACAGCCGGCGGGTGGGGGCTGCGGCTGGGGGTTCGTGCGGCTTGCTGCGACCGGTTCGGCCAGGCTTCTGCCGCCGCCCGGCGCCCACGATCGGCGGACCGCCCGCGAGCTGCGCTCCTACCGCCAGTTCCGCGCCGCCGTCGCGGAGCGCTCGGCCCCCGGCCGCTGCGGCGACTCCTGGGCCGGTGGCTGCGCCTGGGACGCGGGGTTTGCTGGGGCCAGCCCCGGCGGCTCGGCTCGGCGAGGCTTCCGCCGCCACCTGGCGCGCACCTCCGGCGGACCGCCCGCGAGCTGCGCCCCTACTGCCGGTTCCGCGCGGCCGTCGCGGAGCGCTCGGCTCAGGGTCGGCTACGGCGGTCCTGGGCCGGTGCTGCGCCTGGGGGCGCGGGGCCCGCAGAGACCGGCCCGGCGGTTCGGCGAGGGCCTTCCGCCGCCGCCCGGCGCCCACGATCGGCGGACCGCCCGCGAGCTGCGCGCCTACCGCCAGTTCCGCGCCCGCCGTCGCGGAGCGCTCGGCCCCCGGCAGGCTACGGCGACTCCTGGGCCGGTGGCTGCGCCTGGGGACGCGGGGTTTGCTGAGACCGGCCCGGCCGCTCGGGTCGGCAAGGTCCTTCCGCCGACAGGCCCAGGAGCGCCTGCGAGGGCCCTGGGGCGCTGGCCCCGCCCCCTCAGCCCCCTGTCTCCTCCTTGAGCCGGGTCACGAAGTTCGTGACCGCTGTCTTCACGTCCTCGGCCGTCCACTCCAGGCCCGCTGCCCGGACGTAGACCTCGGTGACCGCGAGCCCCGGGCCCTTCGTGTCCCAGGGGTTGGCGAAGAGGGCGGTGCTCGTCTCCTCGGACTGGCGGATCGCGGCCTCCGCGAGGGTGTCGGGGTCGTAGGGCAGCCAGACCTGGAACTCGTTCGTGTGCGGCCGCTCGGGGTGGACGCGCGTCCAGGGCACCCCGGCCGCGGCGAACCCCTCGCGCAGCGCCTCGGCGACCACGCGCGCGTGGGCCACGTATGCGGGCAGCCGGGGCAGCTCCCGGTCCAGGCCCGCGAGTGCGGTCAGGGCGGTGGGGAACTGCTGGAAGACCGTGCCTCCGTAGCGGTGCCGCCAGGTCTTCGCCTTGTCGATCAGGGTTTTCGGGCCGGCGAGCGCGGCACCGCCGAGGGCGTCGAGGGACTTGTAGAACGACACGTAGACGCTGTCCGCGAGGTCGGCGATCTCGTCGAGCGGGCGGCCGAAGTGAGGGGCGGACTCCCACAGGCGGGCCCCGTCGAAGTGGACCACCGCGTCGCGTTCGCGGGCGGCCTCGGCGACGGCGGAGAGTTCCTCCCAGGAGGGCAGGACGAAACCGGCGTCCCGGAGGGGCAGTTCGAGCATCAGCGTCCCGAAGGGCTCGGGGAAGTCGCGCACCTCGTCGGCGGTGGGCTGCCGGGGCTCGGTCGTCACATGGACGGGGCGCAGGCCGGCGACCTGGCTGAAGGCGTCCCGTTCGTGCACTTCGGGGTGGGCGAGCGGGTGCAGGGCGACCGTCGGGTTGCCGGTACGGCCCGCCCAGCAGCGCAGGGCCACCTGCTGGGCCATCGTGCCCGTGGGGAAGAACGCGGCGGCCTCCTTGCCGAGGAGTCCGGCGACCCGCTTCTCCAGGGTCTCCACGACACCGGTGCCGTACATGTCCGACGCCTCGTCCAGGTCGTACAGCTCGGCCGCCTCCTGGACGAAGGCGAGCCGCTCCCGGAGGGGGCCCAGGAAGCCGAGGCGGGCGAGTGCGCGCTCCGCGTTCCGGTTCGCGTCGATGCGCCGCTTTCGGCGCCCCAGGATCCGCTCCTCCTCCGTGGTCGGCTCCGCCCGCTCTTCGCCCCGACCCGCCCTATCACTCATGCACCGGATGATGCCCGGCGCACGCCTGTGCGAGCACCCGGGTTTCCGCGGGCTCTCCGCAGAACGCGGAGTGTGCGACTACCCACAGCCTGTGGACAACCGGACGCCCCTCGAACCGATCGCGTTAACATGACGAGAAATCGTCCGGTACCCGGAGCGGACTGGAACGGGAAGGCCGCCCTCGCGTGAGTACATTCCAACAGCCAGAGCCCAAGGACCGCCCCGCGCGGCTCGCCGTCGGCGTCGTCGGCGCCGGCCGGGTGGGCCCCGCGCTGGCGGCGTCCCTCCAACTGGCGGGCCACCGTCCGGTGGCCGTCTCCGGGGTCTCCGACGCGTCCAGGCGACGGGCCGCGTCGATGCTCCCCGAGGTGCCGGTCCTCACGCCCGCGCAGGTCCTGGAGCGCGCCGACCTGGTGCTGCTCACCGTCCCGGACGACGCGCTGCCGGGGCTCGTGGAGGGCCTCGCCGAGACCGGGGCCGTGCGCCCCGGCCAACTGCTCGTGCACACCTCCGGGCGGTACGGCACGCAGGTCCTGGAGCCCGCTCTGCGCGTCGGCGCGCTGCCGCTGGCCCTGCACCCCGCGATGACCTTCACGGGCACCCCCGTGGACGTACAGCGCCTCGCAGGCTGCTCCTTCGGGGTCACCGCGCCCGAGGAACTCCGGCTGGCCGCCGAGGCCCTCGTGATCGAGATGGGCGGCGAGCCCGAGTGGATCGCCGAGGAGAACCGCCCGCTGTACCACGCGGCCCTCGCGCTCGGCGCCAACCACCTGGTGACGCTGGTCGCCGAGTCCATGGAGCTGCTGCGCACGGCCGGTGTCGAGGCCCCCGACCGGATGCTCGGCCCGTTGCTGGGCGCCGCCCTGGACAACGCGCTGCGCTCCGGCGACGCGGCCCTCACCGGCCCCGTCGCGCGCGGGGACGCGGGCACCGTCGCCGCGCACATCACCGAGCTGCGCAAGCACGCCCCGCAGACCGTCGCCGGCTATCTGGCGATGGCCCGCGCGACCGCCGACCGGGCCCTGGCCCACGGGCTGCTCAAGCCGGAACTCGCCGAGGACCTCCTCGGCGTACTCGCCAACGGCACCGAGGGAGACGCCGGATGACCACCGTCCTGCTGCGCACCGCCGGCGACCTGCACGCACGCACGCGTGCGGGCCGTCGCGCCGTCGTGATGACGATGGGCGCCCTGCACGAGGGCCACGCCACCCTGGTCCGCGCCGCCCGCGAGCTCGCCGGGCCGGACGGCGAGGTCGTGGTCACCGTCTTCGTGAACCCGCTCCAGTTCGGCGAGGGCGAGGACCTCGACCGCTACCCGCGCACCCTGGACGCCGACCTCAAGATCGCCGAACTGGCGGGCGCGGACGTCGTGTTCGCCCCCTCCGTGGACGAGGTCTACCCGGGCGGCGAACCCCAGGTCCGCATCTCCGCGGGTCCCATGGGCGAACGTTTGGAGGGCGCGGTCCGCCCCGGTCACTTCGACGGCATG
This sequence comes from Streptomyces sp. NPDC005492, assembly GCF_040605995.1. Lineage (NCBI taxonomy): Bacteria > Bacillati > Actinomycetota > Actinomycetes > Kitasatosporales > Streptomycetaceae > Streptomyces > Streptomyces sp. NPDC005492. Next base: position 459,095 of record NZ_JBEXDX010000002.1, read on the forward strand.
CTCACCGTCGTCGCCAAGCTGCTGCATCTCACCCGTCCCGATGTCGCCCTGTTCGGCCAGAAGGACGCCCAGCAGCTCGCCCTGATCCGCCGCATGGTGCGCGACCTGAACTTCGGCATGGACATCGTCGGCGTGCCGACCGTGCGCGAGGCCGACGGCCTGGCCCTCTCCAGCCGCAACCGCTATCTGTCCCCCCAGGAGCGGCGCACCGCGCTCGCCCTCTCCCGGGCCCTGTTCGCCGGCCGCGACCGGCACGCCGCCCAGGAGGCGCTGCGCGCGCGGGCCCGCGAGGTGCCCGCCACGCACGCGCGTGCCGAGGCGCTCAGTGCCATAGGGGAGTCCCGCGCGGCGGCCGACGCGCACGCCGTCGCCAAGGTCGCCCCCGGCCCCGGAGGCCCGGCGTCCGTCCGCGCCGCCGCCCGCCTGGTCCTCGACGACGCCGCCCGCCTGGACCCGCCGCTCGTCCTGGACTACCTCGCCCTGGTCGACCCGTCCGACTTCACGGACGTGGACGAGGACTTCACCGGCGAGGCCGTTCTGGCCGTCGCCGCCCGGGTCGGGACGACCCGGCTGATCGACAACATCCCACTCGCTTTCGGAACCCTCGGAGCCGCCTCGTGACCAGCACAGGCATACGACTGCACGCGCCCGCCCCCGGGTGGTCCATCGACGCGGACGTGGTGGTCGTCGGCTCCGGGGTGGCCGGCCTCACCGCGGCCCTGCGCTGCCAGGCGGCCGGCCTGCGGGCGGTCGTCGTCACCAAGGCCCGCCTCGACGACGGCTCCACCCGCTGGGCCCAGGGCGGGGTCGCCGCCGCCCTCGGGGAGGGCGACACCCCCGAACAGCACCTGGCCGACACCCTGGTGGCGGGCGTGGGCCTGTGCGACGAGGAGGCCGTACGGATCCTCGTCACCGAGGGCCCCGACGCCGTACGGCGGCTCATCGAGACCGGCGCCCACTTCGACGAGTCCTCCGAAGGAGGGCTGGAACTGGCCCGCGAGGGCGGCCACCACCGGCGCCGGATCGCACACGCCGGCGGCGACGCCACCGGCGCCGAGATCTCCCGGGCGCTCGTCGAGGCCGTACACGCGCGTGGCCTGCGCACGATCGAGAACGCGCTCGTCCTTGACCTGCTCACGGACGCGGAAGGCCGTACGGCGGGCGTGAGCCTGCACGTCATGGGCGAGGGGCAGCACGACGGTGTGGGCGCGGTGCACGCGCCCGCCGTGGTCCTCGCGACCGGCGGCATGGGGCAGGTCTTCTCGGCCACCACCAACCCGTCCGTGTCGACGGGCGACGGGGTCGCCCTCGCCCTCCGCGCGGGTGCCGAGGTCTCCGACCTGGAGTTCGTGCAGTTCCACCCGACCGTGCTGTTCCTCGGCGCCGACGCGGAGGGCCAGCAGCCCCTCGTCTCCGAGGCGGTGCGCGGCGAGGGCGCCCACCTGGTCGACGCCGACGGCGTGCGCTTCATGGTGGGCCAGCACGAGCTGGCCGAGCTGGCGCCCCGGGACATCGTCGCCAAGGGCATCATGCGGCGCATGCAGGAGCTGGACGCCGAGCACATGTTCCTCGACGCCCGGCACTTCGGCGCCGACATGTGGGAGCACCGTTTCCCGACGATCCTCGCCGCCTGCCGCAGCCACGGCATCGACCCGGTCACCGAGCCCGTCCCGGTCGCCCCGGCCGCCCACTACGCCTCCGGCGGCGTCCGAACGGACTCCCGGGGCCGTACGACCGTCCCCGGCCTGTACGCGTGCGGTGAGGTCGCCTGCACCGGTGTGCACGGCGCGAACCGGCTCGCCTCCAACTCCCTTCTCGAAGGCCTCGTCTATGCCGAGCGCATCGTCGCCGACATCATCGAGGGCCGGGCGGAGACCGCCCTCCACGCGCGCGTGCCCGAACCGGTCCCGCACCCCCTGAAGCCGGCGCACCCGCTGCTCGCCCCCGAGGCCCGCTTCGCGATCCAGCGGATCATGTCCGAGGGCGCGGGCGTCCTGCGCTCCGCCGACTCCCTCGCCAGGGCCGCCGGACAGCTCCAGCAACTGCACACCGACGCCCGCGACGCCCTCGACGAGAACGGCAAGACCGCCGAGCCCGGCGTCGACACCTGGGAGGCCACCAACCTCCTGTGCGTCGCCCGCGTCCTGGTCACCGCCGCCGCGCGGCGCGAGGAGACCCGGGGCTGCCACTGGCGCGAGGACCACGCCGAGCGCGACGACAGCGCCTGGCGCCGCCACATCGTCGTACGGCTGAACCCCGACCGCACGCTGGCCGTACGCACCACGGACACCGCAGACTTCCCCCCGACCCGGCAGCACCGTCCCCAGGAGCAGTGACAGAAGTGAGCACCCACGACCTTCCCCTCGCCGACAGCGGCGGCTGCGGCGACGGCTGTGCCTGCGGCGCGGGCGCCGACGAGGAGTATCTGCAGTGCGGCCTCGACCCCGCGCTCGCCGAACTCCTGGCCGACGCCGGACTCGACCCCCTGGAGGTCGAGGACATCGCCAACGTGGCCATCCAGGAGGACCTGGCCCTCGGCGTCGACGTGACGACCGTGGCGACCATCCCCGAAGCGGCCGTCGCCACCGCCGACTTCACCGCGCGTGAGGCCGGTGTCGTGGCGGGCCTCAGGGTCGCCGAAGCGGTGATCTCCGTAGTGTGCACCGACGAGTTCGAGGTCGAGCGGCACGTGGAGGACGGCGACCGGGTGGAGGCCGGAGAGAAGCTCCTGTCGGTCACCACGCGCACGCGTGACCTCCTCACCGCCGAGCGCAGCGCCCTCAACCTCCTGTGCCGCCTCTCCGGCATCGCGACCGCCACGCGCGCGTGGGCGGACGCCCTGGAGGGCACCAGGACGAAGGTCCGCGACACCCGCAAGACGACGCCCGGACTGCGCTCCCTGGAGAAGTTCGCGGTCCGCTGCGGCGGCGGTGTCAACCACCGCATGTCCCTGTCGGACGCGGCCCTCGTCAAGGACAACCACGTGGTCGCCGCGGGCGGCGTCGCCCCGGCCTTCAAGGCCGTACGGGAGGCCTTCCCGGACGTGCCGATCGAGGTCGAGGTCGACACCCTGCACCAGCTCCGTGACGTCCTGGACGCCGGCGCCGACCTGATCCTGCTGGACAACTTCACGCCCGGCGAGTGCGCGGAGGCCGTCGGCATCGTCGCCGGCCGCGCGGCCCTGGAGGCCTCGGGACGGCTCACCCTGGACAACGCCAAGGTGTACGCGGACACCGGGGTGGACTACCTCGCCGTAGGAGCCCTGACCCACTCCGCGCCGATCCTGGACATCGGCCTCGACCTCCGTGAGGCGCAGTAGTCATGCTCCTCACGATCGACGTGGGCAACACGCACACCGTCCTGGGTCTGTTCGACGGTGAGGAGATCATCGAGCACTGGCGGATCTCCACCGACGCGCGCCGCACCGCCGACGAACTCGCCGTCCTCCTCCAGGGGTTGATGGGCATGCACCCACTCCTCGGAGAGGAGCTGGGCGACGGCATCGACGGCATCGCGATCTGCGCCACCGTGCCGTCCGTCCTGCACGAACTGCGGGAGGTCACCCGCCGCTACTACGGCGACGTGCCCGCCGTCCTCGTCGAGCCGGGTGTCAAGACGGGTGTGCCGATCATGACCGACAACCCCAAGGAGGTCGGCGCGGACCGCATCATCAACGCGGTCGCCGCGGTCGAGCTCTACGGCGGCCCGGCGATCGTCGTCGACTTCGGTACGGCGACCACGTTCGACGCGGTCTCCGCGCGCGGGGAGTACATCGGCGGCGTCATCGCCCCCGGGATCGAGATCTCGGTCGAGGCGCTGGGCGTCAGGGGCGCCCAGCTCCGCAAGATCGAGGTGGCCCGGCCGCGCAGCGTGATCGGCAAGAACACCGTCGAGGCGATGCAGTCGGGCATCGTGTACGGGTTCGCCGGCCAGGTCGACGGGGTCGTCAACCGGATGGCCAAGGAACTCGCCGACGACCCCGAGGACGTGACGGTGATCGCGACCGGCGGGCTGGCCCCGATGGTCCTGGGCGAGGCCTCGGTGATCGACGAGCACGAGCCCTGGCTGACCCTGATCGGCCTGCGGCTGGTCTACGAGCGCAACGTGTCGCGGATGTGACCCAGGGGGTGTCGTCCGGAGCGACACCCCCTGACCTGCGGACGAAAACCCCGCGCCACACCCGCCCCCTATGTCGAATTTGTCTGATTAGCGCGTATCGTCGCCGCATGCCCACGCCATACGGATCCCGCGGCGGCATGGCGTTCGGTGCGGAGGAGCTGCGTGTGCTCCGTCGCGCTCTCGCCCTCGCCCTCCAGCCCAGAACCGCCTCGGCCGAGGACGTCCAGGACTGTCTACGGCTCGCCGAATCCCTCGACGAGGCGGTACGCGAGGGCGTCCGGCTGCGCGCCTTCCTGGTCGCCGACCTCGCCCGGTACCGCGCCGCCCTGCCCGGCACCACCGCCGGTTACCTCACGCTCCTGGAGGAGGCGCTCGGCGCCGGGTACCACCCGGACGTCGACGACCTCGCCGCGCTGCGGGCGCTGCGCGGCAATCCGGCGGCCGCCACCCTCCTGGACCGCTGCCTCACGCTCGCCGAACAGGACGTACGCGCGCGCCTCGCCCGCCGTACGACCGCCCGGCCCGCCCCCACGGTCCCCGCCTCCCGCACCCGCCTCCTGGCCCTCCCCGGAGGCCTCTGCGGGGGTCTTCCCGCGCCGGCCGGGGAACCCGCGGCGGAGCAGGCCAAGGAGCCCGTACGCAAGCCCGTGGAGCGGCCGAAGCCCACCCCGGCGCCCGCGGCCCCGAAGCCGTCCCGGCCGATCCCCACCCCGGGCGAGGTGTTCCCCCGGCGCAAACCGGCACCGCCCCCCACGAACCCGCCGCAGCAGCTCGCCGCCGGCTGAACCGACCCCGCCCCGCCCGCCGTCAAGCCCGTGGCTACTCTGGAAGACATGGACTATGTCTCCGCGCTCGTGCCCCCGGTCGTCATGGCCGTGTTCTTCATCGGACTGATCCGGGTCATCGTGAAGACCCAGGGCGGGGCCATGAAGGCCAAGGAGGACGCGGCGGTCGACGCGGCCATCGCGCGCGCGGAGAGCGCCCGCCAGGCCTCTTCGGCCACTGACGCCTGAACCCACCTCTTTCGACGGCTTCGACGGCGTCTTCAAGGGCGTACGACTCCCGCACGCGCGCGTGCGCTTTCCGAGTCGTACGCCCTTTTTGTTCCTTTTCCACTATGGTTCTGAGCTGTGCCTCGCCCATTGGGAGAACTCGAAGACTCGGTCATGACGCGGGTGTGGAAGTGGAACCGCCCGGTGACCGTTCGAGAAGTCCTGGAAGACCTTCAGCAGGAACGGTCCATCGCGTACACCACGGTGATGACCGTTCTGGACAATCTCCATCAGAAGGGCTGGGTGCGTCGCGAGGCGGAAGGCCGGGCCTATCGATATGAGGCGGTCTCCACCCGCGCCGCCTACTCGGCGGCCCTGATGAACGACGCCTGGTCCCAGAGCGACAACCCCGCGGCCGCTCTCGTCGCCTTCTTCGGGATGATGAGCGACGAACAGCGTGAGGCCCTGCGCAGCGCCGTACGCATCGTCCAGGGACCGGAAACACCCGAACCCGCGGATGACGTCGAGAACCCCGGCTCCGCGCCCTCCGGCGGTGGGCGATAGCGTCCGCTCATGTCAGCAGAGCAGCCCGAAGTCTCCGCGAAAGCCATCACCGTCCGGCGGGCCAGGACCGGCGATGTACCGGCGGTACGCCGACTCCTTGACGCCTACGTCCGCGGTCGCATCCTGCTCGACAAAGCGACGGTGACTCTTTACGAGGACATACAGGAGTTCTGGGTCGCCGAACGGGACGACAACGCGGAGGTCGTCGGCTGTGGCGCGCTGCATGTCATGTGGGAAGACCTCGCGGAAGTCCGCACACTCGCGGTGAAGCCCGGCCTGAAGGGCGCCGGTGTGGGTCATCAGTTGCTGGAGAAGTTGCTGCACACGGCTCGTTGGCTAGGCGTTCGTCGCGTTTTCTGTCTCACCTTCGAAGTGGACTTCTTCTCGAAGCACGGCTTCGTGGAGATCGGTGAGACACCGGTCGACACCGATGTCTACGCGGAGCTGTTGCGTTCCTATGACGAGGGCGTGGCGGAGTTCCTCGGTCTCGAACGAGTGAAACCGAACACCTTGGGCAACAGCCGGATGCTTCTGCATCTGTGATCGCCGCGCTCAATTCGACGGAGCCGCCCTGCCCAGGTTCCCTATGTCCGAAACGCGCATCTTTCCGCTCGGGCGAGGTCAGTCGGTCTCTCCCGGGGGTTTGTGTTTTTCCAGCAAAAGCGGTTTGCTTTCCGACGTACTGCAGTACTGCATATAACAGGGGACGGCGAAACGGCGGACGCCGCAGACCCCAGGCCCGCAAGTAATCGATGAAAGGAAATCCGGTGGCACAGAAGGTTCAGGTCCTTCTTGTCGACGACCTCGACGGCGGCGAGGCGGACGAGACGGTGACGTTCGCGCTGGACGGCAAGACGTACGAGATCGATCTCACCACCGCGAATGCGGACAAGCTCCGTGGCCTTCTTGAGGCTTACGTGAAGGGCGGGCGCCGTACTGGTGGCCGCGCTTCGGGCGGTCGCGGAAAGGCGCGTGCCGCAACGGGCGGCAGCCAGGACACCGCGCAGATCCGCGCGTGGGCCAAGGAGAACGGCTACGAGGTCAACGACCGCGGTCGTGTTCCCGCGTCCATTCGCGAGGCCTACGAGAAGGCCAACGGCTGAGCGCACGAGCGCCGCAGCCGTACCCGGTGGCACTGTGTGGCCACCGTGTCCACCAGTCGTACGAGATCAGGGGCGCCCCCAACGCCCCCCACGGCCGACAGTGTCGGCAGCGAGGCCTCGACCTCGCACCCCGGCTCGGGGGGTCGCAGCCATACGGCGGCCCCCTGCAAGGAACGCGGTCGCCCGTTCCCGGGCGCCGTTCCAGGTACCGGCGGCGCCTCCATGTGCCCGCCCTCGCCGAGCGCCAGCAGATCCAGCTCCGGCGCCAGCGCACCCCACTCCAGCCAGTCCAGCAGCCCCGGAAGTTCCTCCGCGCTGCCCGCGGCCACCAGCAGCCGCATCCGGTCGCCCCGTACGGCCACCGGAGAGTCCGAGCCCAGCCGCCACAGCGCCGCGACGCCCGCCTCCACCGGCACGTCCAGAACGTCGAATCGCAGGCCCGTGACGAGCCGCAGCGGCTCTCCGGGCACCGTCCGCCAGCCCAGTGCGTTCTCGTACCAGTGGCGCCGCCCGTCGTCCGGATCGGGCGGGCGACGGGGGAGCGGGACCGTGGCGACCGAGGGGACTGTGTCAACCATGACAAGAGCAACCGCCAAAGCGGGCCGAGAGTTACGCTGAGTGTTCCGGCGATTGCTTTGAGTGCTGGAATGGGGGGCGTTCGGGGGTGTGGAGCGGCGCAAGGTTGTTCGCCCGTAGCTGAGGGAACCGGTGCGCTCGGCATGGAGTGTCAGTCCGTACGGGTAAGACATCCCTAGTGGGAGGGGGCGACACGCAGAAAAGGACGTCTCACGTTCGCCATCGGCGTACTCATGGTGAGGGTAACTGCCTGGCCTGCGGGAACATCGTCTCGCACCATCAGGTTGGAGCAGATGTCGGCGTTCGGGTTCAGGAGGCAGTGTTGGTTCTCGGTCCGGTGTCGGCAGTTGGAATGAGCGGTCCCCGCTTGCGGGACTAAGCTGCGGAAGGACAGGGAGGGGAGCGTCCCCTTACTGCCTGACCGCTCTGAGGAGCGATTAACGATGTTCGAGAGGTTCACCGACCGCGCGCGGCGGGTTGTCGTCCTGGCTCAGGAAGAAGCCCGGATGCTCAACCACAACTACATCGGCACCGAGCACATCCTCCTGGGCCTGATCCACGAGGGTGAGGGTGTCGCCGCAAAGGCCCTGGAGAGCCTCGGCATTTCGCTTGAGGCGGTCCGCCAGCAGGTTGAGGAGATCATCGGACAGGGCCAGCAGGCGCCGTCCGGTCACATCCCCTTCACTCCCCGTGCCAAGAAGGTCCTGGAGCTGTCGCTCCGCGAGGCTCTTCAGCTGGGCCACAACTACATCGGCACGGAGCACATCCTGCTCGGCCTGATCCGTGAGGGCGAGGGCGTCGCAGCCCAGGTCCTGGTCAAGCTGGGCGCTGATCTCAACCGTGTGCGGCAGCAGGTGATCCAGCTGCTCTCCGGTTACCAGGGCAAGGAGACCGCCACCGCCGGCGGCCCTGCGGAGGGCACCCCCTCGACGTCCCTGGTCCTCGACCAGTTCGGCCGGAACCTCACCCAGGCCGCTCGTGAGTCCAAGCTCGACCCGGTCATCGGGCGCGAGAAGGAGATCGAGCGGGTCATGCAGGTGCTGTCCCGGCGCACCAAGAACAACCCGGTCCTGATCGGTGAGCCCGGCGTCGGCAAGACCGCCGTCGTCGAGGGCCTCGCTCAGGCCATCGTCAAGGGCGAGGTGCCCGAGACCCTCAAGGACAAGCACCTCTACACCCTGGACCTCGGCGCGCTGGTCGCCGGCTCCCGCTACCGCGGTGACTTCGAGGAGCGCCTGAAGAAGGTCCTCAAGGAGATCCGCACCCGCGGCGACATCATCCTGTTCATCGACGAGCTGCACACGCTGGTCGGTGCGGGTGCCGCCGAGGGCGCCATCGACGCCGCTTCGATCCTGAAGCCGATGCTGGCCCGCGGTGAGCTCCAGACCATCGGTGCCACCACGCTGGACGAGTACCGCAAGCACCTGGAGAAGGACGCGGCCCTCGAGCGCCGCTTCCAGCCCATCCAGGTCGCGGAGCCGTCCCTGCCGCACACCATCGAGATCCTCAAGGGTCTGCGCGACCGCTACGAGGCCCACCACCGTGTCTCCATCACGGACGAGGCGCTCGTGCAGGCCGCCACGCTGGCCGACCGGTACATCTCGGACCGCTTCCTGCCGGACAAGGCGATCGACCTGATCGACGAGGCCGGCTCCCGGATGCGCATCCGCCGGATGACCGCGCCGCCGGACCTGCGCGAGTTCGACGAGAAGATCGCCGGCGTCCGCCGCGACAAGGAGTCCGCGATCGACTCGCAGGACTTCGAGAAGGCCGCCTCCCTCCGCGACAAGGAGAAGCAGCTCCTGGCCGCCAAGGCCAAGCGGGAGAAGGAGTGGAAGGCCGGCGACATGGACGTCGTCGCCGAGGTCGACGGCGAGCTGATCGCCGAGGTCCTCGCGACCGCGACCGGCATCCCGGTCTTCAAGCTGACCGAGGAGGAGTCCTCGCGTCTGCTGCGCATGGAGGACGAGCTCCACAAGCGCGTCATCGGCCAGAAGGACGCCGTCAAGGCGCTCTCGAAGGCGATCCGCCGTACGCGTGCGGGCCTCAAGGACCCGAAGCGCCCCGGTGGTTCGTTCATCTTCGCGGGCCCGTCCGGTGTCGGTAAGACCGAACTGTCCAAGGCCCTCGCCGAGTTCCTCTTCGGTGACGAGGACGCGCTGATCTCCCTCGACATGTCGGAGTTCAGCGAGAAGCACACGGTCTCGCGTCTCTTCGGTTCGCCCCCCGGTTACGTGGGCTACGAAGAGGGCGGCCAGCTCACGGAGAAGGTCCGCCGCAAGCCGTTCTCGGTCGTCCTCTTCGACGAGGTCGAGAAGGCCCACCCGGACATCTTCAACTCGCTGCTGCAGATCCTGGAGGACGGTCGCCTGACCGACTCCCAGGGCCGGGTCGTGGACTTCAAGAACACGGTCATCATCATGACGACCAACCTCGGCACCCGGGACATCTCCAAGGGCTTCAACCTGGGCTTCGCGGCCACGGGTGACACCAAGTCCAACTACGAGCGCATGAAGAACAAGGTCTCGGACGAGCTGAAGCAGCACTTCCGGCCCGAGTTCCTCAACCGTGTGGACGACGTGGTCGTCTTCCCGCAGCTCACCCAGGAGGACATCCTCAAGATCGTCGACCTGATGATCGGCAAGGTGGACGAGCGCCTCAAGGACCGCGACATGGGCATCGAACTGTCGCAGGCCGCCAAGGAGTTGCTGTCCAAGAAGGGTTACGACCCGGTGCTGGGCGCGCGTCCCCTGCGGCGCACGATCCAGCGCGAGATCGAGGACACGCTCTCGGAGAAGATCCTCTTCGGCGAGCTGCGCCCCGGTCACATCGTGGTCGTCGACACGGAGGGCGAGGGCGAGGCCAAGACCTTCACCTTCCGGGGTGAGGAGAAGTCGGCGCTGCCCGACGTCCCGCCGATCGAGGACGCGGCCGCGGGTGGGGCCGGTCCGAATCTGAGCAAGGAGGCGTAAGGCTTTCGGGCTTTACGGCTGGGAAAGGGGCCGGTGCTCTTCGGAGTGCCGGCCCCTTTCGTGTGTCCGGGGTCAGAGGCGGTCGTCGGTTACTTCGGCCATGGGGAAGATGTCGGCGTACAGGCCGAGGGGGACCTTTCTGCCGTACGTCTTGATGGTGACCGTGCGCAGGTTCGGGAGGCGCGTGGCGAGGGTGCGGAGATGGTCCCGTACACCGCCCTGGGTGGGCAGCCGGAGGGATTCCACGGCGGGCAGTTCTGGCATGCCGTTCACGGCGTAGCCGTCGAGGGATCCGTTCAGGACGAGGTTCCGCAGGGCCGGCAGGCGCTTCACGTACTGCCAGTTCCCGGCGCTCAGGGGGGCGTCCAACCTGTCGAGGCTGAGGGTGGTGAGGGTCGGCCACTGCTCCAGCCCGCGTAGGCCGACGGAGGTCAGAGTGTCCCGGCCGAGGTACAGGTACTCCAGAGACGCGTCCGGGGGCAGGTGCTCGGCCAGGTGCCCGCCCGGCAGAGGCTGGTCCAAGGAGAGCCGGGTGAGTCCGCGCAGGGCTCGTAGCCCGGATGGGTCGACGATGTTGTTGAACGTCAGATCCGTGACGGGCAGTTCGGTCAAGAGGCCGAGACCGCGTACGTCGAAGCAGTCCCGCAGCCACAGCCCGGTCAGGGACCGGAAGGCCAGTAGTCCGTCCAGGGTGCCCAGCATCTCGTTGCGTTCAAGACTCAGGACGTCCACAGCGTCCGGATCACCGACGGCATCGACGATCTCGCCCGGCGTGGACGAGCCATAGATCGTCAGTTTGTGCCAAGGGCGCATCAGCCGCAGTGCCCTCAGATGTTCGGGCGATGTGCAGACCACGAAGAGATCATCCCGTGGCAGGTGGTCGAGCACCTCGACCGCGTACTCCCGCATGTCGAACCGGTCCCAGGTGCCCGCGAGTTGGCGCCGTACGTCGAGAGACGGATGGTCGCGGAAGCGGCGCAGCACCGCCAGTGCGCCATCGGGCTCCTCGGCGCCCAGGACCGAGGCGGTGATCGTCACGGCCCTCGCCTCCTCGTCCGTCAGCCCTTCCGGCCCTGGCAGCAACTCCAGGACCAGCGGACCCGCTCCTGCCAGCTCGTGTGCGTCCTCCCTGGTACGGGGTGGAATCAGTGCGGCCGCCCGGGTCTCGACCTCCGTACGCACGCCCGGATCCAGCGCCGTCGCATGCTCCAGACAGGCCAGTGCGAGCAGGGTCAGCCGTGGGTCCTCCCGTGCCAGCAACTGCCGTAGGACCACGACCCGTTCGCGAGGCCGGGCGTAGGCCACCGCCATGCGGATCACGTCTTCCCACTGGCTGTCGTCCGCGCGGCTGAGGAGGACGTCGAGGTGGCCCTCCTCCACGGCGTAGCGTGCACCCAGGTAGTCCTGGAAGGTGCGATGGACGAAGTCGAGGACCCCCTCGGCGGGTTGGCGGAGCAGGCCGCTGCGCAGGAGCAGGGCCCGTACCACGGTCGTCACGTCTCCGGGGACCGCGATCGTCGGCAGGCACCGCTCCACGATTCCCTCGGCCGTCTCCACGTCCATCTCCGTGCGGCCGCTCAACACCAGCGCGTACGCCAGGCGTTGGAGCAGCTCCATCTGGGCCTCCTCACCCAGCTCCAGGTCCATGCCCCGCTCCCGGTCCCGCCGTGCCAGCAGCATCGTGAGGGCCGCGTCGTACAACTCCTTGCGGCCGGTGGGGAGATAGCCCCGGCGTTCGCGGTGCAGGGCGCAGATCAGGCCGCACATCAGGGGGTTGGTGGCGAGGCGGGCCAGGTCGCGTTTGGTGCGGAGGGAGTCCAGGAGGGGGGCTTCGTACTCGGGGGCCTGGGCCGCCGTGTGCCAGCGTTCCACGAAGGTCTTCACCTCGGGGCGGCGCATCGGGGCCAGCGTCAGTTCGCGGAAGCCCTCCGAGGCCAGCCAGTCGGAGCGTACGGCGGTGGGGCGGGAGGTGAGGAGCCAGCGGTTGCCGGGGAAGGCGCGGATGAGGTCCAGGAGCCAGTCCCGGGTGCGGTGGCGGTCGGCGGACGGGATCTCGTCCAGGCCGTCGACCAGGACCAGGGCGCGGCCGGCGGTCAGGACGCGCTCGGTCCAGCCCTCGGGTGGGGTGTGGGGGCAGCCGGTCGATGACAGGAAGGCCGCGGGGGAGGGGAGTTGGCCGGTGCGGATCAGCGTGCGCAGGGGCAGGACGTACGGGATGCGGTCGCCGTCCCCCGCCGCCGTCACCGCGAGCCACTGCACCAGCGTCGTCTTGCCGGAGCCCGCGTCGCCGCGCAGCAGCACCCGGTCGTGGGTCAACAGGGCTTCTTCGGCGGGGAGTTGGACGGTGAATGCGGTGCCGGGGTGTTCGTCCTGGAGCCGGCGCTCCTGCGTCGCCGTCGCCTCCAGGCTCAGGTACGCCACTTCGAGGGGCCAGCGGTCCGGGGAGTCGCGCAGGTCGATGCCGTAGATGGTGATGTGGTTGTGGCGCTCGGCGACGTAGGGGAGGTAGCGGCGCTCGAACGTGCGGTCCTGGGAACCGGGGCGCGGGCTACGGGCGATCAACTCGTCGACTCTCGCGATGAGTTCGGCCTGGGCGCGGGTCTGCTCGACGAGGGTGCGGGCTACAAAGGTGGAGCGGCGGGTGAAGAACTCCAGGATCTGCAGGCAGGCCCACTCGGTCGCCGAGTCGAGGAAGTAGCAGGCGTCGGTGGAGAGTCCGTCGGGGGCCGGGGCCTGGTAATGGAGCTTCTTGGCGAGTTCGCGGTGGCCCAGGCGTACGGCCTGGACGTCGTCCATGTCGAGGTCGCCGAGGGCGAGCAGTCTGCGGGCCAACGCGTCGGCCACGGCGGTCTGTTCGGCGGAGCGGAAGGGGCGTTCGCCGGGGGAGTCCATCGCCTGCTGGACGAAGTGCTCGGCGAGTCTGCGGACGTCCTTCTCGCCGAGCACGCGCTTCTCGCCCCTGAAGGACACCAGGTCCTTCAGACGGACCGGTTTGTCGACCAGGCCCGCGCCGGGGCCGTCCGCGACGAACAGTCTCTTCACCAGCGGTGCGATCAGGCTGGACGCCAGTTTGCCGCCGAGTACCGCGGGCTCCATCCGCCACCCTCCCCCGAGTTGTGCGAGCGGATGGAGCCTAACCGCTCGCTACGACAACTGGCCGTCGTAGTCGGGCAGCTTGAACGTCTTCTCGGCGTGGCCGCCCGACAGGTCGGTGGCGCTGTTGCCGATGTTCGCGATGATCGTGTAGCCCTTGTTCTCGATGTCGGCCCGCTGGGCGGTCTTGTACGCGGCGACGTCCTTGAAGAGGTCGAAGAGGCCGCGCACATAGAGGCCGTCGACGTCGTAGCCGTCGTGTTCGAGGTTGTACTCGGTCGGCAGGTAGATGATGCCGGGGCGGGCCGTCACGAAGAACAGCGAAACACCGTGCTCCTGGGCGTACTTGGCGACCGAGAGGACCGGCTTGTTGGCCGGCTGCGGCCAACTGAAGCCGAAGTCGGTCTCCAGGGTGGTGTTGTCGATGTCGAAGACGATCGCCTGCTTCTCGCCGGGCTTCGTGGCCGCGATCCGCTGCTTCAGGTAGGGCAGTGCCTGGTTCATGACCGACTGGCAGTCGGTCTGCCAGGTGGCGTAGTCCACCGTGGCCGTCGTCGTCGCGGCGGCGGCGGTGGTCGCGGCCTGCGCCGGGACGGTCACGGCCACGAGGGCGGCCGTGGACACGGCGGCGGCTGTGGCGGTACGGCGAGCCCAGGGGCGTCGTCTCGTCATGGGGGTCGGGGTTCCTCTCACGGCCAGTACGGAAAACACATGTTCGGGGGCGGGGATGGCGGGAGGGGAACCATAGGGTTACTGATGGGTAGGTGGATAGAGGTCTGCGCCACATTTTCGTGGCCGGCGAGCACCCCTGCCGGTGACAAGCCGCACAGGCGATTCGGCCCCTACTAGGACAGGTAGTCGCAATCCTCATTCGGAACAAAAGGGACTTTTTGCGCGAGATTGAGTGGAACCGAATGGGCGATTTTGCCGTCCGAGGGGCGATTCATGCGAAAGATGCGCTCTGTCAAGGAGTCGGAAGTTTTGAGATGAAGTACTAGCTTCCGTCGTAGAAGAGCGGTTTGGGGGTTCGTGGGGGCGGGGGTTACCAATGGATGTGCCATCCGGCGGCCGTGTGTGCCGGGTGGTTCTTCTGTCCCCGTCCCCGTGAGGTTTCGATGTTCCAGCGCGCCACGTCCCGTTCTTCCCGTACGACCCCGCTCCGCACCCGGGTGGCCGTCCTGGCCGTCGGGCTGGGAGCCACCGCCGTGCTGGGCACCGGGGTCGCGAGCGCCGCCTCCGCCACCGTCGCCCCGAAGACGGTCAGCGCGAAGACCGCCGCGTCCTGGGTCGACCCGGTGAAGAAGTACAAGCTGTCCGCGAGCTTCGCCCAGGCCGGCAGCCTGTGGCAGTCCACCCACAGCGGGCAGGACTTCGCCGTGCCCAGCGGTACCAAGGTCGTGGCCGCGCACGGCGGGACCGTCGTCAAGGCCGGTTCGAACGGTGCCGGTGACGGTCCCGCGTACGGCAACGCCATCGTCATCAAGCACGGCAACGGCACCTACTCGCAGTACGCCCACCTCTCGCGCATCGACGTGAAGGTCGGCCAGGTCGTCAGCACCGGTCAGCACATCGCCCTGTCCGGCAATACCGGCAACACCACCGGTCCCCACCTGCACTTCGAGATCCGTACGACCGCCAACTACGGCTCGGCCATAGACCCGGTAGCGTTCCTGCGCGGCAAGGGCGTGACCGTCTAGGACGGTTCCCAGGCGTCGCGCGTGCGGGCGTGCGCCTGCGTGATCATGTCGGTGGCGACCTCCAGGACGGCCTTGCGCTTGTCCTCGGGGTCGCCTTCGAGGTCCTGTACGGCGAACATGCCGGCGTGCAGCGTGAAGATCGCGCTGAGCGAGCGGACCTGGTCGACCAGGCTCGCTTCGGGGTCGATGACGATCTCCCGCAGGCCGCGCATGCGGTCCTTGAAGCGCTCGCCGATGCGCAGGTCCCGTACCGTCGCCTGGTTCTCCTGCATGAAGCGGAACAGCGGGGTCGCGCCGTCGAGCGCGTCGCCGTAGCGCCGTACGATCTCCTGCTTGGTCTCCAGGGTGTGGGGCTGGTCGCGGCCCCATTCGATCAGGTCCTCGATGGGCTTGGTGAGGTCCTCGAAGATGCTGACCAGGATCTCTTCCTTGGTCTTGAAGTGGTAGTAGAGCGCCGCCTTCGTGACGTCCAGGTGCTCGGCGATCTCGCGCAGCGAGGTCTTCTCGTAGCCCTGCTCGGCGAAGAGTTCGAGCGCCACGTCCTGGATGCGCTGGCGGGTGTCTCCGCGACGTTGCCGCTTGGTGCCGTCCATGGTGCCGCCCATTCGTCTCATGCCCCAGCAAACTTACTTGACGCCCGGCTAGTTACGGGTCTACTTTCCCTAGTGTAGTCAACTAGCCGGGCGGCAAGTAAGTAGCCGGACGGTGGCGGTATCAAGGGGAGTGGGAAAGATGGCGGACACACAGACGGTCGACACCGGGCCAGGGGCCGCGCCGGAGAAAGCCGAGAAGCAACCGAAGAGCGTGCGGGTCGTCCTGCTCGCCCTGATGATCACCATGATGCTCGCGATGCTCGACAACATGATCGTGGGTACGGCGATGCCGACGATCGTCGGCGAACTGGGCGGGCTCGAGCACCTCTCCTGGGTCGTGACCGCGTACACGCTCGCGACCGCCAGCTCGACGCCCCTGTGGGGCAAGCTCGGCGACATGTACGGGCGCAAGGGCGCCTTCATGACGTCGATCGTGATCTTCCTCTTCGGTTCCGCGCTCAGCGGCATGGCCCAGAACATGGGGCAGTTGATCGGTTTCCGGGCCATCCAGGGTCTCGGCGCCGGTGGTTTGATGGTCGGCGTCATGGCGATCATCGGTGACCTGATCCCGCCGCGTGAGCGGGGCAAGTACCAGGGCATGATGGCCGGCGTCATGGCGCTCGCGATGATCGGCGGACCGCTGGTCGGCGGCACCATCACGGACAACTGGGGCTGGCGCTGGTCCTTCTACATCAACCTGCCGCTCGGTGTGGTCGCGCTCGCCGCGATCAGCGTCGTACTGCACCTGCCGAAGAAGCGCTCGCAGGCGCGCATCGACTACCTGGGCGCCGGACTGCTGACCCTCGGCATCACCTCCATCGTGCTCGTCACCACGTGGGGCGGCTCGCAGTACGCCTGGACGTCCGCGCGGATCATGGAGCTGATCGGCATCGGCGTGGCCGCGCTCATCGGGTTCGTGTTCTGGCAGACCAAGGCCACCGAGCCGGTCGTGCCGCTGCACATCTTCCGCAGCCGCAACTTCACCCTGATGGCGATCATCGGCTTCATCACCGGCTTCGTGATGTTCGGCGCGACCCTGTTCCTGCCGCTGTACCAGCAGTCCGTGCAGGGCGCGTCCGCGACCAACTCGGGCCTGCTGCTCCTGCCGATGCTCGGCGCGATGCTGGTGACCTCGATGGTCGCGGGGCGGGTGACCACCAACACCGGTAAGTACAAGGTGTTCCCGGTCGTCGGCAGCGTCCTCATGGGTGTCGGCCTGTACCTGCTGTCCACCATGGACACCGACACGACCCGGTTCATGTCCGGTGTGTTCATGGCCGTCGTCGGGCTCGGCATGGGCTGTCTGATGCAGATCACCATGCTGGTCGCGCAGAACAGCGTGCAGATGAAGGACATGGGCGTCGCGTCCTCCACGAGCACCCTGTCCCGCACGCTCGGCTCCTCCTTCGGTGTCGCCATCATGGGCGCGCTGTTCAACCACCGGGTCCAGGACGTCATGGCCCAGCGGGCCGGTGCGATCGGCTCCAAGGTGACCGAGCAGTCCGCCCAGCTCGACGCGAAGAGCCTGGAGAAGCTGCCGGCGGTGGCCCGCGAGGCGTACCAGCACGCGGTGTCGGCCGGCACGCACTCCGCGTTCCTGCTGGGGGCCGTGGTCGCGGTGGTCGCGCTGGTGGCGGCGGTGTTCGTGAAGGAGGTTCCGCTGAAGGGAGCGGGGTCGGCTGCGCCTAAGCCTGGCGAGGAAGCGGTGGCGCCGGCGTCGGTCGTCGAGGCTGTCTGATCCGCTGCGCGTGAGCTGAAGGTCCCCCGGTTGGTGTCCGCCCCGGGGGGCCTTCTTTTTTGTCGTCGTCTGCGTTCCGCTGCCGGGGGCTCCGCCCCCGGACCCCCGTCGGCCTGAAGGGCCTCGTCCTCAAACGCCGGACGGGCTGAGTGTGCGGGCCGGTGTTGAGAGGGACCGGACCCGCGTCGATGTCAGTGGCCCGTGTCACCATCGGGTTCATGGACAAAATGCGGCAGTTGCGTCTCGCCAAGGACGCCATGGACCGTGACTGGGCCGAGCCGGAGCTCGATCTGGGCGCGGTGGCCGCGCATGCCGGGTACTCGCGGTATCACTTCATCCGGGCCTTCAAGGAGGCCTACGGCGAGACGCCCGGTCACTATCTGACGCACCGCCGCATCGAGCGCGCCGAGGACCTCCTGCGCACCGCCAACCTGTCGGTGACCGAGATCTGCAACCTCGTCGGCTTCAGCAGCCTGGGCACGTTCTCGACGCGGTTCAAGGCATGGACCGGGCTGACCCCCACCGAGTACCGGGCGAAGCACGTGGGCCGCGGGGCCGCGCTCATACCGGGGTGTTACGCCATGCTCTGGGCCGGTGGCTTCAGAAGCGGCCCGGGCGGCGCGCGACGCAGCAATTCCGGAGAAGCGGGCTGACGTCGCCGCTGCCTACGGTGATGGAGCAGGAGACCGGGAGACCGGGAGACCGGGAGACCGGGAGACCGGGAGACAACCACCGACGGCAGGAGCACACCGTGATCAAGGGACTCAAGATCTCGACCGTCTGGGTTCTCGACCAGGACCGGGCCAAGGAGTTCTACACGCAGAAGCTGGGCCTTGAGGTCCGCTCGGACCTGACGATGGGCGAAGGCGGCATGCGCTGGCTCACGGTCGGCGCCGAGAACCAGCCCGACGTCGACCTCACGCTGATGGTTCCGGGCCCGCCCGCGATGGACCCCGAGTCCGCCGAGATGGTCAGGAAACTCGTGGCCAAGGGGGTCCTCGGCGCGGGTGCGCTGACGACGGACGACATCCACGCGGACTACAAGAAGCTCAAGGACCGGGGCGTGGAGTTCCTGCAAGAACCGCAGGAGCGTCCCTACGGCACCGAGGCGGTGTTCCGCGACGACTCCGGCAACTGGTTCTCCTTCACCCAGCCCAGCGACGGTCAGCTCGACCTGTCGAAGGACTGGGCATGCTGAGCGGCTCCGCCGAGCGGGAACCCGCGATCGCCGACCACACCGCGGTCCGGGTCGCCCTGTGGCGGGCGCTGCACGCGCAGGTCGACCCGCCGCCGCATGTGATCGAGGACGAGGTCGGGCTGCGGCTCGCGGACCCGGGGGACGACTGGCGGGACCGTCCCGACATGGACGTCGAGGCCACGCGTCGGATCCGGGCCTCGATCGTGGCGCGGGCCCGCTTTGTGGAGGACGTGGTCCTGGAGCAGGCGGAGAAGGGCGTGGACCAGTACGTCGTACTCGGTGCCGGGCTGGACACCTTCGCCCAGCGCCGGCCCGAACTGGGCGCGAAAATAAGGGTTTTCGAGGTCGACCGGCCCGGTACCCAGGCCTGGAAGCGGCGGCGCCTGGCGGAGCTGGGGTACGACGTCCCGGACTGGCTCCGGTTCGTGCCGGTGGACTTCGAGGGCGACTGGTGGGGGCGGTTGGCCGCCGCCGGCCTCGACACCGGGCGGCCCGCCGTGGTCGCCGCGACCGGGGTGACCATGTACCTCACCCAGGACGCCATCACCACCATTTTCCGCCTGATCGCCCGACTCGCCCCGGGTTCCACCCTGGTCACCACCTTCCTACGGCCGGTCGACGACGTGGAGCCGGAGCAGCGCGCGCAGTTGGAGGTGGCGGTGGAGGGCGCTCGCGCCGCGGGCACGCCGTTCCTGAGCTTCTTCACCCCGGAGCAGGTGTTGGAGCTGGGGCGGGAGTGCGGGTTCCGGGAGACACGGCATGTGTCGGCGAGTGAGCTCGCCCAGCGGTACTTCGCCGGCAGGGGGGCCGGGGTGGGGCCGTCCAGAGGGGAGGAAGTGATGGTGGCCGGCACCTGAAGGGGCGTGACCTGCTCACCTCCGGACGGGTCTACGGCAGCATCGGATAGCTGCCCGTGCTCGTCGGCGCGTGTTCCGGCAGCCACAGGACGGCGACCGCGCCCTCCGCCGGAATGTGGTCCGGCGCGCCCGCGGGCCGTACGTTGCGGAAGGTCAGCCGGGCGCCGAGGACGCGGGCCTGGCCCGCCGCGATGGTCAGGCCGAGGCCGTGCCCGTGGCCCGCGCGGTCCTTGCTGCCGGTGCGGAAGCGGCTCGGGCCCTCCGCGAGGAGCTCCTCGGGGAAGCCGGGGCCGTGGTCGCGGACCCGGATCACCCGGCCCTCGACCGAGACCTCGATCGGCGGCTTGCCGTGCCGGGCCGCGTTGGCCAGCAGGTTGAACAGCACGCGCTCCAGCCGGCGCGGGTCCGTGGTGACCGCCGACTCGTGCACGATGTGCACCACCGCGTCCGGGTCCTTCGCGATCACCCGGCGACCCACGAAGTCGCCCAGCATGATGTCCTGCAACTCGGCCCGCTCGGAGGCCCCGTCGAGACGGGCGACCTCCAGGACGTCCTCGACCAGCGTGCGCATCGCCTTCGCGCGGTCCAGGACGAGTTCCGTGGGGCGGCCGGGGGGGAGCAGTTCGGCGGCGGTCAGCAAGCCCGTCACCGGGGTGCGCAGTTCGTGCGCGATGTCCGCGGTGACCCGGCGTTCGGCCTCAAGTCGCTGCTGCAGCGCGTCCGTCATCGCGTCCACCGCGCGCGCGAGGTCGTCGGTCTCGTCCCGTACGACGCCGCCGATCGCGTCCCGCACCCGTACGTCCGTCTCGCCCTTGGCGACCTGGTTCGCCGCGGCGGCCGCTTTACGCAGCCGGCGCGAGAGCTGGCCGCCGATCAGCACACCGAGCGCACTGCCGCCGAGCACGGCCGCGATCGAGCCGATGACCAGGGCCTGGTCGAGGTCTTTGAGGATGTCCGTGCTGCGGTCGGTGAACCCGGTGTGCAGCGACATCACATGACCGTCCTTGAGCGGTACGGCCGCCCAGATGTCCGGGATGCCGTGCGGCCGCTCGGTGACGTAGGTCGCCCGGCGGCCCTCCTCGACCTTCTCGCGCAGGGCCGGCGGCAGGCTGGGGTCGTCGATCTTGATGCTGGGGAAGTTCGGCCGCCCGGACAGCTCGTAGTTGCGCTGGGCGATCTGGACCCGCTCGTCCGCGAGGTCGCGTGCGCTGTCCAGCATCGAGACCCGGGCGGCGTTGTGCACGACCAGGCTGAGCGCGATCGCGACCAGCGTGCCGACCATCGCGATGGCCGCGCTGAGCTTCCATCTCAGGCCCGTACGAATGCCCGCTCTGTCCATGAACGACGGGACTCCGCGCCGTGATTTCCCCCGCATACCCCTGCTCAGGCCTTCAACTTGTAGCCGAAGCCGCGGACCGTCTCGATCCGGTCCTGGCCGATCTTCGTCCGCAGCCGCTGCACATGGACGTCCACGACCCGGGTGTCACCGCCCCAGCCGTAGTCCCACACCCGCTCCAGGAGTTTGTCGCGGGAGAGGACCGTGCCCGGCGCCGAGGAGAACTCCAGCAGCAGCCGCATCTCGGTCGGCGTCAGCGCCACCGGCTGCCCGGCCCGGCGCACCTCCATACCCTCGGTGTCGATCTCCAGATCGCCGAAGGTGAGCACCCCGCCGTCGACCGGGTCAGCCTCGGCGTCCGTCGTACGGTCGCCGCCGTTCGCGTGCCCGAAGCGGCGCAGCACCGCGCGGATCCGGGCGACCAGGACGGCACCGTCGAAGGGCTTGGTGACGTAGTCGTCGGCGCCGGCCTCCAGGCCCAGCACCACGTCGATCGAGTCGGCGCGCGCCGACAGCATGATCACCGGCACGGTCGAGTCGTCGCGGATCCGGCGGCACAGGCTGACGCCGTCCAGGCCGGGGACCATGACGTCGAGGAGCGCGATGTCGGGGCGGTTCGTCCGGAACGCCTCCAGACCCGACAGTCCGTCGGGCATCGCCGTGACCGCGAAGCCGTCCCGCTCCAGGGCGAGTTGGGTGGCCTCACGGATGACGTCGTCGTCCTCGACGAACAGGACGTGGGTCTGGTCTGCCATCCCGGTGCTCTCAGTCCTCGTATGACTCGTTTGGGTCGTTCTCAAGCATGGGACGCCTGCGGCGGCGTCCGCGTTCACTGGAGGATCGGTTCGGGCGGTTCGATCGGTTCAGTGCTGGTTCGATTCCCGCTCAGTTCGCGGTGGGGACGGGCGATGCCTCGCCGCCGACCGCGTTGCTGTACTCGTTGTGGGTGCTGTACTCCTGGACGAAACGGCTCGCGGCCCAGCGGTATGTGATCACGTTCTCACCGGAGGGACTCGACACCGGGTCGCCCTTCTCGTACACCTGCTTGGTGACGACCAGATCGCCGCGGTCTATCTCCGCGTAGACCGGGGGTTCCTCGGTCTTGAACACATTCTGGTACGTCCCACCCGTCTCGCGATACACGTACGAGCCGATGCCGACCGCGTCGCCGCAGGTCATCACGTTGACGACGACGTCGTTGACGGTGCCTCCGGTCAGCTCGCCGTACGACACGTCCACCGCGTACTCATCGGCGACGCATGGCTTCAGCTCGCGCTTGACCGCCGCCGAGACCTCGGGATCATCCTTGACGAGTTTGACCGCGTCCACATGGTCGTCGACGGTGGCGGAGGGCGAGGGGGACTTGGCCGCCTCCAAGGGGCCCGCCACCGTGTCCGAGTGCGCCGGGCCCTCGTCACGGGCGCCGGTGCCGCCGGTCGCGCAGCCGGACACCAACAGGGCGAGGGCGGCGAGCACGGCCATCGCCGTGAACGCCGCCTCGTAGCTCCCGCGAGCCCTGCTGGATCCGGAGGTGCCGCTCGGGCCGGGCCCAGGGGTGTTGCTCAGGCCGCGCAACGCTCCTGCTCCTCACGCTCCAGCGCGCGTGCGTCCAGATCGCGGGCCTCCAGCTCCTCCCGGAGCCGGGCGAGCGCCCGGTGCAGCGTGCTCTTGACCGTACCGGCCGACATGCCCAGGGCGGCGGCCGTCTCTTCGGTGGACATCTGCTCCCAGTGTCGCAGGACGACCACACTGCGCTGCTTCGGAGCGAGAACTTTCATGATGTCCATAAGGAGCGCCCGGTCCGCGTGCTGCTCGGTCGCGTCTTCGACGCACGCGTCCGGCAACTGCTCGGTGGGGACCTCCTCCAGCTTGCGGGCCCGCCACCACTCGGTCCGGGTGTTGATCATGACGCGGCGCAGGTAGGCATCCGCGAGGCGCTTGTCCTCGATGGTCTCCCAGCGGCCGTACGTCCGTACCAGCGCCGTCTGGAGCAGGTCCTGGGCGTCGACCGGGTCCGGTACCAGCCGACGGGCGCTGCGCAGCAGCGCGTCCTGTCGGGTGCGGACGTACTCCTCGAATTCGAGCACCTCGCCCTGCGCCATGATCAACCGCCTCCATCCCCGTTTCCGACCCGCCTGCTGTCGGCTTTTCGTTGCTGTGTCCCGCCGGTCCGCGGCACAGGAACGAAGCTACGGAGGGGTTGTCACGGGGTTGTGCGCAGCAGCCTGCGGGGAGCGCTCGGCTGTCCGTCGGTTGTGTAACGGAAGTAGGTGAGGGGTAAGGGGGATGGGGCTTTTGGGTTGTTGTGGGGTGGTTTATGCGCTGCGGGAGTGTTGCGAGGGCTGGGTGTGGGCTGTGGGATCGTCGCCTGTCTGTGAAGTGACCGTGTGTCAGG
Organism: Streptomyces sp. NPDC005492; assembly: GCF_040605995.1. NCBI lineage: Bacteria > Bacillati > Actinomycetota > Actinomycetes > Kitasatosporales > Streptomycetaceae > Streptomyces > Streptomyces sp. NPDC005492. The sequence continues at coordinate 482,328 of NZ_JBEXDX010000002.1, forward strand.
TGCGGGTCACGGGCAGGCGGTACAGGCCGTTCGGCAGGGGTTCCACGAGGCCGTCGGCCACGAGGCCGTCCAGGGCGCGGGCCCGCTGGACCGGCTCGTGCCACACGCGGTCCAGTGCCGACTGGGGGACGGGGGTGTCGGCCTCCGCCTCACGGAGTACGGCGAGCAGCTTGCCGCGCACCTGGCGGTCCGTGCCGGCGTAGGTCTGGCCGCGGCGGGCCGGGCCCTCGTGCTCCGGCTTGCCCGCGAGGTGCCAGGCGCACTGGGCGGCGATCGGGCAGCGGTGGCACGTCTCGTTCTTCGCCGTGCAGACCAGTGCGCCCAGCTCCATGGAGGCCGCGGCCCAGCGGGCGGCGGTCGGCTCGTCCTCGGGGAGCAGCGCGCGGGCCAGCTTGCGTTCGGCGGCGGTCGTCGCGTTCGGGGGGTACTGGACGCCGGTGACCGCGCGCGCGAACACGCGGCGGACGTTGGTGTCGAGTACGGCGTGGCGCTGGCCGTAGGCGAAGGACGCGACGGCCGCGGCCGTGTACTCGCCGATGCCGGGGAGGGCGAGGAGTTGGGCGTGGTCGGTGGGGACGTCGCCGCCGTGGCGTTCCGTTATGGCGGTGGCCGCGCCGTGCAGGCGCAGGGCGCGGCGGGGGTAGCCGAGGCGGCCCCAGGCGCGGACGGCTTCGCCGGGGGCCTCCTTGGCCAGGTCGGCGGGGCGCGGCCAGCGCGCCAGCCACTGCTCGTAGACGGGCAGCACGCGTGTGACCGGTGTCTGCTGGAGCATGAACTCGCTGACCATGACGCCCCAGGGGCCGGCGTCGGGGCGGCGCCAGGGGAGGTCCCGGGCGTGGTCCTCGAACCAGTCGATCACGGGGGAGTGGAGGCCGACTCCGTCCGGGGTGGTGGCGGACGTGTTGTGCGGGGGTTTCGTGGGCGCAGTCATCGCCTTCCGATCCTGCCATGTGCGGAGGGTTCGGCGGGTGCGGGTGCGTGCGTGGTTCGCCCGTCGTTTCGTCGTGGGTCGGTGCCGCGCCGGGGGGTGTCCGTCCTCGGAACGGCGCGGAATCGGTCGCTCACCGACGCACCCGTGTTGACGCGCCAACCGCTGCGGGCGGACACCCCCCGACACGACACCTTCGTGCCGTACGGGACTTGCGGTCCGCTTCGCTCAACTCCCTTACCGGGATGATGATCCGGAAAAGTTGGGGCTGGAGCGGCGGGTGGGGCGAGGTAACTCGCCGATCTCTCGTACAGTTTGCGCCGTGGGATCTCTGCGCAATCCGGTCGGGCCGCTTCCCTCCTCCATCTATTGGCGACGGAGGGTCCTCATGGTGTCCGTGGTCGCCCTGTTGGCACTGCTGATCACCTGGATCGTCACGTCGGGTGGCGGGGGCGGCAAGAACGGTGCGGACGGGTCGAAGAACGGGAAGACGCCTGCGCCTACGATCACTGCCGGGCCGTCTAGTTCTGGGCCCGCCATCAGTCAACACCCCGGCGGGCGCGATGAGTCGAGTGGTGGTAGCGGTAGCAGCAGTAGCAGCGGGTCGGGCGGGTCGGGTGCGGCCAGTGGCGGCTCCGGCTCCGGTGGGTCTGGTGACGGTAGCGGCGGTAGCAGTGGGTCCGGTGGGGGGAGCAACGGCGGCAGTAGTACGGGGACTACGGTGCCTGCCGACTCGACTCTGCCCAACTGCACTGCCAGTGCTGTGCAGTTGAGTCTGCGGAGTCTTCACAACTCCTACTCGCCCGATCAGACTCCGACCTTTGTGCTGACTGCCAAGAACTCCTCCGGCAGTGACTGCAAGGTTGATCTCGGGCCCAAGAGCGCGGTGTTGACGATCACGGAGGCGGGGGGAACTTCTGATTTCTGGTCGTCGGCCGACTGTCCCAAGGGCTCCGGGAGTGTCTACTACCGGGTTTCCGCCGGGAGCAGCGTCACGTACACCCTGAAGTGGGACCGCAAGCCCAGTGCGCCCGAGTGTGCTACTCCGGCTGCCGGTTCGGCTGGGGCGGGGACCTATTTGGTGGAGGCTCAGGCTTCCGGGTTCACCAAGGCGCAGACCTCGTTCGTGCTCGCCAGTGACTGACGGTCTTGGGTCAGACGTAGCGTTCCAGGATTGAGGATTCCGCGAGGCGGGAGAGGCCTTCTCGTACGCTTCTTGCCCTTGCCTCGCCTACGCCGTCGACCGTCTGGAGGTCGTCGACGCTTGCCGCCAGGAGCTTTTGGAGGCCGCCGAAGTGGTCCACCAGGCGGTCGATGATCGCGCCGGGGAGGCGCGGGACCTTGGCCAGGAGGCGGAAGCCTCGGGGGGAGACCGCCGAGTCGAGGGCCTCGGGAGAGCCGGTGTAGCCCAAGGCGCGGGCCACGGTGGGGAGTTCGAGGAGTTCGGCGTGGGAGAGGGCGTCCAGCTCGGCCAGGGCCTCGTCCACCGTGCGGGAGCGTTTCGCGGTCGGCTCGGGGACGTAGTCGCGGACCACCAGTTCGCGTTCCGGTTCCACGCCTGCGATCAACTCGTCCAGCTGGAGGGCCAGTAGGCGGCCGTCCGTGCCCAACTCCACTACATATTCGGCGATCTCGGTGGCGATCAGGCGGACCATTTCGAGGCGTTGGACCACGGCCGATACATCGCGGACCGTCACCAGGTCTTCGATCTCCAGCGCCGAGAGGGTGCCTGCCACCTCGTCCAGGCGGAGCTTGTAGCGCTCCAGGGTGGCGAGGGCCTGGTTGGCTCGGGACAGGATCGCCGCCGAGTCCTCCAGGACGCGGCGCTGGCCGTCCACGTAGAGGGCGATCAGGCGCATCGACTGGGAGACGGAGACCACGGGGAAGCCGACCTGTTTGCTCACTCGGTCCGCTGTGCGGTGGCGGGTGCCGGTCTCTTCTGTGGGGATCGTGGGGTCGGGGACCAGCTGGACGCCCGCTCGGAGGATCTTGGAGAGGTCGGACGAGACCACGATGCCGCCGTCCAGCTTGCAGAGTTCGCGCAGGCGGGTGGCCGTGAACTCCACGTCCAGGATGAAACCGCCGGTGCACATCGCTTCCACGGTCCTGTCGGAGCCGAGCACGATGAGTCCGCCCGTGTTGCCGCGGAGGATCCGCTCCAGGCCGTCGCGCAGGGCCGTGCCGGGTGCCACGGCGCTCAGGGAGGCGCGCATCAGGCCATCGGCACCGGAGCTCCCACCGGACTTTCCGGGAGCTGACGCCCGGTCGTTGGCTGCCACTGCACTCCTCGGGTCGCAGGTTCTTCTGGTCCTCCCGTTTCACGTACCTGGTTCGTACGGACGGGCGAGACCAGGGCAAAGTCTACCGGCGGTCCTCGGCGTCCCGTGGGGCCTCTCGCTTACGGGAGCGCGGAAGGACCTGGAGGGCGTCTCCTATGTCGGCCACTTCGAGGACCTTCATGCCGGGCGGGATCTTGCCCGGGTCGCTCGGGACGAGGGCGTGGGTGAAGCCCAGGCGGTGTGCCTCGGAGAGTCTGCGCTGGACGCCCGTGACCCTTCTGACCTCGCCCGCGAGGCCCACTTCGCCGATCGCGACCAGGTTCTTGGGGAGTGGGGTGTCGCTCGCCGCGGAGGCCAGGGCGAGAGCGATCGCGAGGTCTGCGGCCGGTTCGGAGAGCTTCACCCCGCCCACCGTGGCGGAGTAGATGTCCCGCTTGCCCAGGGCGCTGATCCGGCCGCGCTGCTCCAGGACGGCGAGCATCATCGAGACGCGGGAGGTCTCCAGGCCCGAGGTGGTGCGGCGGGGGGAGGGGATCTGGGAGTCGACCGTGAGCGCCTGGACCTCCGCGACCAGGGGGCGGCGGCCCTCCAGGGTGACGGTCAGGCAGGTGCCGGGGACGGGCTCCGCGCGGCGGGTCAGGAACAGGCCGCTCGGGTCGGCCAGGCCTGTGATGCCCTCGTCGTGCAACTCGAAGCAGCCGACCTCGTCCGTCGTGCCGTAGCGGTTCTTGACGCCCCGGACCAGACGAAGGCGTGCGTGGCGGTCGCCCTCGAAGGAGAGGACCACGTCCACCAGGTGCTCCAGGAGGCGGGGGCCCGCGATCGCGCCGTCCTTGGTGACATGGCCCACGAGGAGGGTGGACATGCCGCGCTCCTTGGAGGCGCGGATCAGGGCGCCGGCGACCTCGCGGACCTGGGCCATGCCGCCGGGCGCGCCGTCGATCTCCGGGGAGGCCACCGTCTGGACGGAGTCCAGGATCAGGAGGGACGGCTTCACGGCGTCCAAGTGGCCCAGGACCGCGGCCAGATCGGTCTCGGCGGCGAGATACAGGTGGTCGGCCAGGGCCTTGATGCGGTCGGCGCGGAGGCGGACCTGGCTCGCCGATTCCTCGCCCGTCACATAGAGCGTGCGGTGCTCGTCGCTCGACGACTTGGCCGCCACGTCCAGGAGGAGTGTCGACTTGCCCACGCCGGGCTCGCCCGCCACGAGGACGACCGCTCCGGGGACGAGACCGCCGCCGAGCACCCGGTCCAGCTCGGGCACGCCGGTCGAGCGGGCGGTGGCCTGGCGGCCGTCGACCTGGCCGATGGGCACCGCCGAGGTGGTGACCCGGCCGGGGGCCGTCGTACGGACGGCGGGCGCGCCGTACTCCTCGACCGTCCCCCAGGCCTGGCACTCGGAGCAGCGGCCGAGCCACTTGGCCGTCTGCCAGCCGCACTCGGTGCAGCGGTAGGACGGACGGTCCTTGGTGGATTTCGTACGGGCAGCCATGCGTGAACCGTAACCGGAGGCACTGACAACGCGGTCGGCGGACGGACCGTCAGTGCTCGGTATCCGGCCACTGCCCGTCGGGAACGAGCCAGGGAGGCGGGGGGTGCCGTCCCCTATTGAGGGATCGTTTCACCCGTACGGATTAAAAGTGCTCAAGGGGGCGGAAGGTGCCATCTCCTGCCGCCTACGGTCGCACGGGTGATGAGCAGCAGTCCGGAGACCTCGACCCGCACCACCGGCGCACACCGGGCGCATCGGGAGGCGCGTGACCGCGCCGCGGCGCGCACGCTGGCGCAGTGTCCGCCCGCGCGTTACGAGCCGTATCTGGACGGTCTGTTCACGTACTGCCTGTCCGTGCTGTGCGACCGCGACACCGCGACCGCGGCCCTGGGAGACGTGCTGGCGCTGGCCGAGCGCCGGGGCGGGCGCGTGCCGGAGCCGGCCGGGGACCGCCGGGCCTGGCTGTACGCGCTGGCCCGCTGGGTGTGCCTGCGCCGACTGACCGAGGCCAAGCAGAAACGTCAGGGCACGCACGCGGTGGGCCGTACCGAGGCGGAGGAACCGTCCCTCTCCGAGGAGGTGCGTGACCAGCGGCGGCGTGAACTCGCCCTGCTCGCCTGGCCGGAGGCCGCCGGGACCACCCCGGAGCAGCGCGAGGCCCTCGAACTCGCCGTGCGCCACCGGCTCGCCGCCCACGAGGTCGCCGCCGTCCTCGGCATGGACCTCGCCACCGCCCGCGAACTGCTGGCCTCCGCCGCCTGCGAGGTGGAACGCACGCGTGCGGCCCTCGCCGTGGTGGAGACCGGGGGCTGCCCGAGCGTCGCCCGGCTCACCGGCGACCATCAGCTCGTGCTCAGCAGCGCCCTGCGCCGCGAACTGGTCCGGCACGTCGACGACTGCCCGCGCTGCCGTCGTACCGCCGAGCGCGCGCTGCCCGGCAGTTGGCCCGGCGCGAGTGTCACGCCCGCCGAACTGCCCGTCCTGGAGGCGCCCCGCGCGGCCCTGCACGTGGCGATGGCGCACCTCCCACGCGCGCGTGGCGCCGCGGCACCCCGCTTCGACCGGCGCGGTTTCCCGATGGACCCCAAGGACCACGCGGCCCGAAGGGACCGGCTACGCGCGCGTGCCGTCACGACGACCGTCGTCGCCACCGTCATCGCGGCACCCGTGCTGGCCCTGTGGGCCGCCTACCGGGGCACACCGACCGGCGAGGGGGTCGACGGCCGGGTCGCCACCGCGAGCGAGCAGCACGGCTCCGGCAGCCTGGAGGGCGAGGTCGCGAGCGGCGGCTACGAGAACGCGGGCGACGTCGGCACCGTCGGACCCGGCGGCCGCCCCGGGAAGAGCGGCAAGAACGATGTCTCCGTGGAGGTCATCAGTGTCACCGGCGCCGGCCAAAAGGGTGCCGGGCACCTCGGTGTCTCGGCCGCCAACAGCGCGGACACCACGCTCATCACCCTCACCGCGTCCGGTTCGGTCCCGGTCCACTGGTCCGCGGCCACCGCGGCACCCTGGCTCTACCTCAGCCAGTCCTCGGGAACCCTCGCACCGGGCGAATCGTTGACGATCAAGGTGTACGTCGACCATCTGCGCGAGCCCTCCGGCCACTGGACCGCGCGCGTGGCCGTCTCACCCGCCGGCGCCATCGTCTCGATCGAGGGCTACGGCACCGCGCCCGCCCCGAGCGGCCCCCCACACCCCTCGGATCCCGGCCCCGGCGGACCGCCTACCTCGGGACCGGACCCGACGCCGACGAGCACGGCCCCGGGCGATCCCACGCCGAGTGAGCCCCCGCCCACCTCCGCCGGACCGGACCCCAGCCCGACGGACTCGTCACCCGCCGACCCCGGGGGCTCGCCGTCGCCGCCCGCCGGCGGCGACCCGAGTCCGTCCTGATCGGTCAGCCGACCGGGTCCGCCGGATGCGGTGCCAGCAGCGGCAGTTGCGAGGCGAGGCGCTCCTCGCACAGCTCGACGAGCCGGTCGTAGCCCGCCTTGCCCATCAGCTCGGTCAGCTCCGGGCGGTAGGACACGTACACCGGGTCGCCCCCGCCGTGCGCCGAGGTCGCCGACGTGCACCACCAGTGCAGGTCGTGGCCGCCGGGACCCCAGCCCCTGCGGTCGTATTCGCCGATCGACACCTGGAGCACGCGCGTGTCGTCCGGCCGGTCGATCCACTCGTACGTCCGCCGCACCGGCAACTGCCAGCAGACGTCCGGCTTGGTCTCCAGGGGCTCGCGGCCCTCCTTCACGGCGAGGATGTGCAGCGAGCAGCCCGCGCCGCCCGCGAAGCCGGGGCGGTTCTGGAAGATGCACGAGCCTTTGTAGGGGCGGGTCTGGCGGTCGCCGTCCTCGTCCTGAGAGATCCAGCCGTGCTCCACACCCTCGTCATGGTGCTGCCAGATCTCCGGCGTGAGCCTCGCCACATGTCCGGCGACCCGCTTCTCGTCGTCCTTGTCGGAGAAGTGCGCGCCCAGGGTGCAGCACCCGTCGTCCGCGCGGCCCGCCTGGATGCCCTGGCAGCCGCTTCCGAAGATGCAGTTCCAGCGAGAGGTCAGCCATGTCAGATCGCAGCGGAAGAGCTGCTCCTCGTCCGCCGGATCCGGGAACTCCACCCACGCGCGCGCGAAGTCGAGCCCCTTCTCGTCGCTCTTCAGGGCCTTCTTCGACATCTGCGACGGCTTCGGGGGCTTGGCCGACGTCACCGGCGAGGAATCGCCGGGTGATTTGGCCGCCTTGTCGGTCTTCGCCTTTTTCGTCTTTGGCACGCGTCCAGGGTAAGTCGCCCGGGGCGGCCCCAGAAACCGCACCGGGGACGGAGATCGATGCAGGTGGCAGTAGCGTTCCGTACATGAGACTCGGTGTCCTCGACGTGGGATCGAACACGGTGCATCTGCTGGTGGTGGACGCACACCCGGGCGCGCGCCCGCTGCCCGCGCACTCGCACAAGGCGGACCTCCGCCTTGCCCAACTCCTCGACGGGGACGGGGCCATCGGCCCCGAGGGCGTCGACAAACTCATCGGCGTCGTCCATGAGTCGCTCCAGGCCGCCGAGGACAAGGGCGTCGAGGAACTGCTCCCGTTCGCCACCTCCGCCGTCCGCGAGGCCAGCAACGCGGACGACGTGCTCGCGCGCGTGCAGGCCGAGACCGGCGTCGAACTCCAGGTCCTCACCGGCGCCGAGGAGGCCCGGCTGACCTTCCTCGCCGTCCGCCGCTGGTTCGGCTGGTCCGCCGGAAAGCTCCTCGTCCTCGACATCGGCGGCGGCTCCCTGGAGATCGCCTACGGCATCGACGAGGAGCCCGACGCGGTCGTGTCGCTGCCGCTCGGCGCGGGCCGCCTCACCGCCGGCTGGCTCCCCGGGGACCCGCCCGAAGCCGGGGCGATAAGGACCCTGCGCCGCCATGTGCGCGCGCAGATCGCCCGTACGGTGGGGGAGTTCAGCCGTTTCGGCGCCCCCGACCACGTCGTCGCCACGTCGAAGACCTTCAAGCAGCTCGCCCGCCTCGCCGGCGCCGCCCGCTCCGCCGACGGCCTCTACGTCCAGCGCGAACTGAAGCGCGAGTCCCTGGAGGCCTGGGTCCCCCGCCTCGGCGGCATGACCACCGCCCAGCGGGCCGCACTCCCCGGCGTCTCCGACGGCCGCGCCGGCCAGCTCCTCGCGGGCGCGATGGTGGCGGAGGGCGCGATGGACCTCTTCGGCGTCGAAACCCTGGAGGTCTGCCCGTGGGCCCTGCGAGAGGGCGTGATCCTGCGGCGGCTGGATCAGATGCAGTCGGCGTAGGCCGGGGCGCCATGGGGGGCGTTCTTGTTCGAGGGGCACGCGCGCGTGGTTGTTGACGGCAGCACGCGCGTGGTTGTCCGTCGGGCACGCGCGGGGGACGGGCCGCCGGGGGCCTGGCTGTTCGTGTCGGTTCTGTCCGAGCCCTTCGCCCGGCCGGCCGTGGCCCATGCGCGCGTGCCTGTCCGCCGCGCACGCACGAGTACCCGTCTCCGGTGTCGGCCCGCACCCCCACCGGCAGACGCCCACCGCACCCGGCGCCCCCGCTACTGAACGCCCGCGCGGTACGTGACGTATCAGACCCCCATGAAGTATCCCCACCACGCGACCCCCCGCCGCAGATGGCCGGTTGCCGTGCCCCGCACAGGGCGGGCACAGGAACCGGCTCCCGTGCGCAAAGCCGCGCCCCGTAGTCTGTCCCCCGTGGCAGAACCAGTCGTGCGCATCCCGGATGCGAAGGTCGCGCTGTCCACGGCGTCCGTGTATCCGGAGTCGACGGCGACGGCCTTCGAGATCGCCGCGCGCCTCGGCTACGACGGGGTCGAGGTCATGGTGTGGACCGACCCGGTCAGCCAGGACATCGACGCGTTGCGCAGACTCGGCGACTACCACCAGGTCCCGATCCTCGCCGTGCACGCTCCCTGCCTGCTCATCACGCAGCGGGTGTGGTCCACCGACCCGTGGACCAAGCTCCAGCGCGCCCAGGCGGCCGCCGAGAAGCTCGGCGCGAGCACCGTCGTCGTCCACCCGCCGTTCCGCTGGCAGCGCCAGTACGCGCGGGACTTCGTCAGCGGCATCTGGCGGATGGCGAACGAGACGGATGTGCGGTTCGCCGTAGAGAACATGTACCCGTGGCGCTACCGCGACCGCGAGATGCTCGCCTACGCCCCCGACTGGGACGTGACGAACGAGGACTACCGGCACTTCACGATCGACCTCAGCCACACCGCGACCGCCCGCACCGACGCGACCGAGATGATCGCGCGCATGGGGGACCGTCTCGGCCATGTCCACCTCGCCGACGGCAACGGCTCCAACAAGGACGAGCACCTCGTCCCCGGCCGCGGCACCCAGCCCTGCGCCGAACTGCTGGAAAGGCTCGCCCTGACCGGTTTCGACGGCCATGTCGTCATCGAGGTCAACACCCGCCGCGCGATGTCCAGCGCCGAACGCGAGGCCGATCTCGCGGAGGCACTCGCCTTCACGCGGCTGCATCTGGCCTCCGCCGTGAAGGTGCCCCGGCGGTGACCGACGCCACAGCCAAGCGCCGGGGCCGGCCCCCTCGTACGGAATCCGCCGACACCCGGGACCGCATCCTGACCGCGGCCCGGGAGGAGTTCGCCGAGCGGGGCTACGAGAAGACGTCCGTGCGCGGTATCGCCAAGGCCGCCGGGGTCGACCCGGCGCTCGTGCACCACTACTTCGGCACCAAGGAACAGGTCTTCGAGTCGGCCATCGAGGTCGCCTTCGCGCCCGCGCTGGACGCGCCGGAGGCCGTCGCCGAGGGGCCGGTGGACGGGGTCGGCGAGCGGCTGACCCGGTTCATCTTCGGCGTCTGGGAGAACCCGGCCACCCGTAGGCCACTGCTGGCGATCGTCCGTTCCGCCGTCAACAACGAGGCCGCCGCGGCCGTCTTCCGTCGGCTCGTGGTCTCCCAGGTGCTGGGCCGGGTCGCCGCCCAGCTCGACCTCCCGGACGCGGAACTGCGCGCCGAACTCGCGGCGGCGCAGTTGGTGGGTACGGCGATGCTGCGCTACGTGATCAAGGTGGAGCCGCTGGCCTCGGCGGACCCGGAGCAGATCATCGCGCGGGTGGCGCCGGTGGTGCAGGGGCATCTGACCGGCCCCTGAGGCCGCTCTCTCCGCGAGACGGGCGTCCCGCGATACGGACACCGTGTCCGACCCCTGGATGACCGGCGTACGCTCGTTAGCAGCCCTATCTGTCTGAAGGAGCGAGCGACGATGCCCGAGCTGAGGTCCCGCACAGTCACCCACGGACGCAACATGGCGGGCGCACGCGCCCTTATGCGCGCCTCCGGTGTACCCGGTGCGGACATCGGCCGGAAGCCGATCATCGCGGTGGCGAACAGCTTCACCGAATTCGTGCCCGGTCACACCCACCTCCAGCCGGTCGGCCGGATCGTCAGCGAGGCGATCACCGCGGCCGGCGGCATCCCGCGCGAGTTCAACACCATCGCGGTGGACGACGGGATCGCGATGGGCCACGGCGGCATGCTGTACTCCCTGCCCTCCCGCGACCTGATCGCGGACAGCGTGGAGTACATGGTCGAGGCGCACTGCGCCGACGCCCTGATCTGCATCTCCAACTGCGACAAGATCACCCCGGGCATGCTCAACGCGGCCCTGCGGCTGAACATCCCGACGGTCTTCGTCTCCGGCGGCCCGATGGAGTCCGGCCGCGCCACGCTCGTCGACGGCACGGTCCGCACCCTGGACCTCGTCGACGCGATCTCGGACGCGGTGAACGACAAGATCTCGGACGAGGACATCCTCCGTATCGAGGAGAACGCCTGTCCGACCTGCGGTTCCTGCTCCGGCATGTTCACCGCCAACTCGATGAACTGCCTGACCGAGGCCATCGGCCTCTCCCTGCCGGGCAACGGCTCGGTCCTCGCCACGCACACCGCTCGCAAGGGCCTGTACGAGGACGCGGCCCGCACGGTGATGGACATCACCCGCCGCTACTACGAGCAGGACGACGAGACGGTCCTGCCCCGCAACGTCGCCACGATCGCCGCGTTCGAGAACGCGATGGCCCTCGACATCGCGATGGGCGGCTCCACCAACACGATCCTGCACCTGCTGGCGGCGGCCCAGGAGGCGGAGGTGCCGTTCGGCCTGGAGGAGATCAACGAGGTCTCGCGCCGGGTCCCGTGCCTCGCCAAGGTCGCCCCGAACGTCGCGAAGAACCGCACGTACTACATGGAGGACGTGCACCGCGCCGGCGGCATCCCGGCCCTGCTGGGCGAACTGCACCGCGCGGGCCTGCTCAACGAGGACGTCCACTCCGTCCACAGCCCGTCCCTCGCGGACTGGCTCAAGACCTGGGACGTGCGCGGCGGTTCCCCTTCCCCGGAGGCGATCGAGCTCTGGCACGCGGCCCCCGGCTGCGTCCGCTCCGCCGAGGCCTTCTCCCAGTCCGAGCGCTGGGAGGCGCTGGACGAGGACGCGGCCGAGGGCTGCATCCGCTCCGCCGAACACGCGTACTCGAAGGACGGCGGCCTCGCGGTCCTCAAGGGCAACCTCGCCGTCGACGGCTGCGTCGTGAAGACGGCCGGCGTCGACGAGTCGATCTGGACCTTCGAGGGCCCGGCGGTCGTCTGCGAGTCGCAGGAGGAAGCCGTAGAGAAGATCCTCAACAAACAGGTGACGCACGGCGACGTCGTCGTCATCCGCTACGAGGGCCCCAAGGGCGGCCCCGGCATGCAGGAGATGCTCTACCCGACGTCCTTCCTCAAGGGCCGCGGCCTCGGCAAGACCTGCGCCCTGATCACCGACGGCCGCTTCTCCGGCGGCACTTCGGGCCTGTCCATCGGCCACGCCTCCCCCGAGGCGGCCTCCGGCGGCACGATCGCGCTGGTCGAGGACGGCGACCGCATCCGCATCGACATCCCGAACCGCACCATCGAACTCCTCGTCGACGACACCGATTTGGCACGTCGCGAGGCCGCCCTGGCGGGCCGGTACGCCCCGAAGAACCGCGAGCGCAAGGTCTCGGCCGCCCTGCGCGCGTACGCAGCGATGGCCACCAGCGCGGACCGGGGGGCTGTGCGGGACGTCAGCAAGCTCGGCTGAGCCACGGCATTGCCGCCTTGGGGGGCCGCCTTCGTTCCGACGGGGGCGGCCCTTCGCGTCGTGCGGCTACCAGGCCTTGGGCGTCAGGGAGTTGACGGCGAAGATCGTGCCGTCGGGGGCGGCGGCGTAGACGCGGTTGGTTGTTACGACCGGTTCGGGCAGCGTCGCGCTGATCCGGTCGGAGTTGGCGTCGAGGCGCGCCGGCGTCTGCCCGACGAGTCGGCCCGCGCGGGCACTGACGGCGAGCAGTCGTCCGTCCGCCGCGGTGATGTACACCTGCCTGCCATCCGTGACCGGCGTGGAGCCCCGCAGCACGGCCGTTTCCAGACCCCACAGCCGCTTCCGCGCGCCCATGTCCACGGCCGACATCGATCCGCCGGTCCCCACCAGGTAGACGACGTTCCCCCGGACGGTCGCGTGGGCCTGTTCAAGTCGTACGGGCAACGCCACGCGCCGCGAGGCCCCGGTGTCCGGCGTGTAGCGGACCACGGCTTGCGTGGCCCCGTAGACCGTGTCGACGGAGAGGAGAAAGACGGACCCTCCCGTCGAACCGACGGGCTGCAACGTGCCCTTCAGCCGCGCGTCCCAGCGCACCTCGCCCGTGTCCGGATCGACCGCCGTCACCCGGCTGTTCGCACCGTCGTCCGACGTGTTCGTCGCATACGCCAGCGGGTCCCCGGTGAACGAGTTGAAGTAGGGCTGCTGTTGGCCCGGCACCGGGTGGTTCCACTTCGTGGCGCCCGAGGCGGCGTCCACACCCGTGACCGTCCCGTCGGCGTTGGTGAGCAGAAGCATGTCTCCGGCGTCCGCCAGCCCGGTGTACACAGGGACGGTCCGCTGCCAACGCACCTTGCCCGAGGCGGGATCGAGGCCCTCCAGATGCCGGCCGCTGTCCAGCGAGGGCTGCACGAGGCCGCCCGACAGCACCGGTGGGCCGCTCCGGTGGGTCGAGGCGACGGCATGCCGCCACAGCAGACTGCCGTCGGACGGGTCCAGGGCGAACACCACACCGGGCTGCGCGCAGAGCAACTTCCCTGCTCCGAAGGAGCATTGGGGTGTGCTTTTTTTGGAGACCGGTGCCGTCTGCCATCCGCCGAACGCTGCGCCGGGTGTGGTGCGCGGGCTGGCGCTCTTCGGTGTCGTGTCACCGTCGTCGGACAACTGGAGCGAGGCGAGCGTGCCGATCACGGCCAGGCCGAGCGCGCCCGCCCCGAGTGCGACCCGCTTGCGCAGCCGTCTCCCACGCCGCCGTTCGGGCGGTGCGGGCTTTTCCGCGGGGGGCTCCGGCGTCGGCGTGATACCGGTCCGCTGCGCCGGTATGTAGGCCTGAGTGTCGTACGAGGCCGACACGGACCGCAGTTCACGCATCAACTCGTCGGGTGTGGGCCGGTCCTCGGGCTCCTTGGCGAGACAACGCAGCACCAGCGGCGCGAGGTTCTCCGGCAGCCCGGCCAAGTCCGGCTCGTCGTGGACGACTTGATAGGCGACGACGTACGGACTGTCGGAGTCGAACGGTCCGCGTCCGGTCGCCGCGTGCACCAGTACGGACCCGAGCGCGAAGATGTCGGCGGCCGGACCGACCTCCCGGGGCCGCCGGAACTGCTCCGGTGCCATGAACGGCGGTGTGCCGATCAACTTGCCGGTCTCCGTGCGCAGTTCGCTGTCTTTTGGCCGGGAGATACCGAAGTCGATGACCTTCGGTCCGTCCTCGGCGAGCAGCACGTTGCTGGGTTTGAGATCCCGGTGCACGACGCCGACCCGGTGGATGTCGCGCAGCGCCTCGGCCAGTCCCGCCATCAGCCGGCGCAACTCGAAGGGCGCCATGGGGCCGTTCCGCTTCACATGCTCGGAGAGGGTCTGCCCGGGGATGAACAGCGTTGCCATCCAAGGCCGTCGGGCCTCGGGATCGGCATCGACCACCGGCGCGGTGAAGGCCCCGCTCACCCGCCGGGCAGCCGCCACCTCCTGCCGGAACCGCCCCCTGAACTCGGGGTCCTGCGCGAACTCTGCGTGCACGACCTTCACGGCGAGCTTCATCCCGGAGGTGCTCTGCGCCAGATGCACCACCCCCATGCCACCGGAGCCCAGGCATGACTCCAGGCGGTAGTGACCGGCGTACTCCGGAAGTTCCGCTTCCGCGCCCGCTCCGGCGTTGTGCTGTGGCGCCATGGAACCACCCCCGTGCTGTTCGTCCGCGCGCGCGACGCACGGAGCCTAGTCGATGCTCCGTGCGGGACAGAGGCGGCTTGCTAGCCTGCGTGTGTGAGTTGCGCACATATGTTTCATGGCGTGTTTTAGGGGAATCAACGGGGCCCCATGGCAGTCATGGGGTTCAACGGGGGAGGTTTTTCATGTCTGTTGACCGCATCGAAGAGGTCGAGGGCGAAGCCACGAAGGAAGCCGTGGCGACGGCGGCGGCCCTGCACTACTACTCGATAGCACCCGGCACCCGCGTCAACGTCCGCAGCGGCCCCGGCACCGGCTACACCATCGTCCGCGTCCTGGCCGAGGGCTCACAGGTCCCGATCTACTGCCAGACGCCGGGCACCAACGTCTCGGGCTACTACGGCACGACGAACATCTGGGACAACATCGACGACGGCCAGTACATCTCGGACGCCTATGTGAACACCGGCAGCGACGGGTACGTCCGCCCGCGTTGCTCCTGACCCACCACCACAACCACCCAGGGGGACGTATGACATTCCGAAGGCGCGTATCCGTCCTGCTGGCCGGCGTGGCCGGAGCCCTGCTCATGGTGATGGGCTCACCGGTCACGGCCAGTGCGGCGCAGACCTACACGACCGCCAACGTCCGCCTCAACATCCGCAGCGGCCCCGGCACGGGTTACAGCGTCGTCGGCACCCTGCCCGGCAGCTCGAAGGTCCTGATCTACTGCCAGACGCCGGGGACGACGGTCACCGGCACCTACGGCACGTCGAACATCTGGGACAACATCAGCAGCGGCGAGTTCATCGCGGACGCGTATGTGAACACGGGCAGTGACGGCTACGTAGCCTCTCGCTGCGACTGAGCCCCCACCGGGAGCCCGCGCCCACCCCCGGAGCCATAATCGTCCCGTGAACGACGAGACCGGCCCCCAGGACGACGCGGGCTCCCCAGCCACAGGCGGCCCCCGCCCCGAACCCCTCCGCTTCTTCGGCACCACCTGGGTGAACCACGACAACGGCTACACCGCGCGCCGCATCGCCGCACCGATCGCCTCGCTCCTGATCGCCGCCGTCTCCTGCCTGATCCTCCGCTTCGCCTACCAGGGCCTCCAGATCGCGGACGTCGGCAGTCTCGTCACCCTCCTCGTCATCGTGATGTTCGCGGTCTGTAGCGCCCTCTCCTTCGGCCACACCTGGGAAGCGTTCAAAAAGCGCCCCGACCCCGACCGCCAGGCCTCCCTCCGCGGCCTCC
The DNA here is from genome assembly GCF_040605995.1 of Streptomyces sp. NPDC005492. Classification (NCBI taxonomy): domain Bacteria; kingdom Bacillati; phylum Actinomycetota; class Actinomycetes; order Kitasatosporales; family Streptomycetaceae; genus Streptomyces; species Streptomyces sp. NPDC005492. The sequence goes on from NZ_JBEXDX010000002.1 coordinate 498,045, forward strand.
TCGCCATCGGCTTCGTCGGCTCCCTCCTCGCCTACTTCTTCCGCTCCCTGACCGAGGCCCCCGGCGAACAACTCCACCGCCAGGAGTACGAAACGGCAGTGGAGCAGTACGAGAAGCGCACAACCCGCCGCACCCGCAACCCGTCGAAGAAGCGCCGCCGCACCTGACACGGCCGGTTCCGCCAACCCGGCACTCCATTTCTCACCAAAAACCACCTGCCCCCTGCACCCACCCCAGCCACGATGGCCATATGACCAAGCGGCCCACTGCACCCACACCCCCCACCCCCGCCATCCGAGCCCACTCCTTCAACGCCGCCGCGGCCCAGTACGCGAAGAACCGCCCCTCCTACCCACCGGCCCTCTTCGACGCCATCGAAGACCTCGCACATCACACCCTCATTGGCGCCCGCGTCGCGGACATCGGCGCAGGCACCGGCATCGCGACCGCTCTCCTGCACACCCGCGGCGCCGAAGTGATCGCGATCGAACCCGGCGACGGCATGACGGCCCAGTTCCGCCGGACCCTCCCCGGCATCCCGATCGTCCGGGGCAACGGCAACGCCCTCCCCCTCGCCGACCACTCCGTCGACTTCCTCACCTACGCCCAGGCCTGGCACTGGACCGACCCCAACCACTCGGTCCCGGAGGCGCTGCGCGTCCTGCGCCCGGGCGGCGCGCTCGCGCTCTGGTGGAACACGAGCGCCCTCGACGTCCCGTGGATCACCGAGCAGTCGGAACGCATCAGGACCCACTTCGGCGTAGACCGCGTCGTGGAGCAGAACGGCAGCGGCCTGCGTTCCGCGCTCGCCGACCCCACCGGCCGGCTCGACTTCGCGCACCGGACGGTCCGTTGGAGCCGCCGCGTCCCGGTCGACACCCACCTGGCCAACATCGGCAGCCACTCCGCCTTTTTGGTCCACGACGAAGAGAGCACCAACGCCTTCCTCACCGAGGAGCGGAACCACCTGCGGACGGTGTTCCCGGACGGGATCGTGGAGGAGACCTACGTCGTGGAACTCGTCGTCGCCCTCACGTCATGACCCCCTGACCGCGACCACTCCCGCTCCCCCCGGTCATCCCGCCCCGTGCGGCGGCCCACCCCTCCAGGGCCGCCGCACACGCATGATCCACATGCCGCAACCCGCCCAACTCCAACCGCATCTCCCGGTCGTACGGCACCCCCTCCAACGCCCTCCAGCGTGGGCGCCACACCGGGGGAGGCCACGGCGAACTGAAATCCATTGTCAGGAAAGGGAGTTGGCCGCGCACCGGATTCATGTGGCCACCCCGTGAACGCGGAGGCGTACATACCGGAACACCTCACTCCGATCACGCCGACACGCTCCTGCGCCATCGCACGCGCCGCTTGACGGCCGCCACTCACCGGAGCATTATTCATCACATGATGAATTCTCCTTCCGGGCAACCCGAGACACCGGATGTCAGGGAACGGGAACCCGCCGTCCACGCCGAGGCTCTCACCGTCGTCCGCGGCCCCCGCACCGTCCTGCGCGACCTCGACTTCACCGTCCCGCGCGGCCAGATCACCGGCCTGCTCGGCCCCTCCGGCTGCGGCAAGTCGACCCTCATGCGCGCGATCGTCGGCACCCAGGCCAAGGTCACCGGCACCCTGAACGTTCTGGGCCACCCCGCCGGCCACCCCACCCTCCGCACCCGCATCGGCTACGTCACCCAAGCCCCCTCCGTCTACGACGACTTGACGATCCGTCAGAACCTCGACTACTTCGCCGCGATCCTCGACCCCGGCCGCGCCGCCGCCTCCCGCCGCCGCGAGGACGTCACCCGCGTGATCGCAGACGTCGACCTCACCACCCACGCCGAGGCCCTCGCCGGCAACCTCTCCGGCGGCCAACGCAGCCGCGTCTCCCTGGCCGTGGCGCTCCTCGGCACCCCGGAACTCCTCGTCCTCGACGAACCCACCGTCGGCCTCGACCCCGTCCTCCGCCGCGACCTGTGGACCCTCTTCCACGACATCGCCGCCTCCCGCGGCGCCACCCTCCTCATCTCCTCCCACGTCATGGACGAGGCCGAGCGCTGCCACCGCCTCCTCCTGATGCGCGAGGGCCGGATCCTCGCCGACGACACCCCGGACGCCCTCCGCACCCGCACCCACTCCGACACGGTCGAAGCGGCCTTCCTCACCCTGGTCGACGAGGCCGTGGCCGCAGGCCGCCAGAAGGAGACGACCCGATGAGCACGACCACCGCGACCGCCGCCGCGCCCATCAGCGCCCTCAGCGCCGCCCGCACCACCGCCACCGCGACCCGCGTCCTGCGCCAGCTCCGCCACGACCCCCGCACGATCGCGCTGATGGTCCTCGTGCCGTGCGTGATGCTCTTCCTGCTGCGCTACGTCTTCGACGGCAGCCCGCGCACCTTCGACAGCATCGGCGCCTCGCTGCTCGGCATCTTCCCGCTCATCACGATGTTCCTGGTCACCTCGATCGCCACCCTGCGCGAACGCACCTCGGGCACCCTCGAACGCCTCCTCTCCATGCCCCTCGGCAAGGGCGACCTGATCGCCGGCTACGCCCTCGCCTTCGGCATCATCGCGATCATCCAGTCGGCCCTCGCCACCGGTCTCGCCGTCTGGTTCCTCGGCCTCGACGTGGTCGGCAGCCCCTGGCTCCTCCTCTTGGTCGCCCTCCTCGACGCCCTGCTCGGCACCGCCCTCGGCCTCTTCGTCTCGGCCTTCGCCGCCTCGGAGTTCCAGGCCGTCCAGTTCATGCCGGCGGTGATCTTCCCCCAACTCCTCCTCTGCGGCCTCTTCACCGCCCGCTCCAACATGCACCCCGCACTGGAGGCGATCTCCGACGTCCTGCCCATGTCTTACGCAGTCGACGGCATGAACCAGGTCCTCAAGCACACGGACATGACCGCCACCTTCGTACGCGACGTCCTGATCGTGGCCGGCTGCGCGCTGCTGGTGCTCGGCCTGGGCGCGGCGACCCTGAAGAGGCGCACGGCATAGAGACGTACGGCATAGCGGCGCTGCGCACAGGGGTGCTCCGCACAGAGGTGTTGTTCCGCCAGCCGGACAGCGACCACCCCCTCCCCACCGCCGGTGCGAGGATGAACCCATGACCCAGAAAGTCGCAGTCCTCGGCACCGGCAAGATCGGCGAAGCCCTGCTCAGCGGAATGATCCGAGCGGGCTGGGCCCCGGCCGACCTCCTGGTCACCGCCCGCCGCCCCGAGCGCGCCGAGGAACTCTGCACCCGCCACGGAGTCACCCCGGTCACCAACCCCGAGGCCGCGAAGACCGCCGACACCCTGATCCTCACCGTCAAGCCGCAGGACATGGGCACCCTCCTCGCCGAACTCGCCCCGCACCTCCCCGCCGACCGCCTGGTCATCAGCGGCGCGGCGGGCATCCCGACCTCCTTCTTCGAGGAGCGCCTGGCCCCGGGCACCCCGGTCGTCCGTGTCATGACGAACACCCCCGCCCTCGTCGACGAGGCCATGTCCGTCATCTCCGCCGGCAGCCACGCCACCGAGGCCCATCTCGCGCACGCCGACGAGATCTTCGGCGCGGTCGGCAAGACGCTCCGCGTCCCCGAGTCCCAGCAGGACGCCTGCACCGCCCTCTCCGGCTCCGGCCCGGCGTACTTCTTCTACCTGGTCGAAGCCATGACGGACGCGGGCATCCTGCTCGGCCTGCCGCGCGACAAGGCCCACGACCTCATCGTCCAGTCCGCGATCGGCGCCGCCGTCATGCTCCGCGACAGCGGCGAACACCCGGTCAAGCTCCGCGAGAACGTCACCTCGCCCGCCGGCACGACGATCAACGCCATCCGCGAACTGGAGAACCACGGCGTACGCGCCGCACTCATCGCCGCCCTGGAAGCAGCCCGCGACCGCAGCCGCGAACTGGCCTCCGGCAACAACTGACCCACCCTCCTCGCGGGCGGTCAGCGCTCAGGCAGGCAGAAGCCCGATGGCCCGATACGCGCTATCGACCATCGGCTTCGCCATCTCTCTCGCCCTCTCCGCCCCGTCCCGCAACACCCCTTCCACATAGGCGGGATCCGCGCACAACGCCTTGTGCCTCTCCTGCACAGGCCTGAGCAGCTCGACCACAGCCTCCGCGGTGTCCGTCTTCAACGCTCCGTACGACTCATATTCACCGCTCAAGTCCGCGGGGCTCCCACCACCGCAAGCGGCCAGAATCTCCAGCAGATTGGCCACCCCCGGCCGCGCGTCCCGGTCGTAGACGACCTCCGCCGCACTGTCGGTCACGGCCCGCATGACCTTCTTCCGTACGACGTCCGGCTCGTCCAGCAGATAGACGATCCCCGGCCCGGAGTCGTCCGACTTCCCCATCTTCGAAGTCGGCTCCTGGAGGTTCATCACCCGCGCCGCCACCGCCGGCCGAGTCGCCCGAGGCACCACGAACGTATGGCCGTACCGCTGGTTGAACCGCACCGCCAGATCCCGGGCCAGCTCGACATGCTGTGCCTGGTCGTCCCCGACCGGCACCTCGTCCGTCCCGTACGCCAGGATGTCCGCGGCCATCAGCACGGGATATGTCAGCAATGACAGCCGCACACTCCCGCCGCGCTCCCGCTCCCGCGCGGCCTTCTCCTTGTACTGGATCATCCGCCGCATCTCACCGTCGGTGGCCACACACTCCATGACGTACGACAGCCGCGCGTGCTCATCCACATGACTCTGTACGAATACGGTGCACAGCTCGGGATCCAGCCCCGCCGCAAGCAACAGCGTCGCCGCCTGCCGAGTGAGCCTGCGCACCCGTGCCGGATCGTGGTCCACGGTCAGCGCGTGCAGATCGACCACGCAGAACAGCGCATCGCTCTGCCGCTGGTCCACGTCGACCCACCGCCGCATGGCGCCCAGGTAGTTCCCCAGCGTCAGGTGCCCGGTCGGCTTGACCCCACTGAAGACCCGTGTCATCTCTCCACCTCCTGGTAGGGACCGCCGCACCTGGCCGGCCGACCCTCTGGAGGGAGATACGAGAACGGCCGCCGATGCGGCGGCCGTTGAGTACATACGTGAGTACGGCCGCCGTCAGGCGGCCCACCACTGTTGGGCGCACGTATGTGTAGTCACGTCACACAGCGTACGCCTGTATGGTGCTCTCCGGAGCGGAGTTGACACTCCCCGACCGCCTACGTAGTGTTCTCCGAGTTGTCCGACGTGAGCGCCGACCCCGGTCGGTCCCCGGACAACCATTCCGCAAGTACCTACAGACAATCGACGATCCGTCGTCGCGTGTATTGGCATGCGTATTTGCGAAATGAGGAATCCGCGTTCGAAAGGACGCACCCCCGATTCGCTCGGGACTCGGGATTCCGCTAAAGTCTCACTCGTCGGAACGGCCCAACGGCCGGGATGGCAGCCCCCGCTGACTGGGAGTCAGGCCCGAAAGGATCTGATAGAGTCGGAACCGCCGGAAAGGGAAACGCGGAAGCGGAAACCTGGAAAGCACCGAGGAAATCAGAAGCCGGAAACGGTCTGATAGAGTCGGAAACGCAAGACCGAAGGGAAGCCCGGAGGAAAGCCCGAGAGGGTGAGTACAAAGGAAGCGTCCGTTCCTTGAGAACTCAACAGCGTGCCAAAAATCAACGCCAGATATGTTGA